>CAZMSR010000006.1:0-63123 GCA_964569045.1 uncultured Gammaproteobacteria bacterium | reverse complement strand
AATTTATCTTAAAATTTCCAAATTTATGAATTAAAGCGAGTTTGGCGACAGTCCCTAAGATGGTGTAAATTTTCACTAATTATCTAATAAATACCGCCAACCTACCTTGCTTTCAGACTTTTGCCAACAACCAACACAGACAAAGGAACAACTGTTAACAAATTTCGCATAATTGCTGTATAATTTAAAACTGTTAAATATGAATCAGTAAATAAATAAATCAATAAATACAAAAAAATAGGCAAAATTAACGCCAACCACGAAAACAACAAATTATTTTGCTTAACAATGCCTACAACATTAAAAATAAAAACCAACACTACCAAAAACCACCAAAGATTAAAACTATTTGTTATAAAAAAAGAAGAAAAAAATTGTGGTAGCACTTCAGAATGTAGCTCAAAATTATTACCTTCATTTAAAATACCCAAAGAATATTTTGCTCTAAAAAATTCCCAAGGAGACAAAATTAAAAAAATTAAGCCAACAAAATATACAAACTTCTTAAAAAATTTACCCTTAAAAAATAAATTTAATAACACAAGTAAGCAAGCATTAACAATAAAAATAACACCTTCCGACTTTACAAACAATGTTATTGCCAAAAAAATAGCGCTCACTGCTAAAAATCGATTATCACGCTCTTCAAGCCACAAAAATAAAAAACCAAAAGAACACAAAACATAATAAGCAAGAATCAAATCAGCATATACGTTGTATCCATGATAAAAAAATAAAGGCATTGAGCTTAGTAAAAAAACTAACACCAAAGAATTAACAACGTTTTGATACCTTCTTAAGAAATAAAATAGAACAATTAATACTGAGACAAAAAAACAAACGATAATATAATTAACAACAATTTCATTAAATTCACCCAATACATTAAAAAGCCAAAATTGTACAAGAGGTACAAGCCAAGGATAATTATTATGAGATTCACTAACTAAATAAATATCACTTGTTTTATCATTTAACTCTACTTGATTTTCAAAATAAAGAATTTTAGCCTTATACACCCAAGTTGCAACACTATCAAATGTAGCAACCGGGCGAGAATAGGCATTAAATAACAAAAAAATAATCTGAAATAGAATTAATAGCAAAAGCAAAGCCTCTTTTAACCTAACTTTTAAAAAAAACCTTTTAATATAATTTATAATCTCAATTTTACACTTGAAGTTTTTACCTCTCCTAAAAATATCAAAAATAATAATCACTTCTGTAATAAACAATAACCAAAACCAAAAAATCGAAAAGCTAACCCCAAAAACAAACATCCAGATAAAAATCTGAATTACTACAAAATAAATTCCCAATCCATAAGCCAAAGCTAGCTTAAACAAAAATGAAAATTGCCCCCCTTTTAACAAAAACGAGGTCAACAAATAACCCGGAAAAAAAATAGATAAAAAAAATAAAATTAATTTAAATTCATACATTCCCATACTTGTTAATTAATTTTCACTTACAGCGCTAGTAGTGCACCACTTTTCTTATATTCTCTTATATTTTTTTTATTATATTTTTTAATAATCGGCAAATCTCTTAAAGTAAGATAATAAACATCATGTTTCCCATCTGGTCCAGATCTTCCAACCAAATTAATTTCATTTAAATCATACTTAAATTTATAAAAATTTAAACTTGGCCAATATTCTTTACTTGCTCCAATTGAGCCTACCTTATACCCTCTATCAACAATTTTCTTTATATACAGCATTGCATCCTTTGAATTACTATCATAACTCCAAGTATAGGTTTTATAATAATTTAAAGTATTTAAAAAATGAACAAAAAAGACAACAACCAATATAAAGCAACAAATATTAATCACATTGCTACATTTTAAGGAATTCTCTTTTGCAATACTAGCCAAAATAACAATCAATATGTATCCAAAAACCAAAAAAAACAAAGCTGCCCTTCCAACAACATATTTAGTCCCAAGCAACATAAACTGAAACTCTATGCTTAGCCAAGTAAACACAGAAAATAAAATTACAACCAAATACTCAATTTTAATCTCCTTTTTTAATCTAAAAACAACATAATACAAAATAACTGCAAATAAGCCAATAAACACAAACAAACCAAACTTCACTTGAATTTGCCCAAAAAATGAATAATTTACATTATAAAAAAAAGACTTAACTAAACTATTAATTGTATCACCCCAAAATCCGTTTACGCCCCCAAAATACAACTCATTAGCTCTTGCCATTTTCAAAACAGGAAAAGTAAATATTATTAATATAAACAAAATTGATGGCATAATCGGCAACAAGTAATTAGCCATTACATTCTCATAAACATATTTTTTTTGCTCTTTGTATTTTAAAACAAAGACCACTAATAGCGTAACTAAAAATGCTAAAAAAATATTTAAAAAAACTAAATTTGATAAAACCGAAGAACCAAACAAAAAAGAAGTAATAAAAAGCTTTTTTCTTTTTTGCATAATATTTTCTTCTTGCAAAAAATCAACAACAAAACAAAGTCCCCACATAAAAAAACCAAGCGCCAAAGAATATCCGCGAGATAGAGACAAAAAATCAACCAAAAAAGGATTAGCTACAAGTAAAAAAACTAAAGAAAACCGATAAAGCTGATTAAACGCAAATAATCGCCAAGAAAAAACATAAACACCACTTAAATACAAAGCAGCTCCTAATAAAGCAGGTAATCTAACAACAAACTCATTAAAACCAAATAATGCACTCAAAAATTTAACCATCACAGTATTAAGAAGATGATTATTAGCTAAAATCGAACCATTAAAATAAAAAATATCTCTTAAACTTGCTTGCGCATGATAAATTACGGTAATAGCTTCATCATGAGTTATTGAAAGAAAAATAGCGCGAATTACACAATAATTAAATATTGAAAATAAAAAAAATGCGAGTAAAAAATTAAACTTATTTACAATATTATTTTCACGCTTCATGTATACTTACTTTTTAGAAAAAATCACTGCTTGATCTGAGTAATAATCGTACACCAGATAATCTTCCAATTTAAAATCATCATTATCTCTTTTAACCAAATCATGACCGTCTTTATAATAATTTGGGTCATTATAAAGCAAAATATAATCAGCATCATTTATTGAACTTACAACATTATAATACGGATACAGATCATAAACCAAATATGGTAAATAAATATCGCGAGATAAAATAAAAACACTTTTTTTCTCCTCTACCTCCCTCTTAACAAAATTAATAAATGTTAACAATTTACACCAATTATCACCATCTCCCATAGCAAAACCGAGATTACAATATCTTATGATTTTTTTATGACTATGCTTAAGCCTTCTTTCAATATAACTATAATTTTCTTTAGCATCATGCAAATTATTATAAGTAAAAATAATATACAAAGGAAGCCAAAAAATAAACGTTATTATTAAGAAAAGATTATTAAAATAAACATTTATAAATCTAATTCTTTTTTTTAAAAAAAACAAAATAAACAATACAAAAATAAAAAAAAATCCAACCAGTAAAACAAAATTAAATTGATTATAGCTAATACTAGGCACTAAATTAATAGTAAAAAAAGCTTCTGATTGATTAGCTAAAAATTGATCGAGCATTTTTAAAATCGCCTCCTAATAACTATGCAAAAACTTAACATGTTAGGCAACCATCCCTACATCACTCTTTTTGCGCTTTCCTGCCTATTAAAAAAATATTTAAGTAAAACAAATACTGCTAAAACACCATCACGCCAGCCAATTTTTTTACCTTCTTCAAAACTTCGCCCTTTATAATTTATTGGGATTTCTTTAATTTTATAGCCTGCTAAAATAATTTTAGCTGTTATTTCAGGTTCAATATCAAAACCATTAGAACTTAGTTCAAAATCAGCTAAAACATCTCTTTTAAACATTTTATAACAAGTCTCCATATCTGTTACTTTTTGACCATACAAAATACTTGTTAATAAAGATAAAAATTTATTTCCAACATAAGCCAAAAAATACTGAGGTTTAAAATTACTATTTAAAAATCTAGATCCATAAACGCAACTATACTCACCCAAAATAATAGGCTGAATTAATTTAAAAAAATCACACGGATCATATTCTAAATCTGCATCTTGAATCACTATCACATCCCCTTTTGCTCGTTTAAACCCAGCTCTAATAGCAGCGCCTTTACCAAAATTCTGTTCTTGATAAATTATGCTGTATTTTTTTTCAAGTGCTAAAAGTATGTTTCTTGTATTATCACTAGAGAAATCATCAACAATAATTATCTCCTTATTAATAGGGACATTTTCAATTTTTTTAAGTATTTCCAAAATTGTCTTTTCCTCGTTAAAAACAGGAATAACAACGCTTAGTAACATAAAATTATTGTATCCACTCACCATTTAGTACTAAGGTGGTGTAAATTTTCACTAATCATCTAGTTATACTAGCTTGGTACTAAATAATGATTCAATGCTAATTATTTCCTAACTATACCGTAAATAGTAAGTCCAAATGGTAATTTTAATTTTGACTGAGTTAAATTTGACTCAAAATTTAATACATTAAACAATAAATTATCAAAAAAAGTCCGTAATTTAAATGTCTCAGTTTGGTGTTTATGCTTTTTCTTTATTTTAAAATAAAACTTCTTAACAATTCTTAAAGTTAAAATTACTGGAAAAAGCAAAGAATTCCAATAGCTTAATCTATAAATTGAAAAATTTAATAACTTAATTTTTTCTTCTATATCTTTTTTTGAATATCGCCGCACATGTCCTAAAGCATAATCATGCGAAGAAAACAAAAATTGATACGCAGGCACCGAAAACAATAAATAACCACCTTTTTTTAAAGATTTATATATATTAGCAAGTGCTTGAGAATCATTATCTAGGTGCTCTAGCACATCAAAACAACATATTACATCATACTCCCTGCTTCCTAATGATTCTTTTTCAATATCAACTTGTAAAATCTGTGAACATACTTTATTAGCAATTTTAAGTGATTTAGAATTTTTATCAAGTGCAACAACCTTACCGTATTTTTCAAGCACTCGAAGCTCTGTCCCTGTTCCACAACCTATATCTAATATTGTAGCTTTTGAATTTTTATTCAAAACTTGTGCCAATAAATTCTCTATTAAAGATAAACGAGCTCTATACCAAAAATTCAACTGAGTCTTATTTTTAATATAGTCAATATAATCCATGTTACAAAATATTTGAATTAACAATAATAATTAAATATTTCTCTTGTAGTCACGAATTCTTTTCCTAAGTTCTAATAAATTCACAAGAAAATCAAACCCATCGCGCAACACACTCATCTTACTTTTACGAGCGTCATACCTTGACTCTTTCCAATTAACCGGAATTTCTAATATTTTATTATTATTTAAATTAAAAAAACTAACTATCTCTGTATCAAAAAACCATTTATCATTTTTAATTAAAGGAGTATATCTCTTTAACATGCTAGTCTTAGCTGCTTTAAATCCGCATTGCAAATCTTTATACTCATGACCCAACATTAACTGAGAAAGCTTACTATAAGCTCTTGAGTTAAACTCACGAAACATAGACCTATCTACCTCAGAATCAGACAATAAACGCGATCCAATAACTAAATCATATTTACCAAATACAATCGGATTAATAAGTCTATCCAAATATTCAAGCGAAACAGCTAAATCAATATCCATATAAGCAAGTACATCAGCCTCGCTTATATGCCACCAATACTTTAAAGCTAACCCCTTCCCAGACTTTCCGATTCTCACAGACTTAATTCTATTCGGATATGATCGTGACAATAAATCCGCAATCTTACTTGTTTGATCTTTTGAATTATTGTCAATAATAATAATATACCAATCAAATTCGTATGACTTTAACTTGCAAAAATCAAGCAATCTAAGCACATTTGATTCAATAATTTGCTCTTCATTATATACTGGCAAACAAAACTCAATAAGCATAACTACACCTAATAACAAGTCACCGATAAAAACTATTTTTTCAAAAAATTACAATCAAATATTAAAAATATATAATTTTTAATATTTTATAAAAACTTTGAAACAAGTAGTTTTAAACAGTGAATAAATACTACATCTTTAACTTAAATACATCTATTATACTAATATTATCAATAGATAGAGAATAAAAAGTACTTCCCGGTGCAAACTCATCTTTATAAAACCTATAATCATTAATAAAATAGTCAGCTTCACTAATATTTTTTACATATTTTATTCTTTGTCTAGAATTTTTGATAAGAATTTTTCTATTAAGCTCACCTGGAAAATTTAGCACATAAATGTTAATAATTTTAGATGAATCATTTAAAAGAATATATTCAAGCGCTTGCCTATAAGACAAACCCCAATAATCAATATCAAAATAATATCTTAAATTACCTTCAAATAATTTTGCAATACTGTTAAAATAAACATTTTCATTAGGATGGAATTTATAAATCTCGCGAATTACAAATGTGAAATTCAAAAAAACAAATAATACACCTACCAACCCAAGTTTAAAATTCTTTATTTTTAAATTATTAACAATTTGCCAAACCCCCAGTGTTGCAATAACACAGAATGCCGGATAAACAAAATATAAATGCCTCCAATCATCATAAATTACTGACCCTAAAACTAAAACTAAAATAATTGGCACAAAAAACCAAACAATAATTAACAAAAAATCAATTTTATTTAAATTAAAACAGCTAACTTTATTATTGCATATTTTTTTAAAAATAGTTATTATTCCAAAAACAAAAAATACCAGATATACAATAGGAGTTGATATAAAAATCCAAATAAGAACATAATGCCATGGTAAATTATCTGCTCTAATATAATTACCAAGATACAAAACATCCAAATAATAGTTAAAATTACTCATAAATTGAAAAGCATCAATAATGCCGCTAACAGGGCTATTCCAAAGATGCGGCCAAAATAAAGTAACCAGCCCACCAACTAATAAAAAATATAACATCCAAAATTTTTTACATATTTTTTGCATTAGACAATATTTATTCATCATTAGCAATTCAAAAATTAAAAAAGCAAAAGTTAAAAAAGGAATAATAACCCCTAAAACTCGTATACCGATTAAAACAGTCGATGCAAATGCATGCAAAAAAACAGTTTTATAATTTTTATTTTCTAAAAATAACCTTAAACTATAAACACTAATTATAAAACAAGACAAAAAAGGGATATCTTTTGAATTAAAAAAAGAATGACCGAAAATTCGTGGATGCAATACAAGCATTAAAACAGCAATTAATGCATAAATTTCACTCTTAAAAATCTTTTTATTTATTAAAAAAAAGAAAACAACCCCAATATAAAAAACAAAAAAAGTAAAAAAATGCCTTAATATATATATTTTTTGCGAATCAACAATATTAAACAACTTTTCAGGTAAAATTAAAAATATTTCAAAAACTGGTCCATAATACCTATGAAACTCATCCAATTCTGAAATATTTCCGATTATATACTCATAATTGTTTTCACCGATTTTCTTACGCTGTACTTCTTCGTCCCATGATAACCCATAATGAGGTGTCAAAAAAATCCCAATAATAAAATATGCAATAAAAAAAACATATACTAAAAATTTTACATTTAGAAAATAAAATACTTTTTTCATATCAACTCTTTTTAAAATCTCTAGCTTTATAAAATACAACAAAATTATTAATCATTATATACTCATAGTCGCTAGGCAAAGAACTCAAAATTACGTTAAAATTTTCTTTTTTAATCGGATGTCTATATATATAAACAGGATCAGGACTGTTTATTGCAGAATGATAATATGGTATATATCTGTTACGCCAATAATCTCCTGGTTCAAATGCAGCTAAAGATATCTTTTCCTCAGATAAAAAATTAATATTCCACTGATCCCAATAATCTGCAAACCCATACTTATAATCATTCTCTATTAAAAATTCTATCACCTCATTATACTCAAAAGAATTAAAAAAAACTCTAAACAATTTAGTGTTTGTATTTTTATTTATAAAAAAAATTTGCATCATTAACATAAACGAACCACAAACAAAAAAAATAATAAATACTTGAGAAAGCAAAACTGAAATACATCTCAAATTTCTCTCTGCAATAATTATTAATATTGGATATATTAAAACAATAGTCAGCAAATAACGTAAGCTATAAATATCACGAACATAAGGTGACACAAATAAAATTACTATATAAGCAATAAAAATAGTTAAAAAATAAATTTCAGCACTAAAGTCTCTTTTTTTAAAAAAAATTAAATCAAACAACTCCTTTTTTTTTATAAAAATTGCATACAAAAAAGCAAATACACCCACAAAAACCAAAACAATCTCAGATAAAGAAAAAATACTATAACTACCCCATTCAAAATCATATCCGCCAAAAAAAGCAGGAATAATTTTATTTATCACTAAATTAAAGTTATGTAGTAAATTATTAACTAAATCTAGCTTTAAATTAACATCATAATTAAAGCCAAAAATTATTTTAAAATAAATAGCCGGTGAAAAACCTATAACAAGAGAGCTGATAACAATAATTACGTGTTTAAACGAAATTCTCAAAATCTTATTTCCTGGTTTTTGATCCAAAATACCTACATACATAACAACAAGAAAAAAGGGTAACGACATTGCTTGAAGATATAAAGTAAAACCAACAATAAATGCCATTAAATATAAATAATTTATGTTTTTTTCTCGTTTAAATTCAAAAAATAACAGTAAGAATAAAAAACAAAAAAACACAACTTCCATGCCATACCCAGCTTTTAAACAAATAACTAATGAAAACAAAGGCACAAAAATTAGCAGTGTCAAATAATTATTGTAATTTAATTTAGTAAATTTATTTAAAATAACGCAAATCAATAATATTGACAATAATAAATAAAAAAACGGCACTAACTTTAAAATAAATGACGATATTCCAAAAACCTTAAAAAACAAAGTATGGGTTATTGACTCAAACGTACCTTTGTATGCTTGTCCATAAGAAAAAATAGGCACCGGTTTACCATCTAAAATATGTTTTCCCATCACACCAATTAAAGACTCATCTGAGTCAATAAATAATTCTGCCTTATCAAGAAACACAAACCTTGTAAGACAAATACAAAACATTAGAAATATGGTAATAAAAATACTTTTTTTATAAAAAAACATAAAACTAATAAATTACAACAAAATCATTGATTATTTTAATATTACTATTTCTGGCCTTATTATATTCTTTTCTAACTTCTTGTATACTGCTCACTTGAGTATCATAATAGATATTTACTAATCTATGAGAGTGTCTATTTGCTAACTCTAAATAATCGTTATATCTATTATCAACTCCGGCATAATTTGGCAAGGATCTAGTAGCTAACCGGATTCTCTCACCTGATATAAAATTAATATTCCATTGATCATAATAATCTGCAAACCCATAATAAAGATTATGTTGATTTAAAAATAAAATTAACTCTGAATAATCTTTTCGCACTAAAAAAGCTTTGTAAGTATAAGAAAGCTCTTGATTATCATTTATAAAAATAGTTTGAGAGGAAATTACTAACCCGGAACAAAATACAAACCAAATATAAACACTGGCCAATTTATTACTTTTTTCTTTTATGACATTAAAGGCTATAAAAAGCATTAACGGAATAATAATTATTCCAAATATCATGTATCGAACCAATGGAAGATAAAATGGCAATTCATTTACTAATTCAGTAAAATTATGACTATTTTGTAACACAATCTGAGGATTTGGCATATGTAGCTCAAAAGGAGAAAACACCAAAACCACCACATAAACAAAAAAAATAACAATTAAATAAAATATTTTTGGATATTTACTTTTTTTAAAAAAAAGCAAACCATAAAAACACTTTCTATACTCGAGTAAAATAGTAATGATAGCAAATAAAGACAGACTAAATAGAATTAATTCTGCAATTACAAATATTGACAACTGATCAAAATTATTTAAATATCTTCCTAAAATTAATGGGATTAGCTCAGAGAATAAAATTATAATATTATCAAATATTTGACCAATCTCCGGAAAATCAAAATGCATATAATCTTTTCCCGGGTTATTAAATATATATACTATGGCTGGAAGATATCCAATTAAAAAAGACACTACCGAAATACAAAATAACTTTATTCTATCAACTAAAGAATACACACTTTGAGCTTTACGAGCATCAAGCGAGTGCAATATCAATATAACAATATAAAATGGCAGACAAAGTAAATTAAGATAAACACTAAAACCAAAAATAATCGATAAAAAATATAAGTAACTAAGCTTAGGTTTTTCCTGAAATTTAAATAAGAAATAAAGAAATAAGATACATAAAAATACCATTTCAGAATATGCACCCCTGGCTTTTGTACTCCAAACAATTACAAACAATGAAGGAAATACACTAAAAAAAAGGTAATAAACTGAACCCGCTTTTTTGTAATACTTTTGAATTATTAGACTCACTAACCACAAAGATAAACTATAATATAATAAAGGAACCAATTTTAATACAAAAGGACTTGCTCCAAAAACAACAAACAACATTGCCGCGCCATACTGCTCTAATGTTCCCATATACGATTGCCCATAATAATAAATTGGGCTGCTTTTTCCTTCAGTAATATGCTTTGCCATAACCCCGACCAAAGATTCATCACCATCTAAAAAAGATTTCCAATTTAACAAATACACTACTCTAACAACAATAATCAACGCCAATATTAAAAATACTAAAA
Source organism: uncultured Gammaproteobacteria bacterium (assembly GCA_964569045.1). GTDB lineage: Bacteria > Patescibacteriota > Patescibacteriia > Patescibacteriales > BS150m-G62 > BS150m-G62. The sequence goes on along the minus strand of CAZMSR010000006.1, from coordinate 52,325 downwards.
AACCTTCTTTATTAAATAAATTTCTAATTAATTTTTTCATTTTTTTATAAAAAAATATTACTGAGCCTGATTTTATTTTTGAACAAATGTGAGATTAGTAGTAACAATTTATTGGTAAAGCAAGTTTAGCGATAATTTTTGTAAGTAACGAAGTAAATTAATCTGCTCTTTAATGCCGGATGTTATTTTTTGATTAGGCAAAATTTTTATTCTTTTTCTTTCAATTACATCTTCCGGATAATGAATAAAAAAATTATCTATTAACTCAATAGCTCTCTTGTGCTCTTCTCTTAAAATTAAAATACTAGCTAAATTTATTGTATGTCTTGGACTAAATTTATTTAAATTTACGGCTTTTGTATAAGCTTTCTCCCCTTTTTTAAAATTATTCATGCTTTCATAAAATTTTCCTTTTAACTCATAATTTAATGCGTTCAACCCTTCATGTCTAACTAAAAAACTTGTTATCTCTTGAAGCCTTGAATAATAAAAATTTCTTACTAAAACATCGCTTTCTAAAGAAGCAAGAATTAAATAATTAATACCTAAATCTCTTACCTTTTCAATATATGGATATATTAAAACAGATTTTTCAAAATATTCATTTGCTTTTATATAATCTCCATAAAATTGTGCCTTTTTGCCTAAATTATAATTACTTGCGGAGTGCAATCCAATAAATCCTTTTATAAAAATTAAAATTCCAATAAATAAAAATAAATATTTAAAAAATATACTTTCTTTATTAACCAAAACCTTTCTTTTAGAGTCAAATTTACTAAACACATTAACTAAAAGTCCTAAATTAAACCAAAAAACTACATTATTAGCCAAATAATGCGAACCAATATCAACAAAATTATGCATCAGATAAGCACTAATCGACAAAAACAACACAACAACCCCATCACTGTAAAAATAAGACGCAATCTTTTTAAATACAAATAAAAAAAATAATAAAAAGGTTAAAAATACAAAGACCCCCATTTCAAGTAAAATCTCTAAATACCAATTATGTATATATTTAGTTGCAGTGATTGGACTTTCTTGATATATGGGATACAAATGACTAAAAGTTCCTAATCCAACTCCAAAAAATAAATAATCATATACAATAGTTAATCCGGCATCATAGTAACTCAAACGCATGTTTGAAGATACATCTAAAATTTCATTATTATTTATTTCTCTACTTAAAAAAGTATCATCATTTTTTTTAATTTTTCCTGTTAAAAAAACCACACTAAATACCAAAAGAAAAACTAAAATAAATACTTTATATTTTTTTCGCACATATTTAAAATCTCTAAACAATAAAAAAAGACTTAAAAAAATAAAAGTAATATAAGCCGCTCTAGAACCTGTTAACAAAAAGGCGGCAAAAATCAAAGGAGCACTAATAAAAACCACATACTTCTGTTTCAACTCTCCACATTTTAATAAATAAAATATAAAAGGAAGCATCATTAATAAATATGTAGCAAACGGATTTGGCCAATAAAAAACAGATGTTAAACGATTATAAGAACCGGTCATATATATCATTAGCCCGACAACAGACAAAACCAACGAAGCTAATACGCACAAAAATAAATACTGTTTAAATATTTTACGAGTTAATAATATTTTAGAGCCAATAATAAATACTAAAAAATACATTAAATACAAGAACCATGCCTCTAAGCTAACAAATAACGATTTAGAAAAAACAATCCCAAAAAAACCAAATACCAAAAACAACCCCAAAAATAATAAAATAGGCAAATCTATAGATCTGTTATGAAAAAAACTTGTCTTAACTTTAAAAAAATAAAAAATACTTAAAGCACCAAAACAAACGCTTAACACTTCTAAAATAAGCACATCCTTGCCAGCATTTAAAAAACCGGGGCAAAGAATAAGCATAAACAAAGAGCTTGAAAAAATCCAACCCTTTACTTTTTTAATTTTCTCATAAAACATAAAATTAATTTTAACCAACCCAAAAACCATGTATAAACCTAAACATATTTAAAAAGAAAAAAGCTTGAAATATAAAAATTATAAAAAAATTCACATAACGATCCTCTCCCCATTTTGCAAACAAAATAAAAGCCGGAAACAACAATAAAAATCTCCGATTACTCGAAACTAAATCACCGGTAAAACTAACCATTAAAATCGTAAACAAAGAATAAATTCCATAAGAAAATCTCAGCATAAACATTAGACACACACTCACAAAAACACCAAATAAGAAAAAAAATAAATCAATATCTCTTGAAATGTAAAAAGCTTGCGTTGTTGAATTAAAAAATACTTCTAAATAACTATTAATAGAACTCCATGGCAAAGTAAACTCCTTACCCCATGCACTCTGCGAAGTTAAAAATAAAAAATAATCACCATGTCTCACCTTCAAATACACCAAATAACTTAACAATCCAAATAAAGGTGAAAAAACATATAGCATGTCTAATTTAATTAAATTAAATTTAAATTTTATACCTTGCATATACTCAAATAGAACAAAAAGCATAACAGCTAAACCCTCAATTCTTGTTAGTCCGATAAAAAAACCAAATGCACTAAACTCGCTCCATTTACGCAATCTTGCATAATAAAATATCCATACAGCAAAAAATAAAAAAAGTGATTCAGTATATATTGAATTAAAAAAAATTGCTGCCGGGAAAAGTAACAAATAAAAACAAGCACGCCAGGCAGCGCATCTATCAAGATCTAATAAAGCTAACTTATACAGACCCAAAATTAACCCAAATTGAACTAATGAATTTATTATATGTGCAGACAATTCAAAACCAAAATAAGGACTAAAAATATAAATTAATAATGGATACAATGGATAAAATGCCATATTTGCCTTTGTTATATCATATCCATTTTTCGCAATATCTAAATAATGCTTAGCATCCCATTGTGTCCAAAAATTTAATAACAATTTAATGTCAAATTCAATATAATGAAATGTATAATAAAAATAAAAAAAAGCTGCAATAATAATCACAACTTTGTAAACTAATAATAGACAAATACTATTAAAAATAATCTCTTTATTTCTTTTAATACTATCTTGATTAATCATGCAATATTAACGCTCAAAAAAAGAAAAGCGAGTCATAATATAATTTTTTATACCTCTAAACGCATCCAATTCTTGTCTTACTTCTTCCTTATGTTCTTTATGAACTTGGAGCTCTAAACGAGAGTCACGAACATTTGGCATATTACTTAAACCAACCTCTAAATACTTTAAAGCTTCTCTATATTTACCTTGCCAAGCCAATACTTGAGCTAAATTACGATATGGCAAACTCAACTCCGGATTAAAATTAATTGCTGCCAAATATTCTAATTCTGCTAATTTAAAATAAACAGGATTTACTTGAAGTCCTAGATATGAATACGTATGAGCTACACTTATTGTAGATCTATAATCAGGGCTTAACAACTTTATCTGAGTAATAATATCAATCAAATCATTTACCAAAATTTGTTTAGCCGTTTCTTCTTCTATTTTTAGCAAACACCTTGATCCATACTCTAAAAAATCCTGCTTATATCTAAGTTTATAAAAATTTAAAGCAATAGACTTCTTAATATTTTTTGCAAAACGATCACAATCATTTACTAAAAACGCTTTTTCTGCTTGAAAACGAAAATAATCAGCTTTTAAAAATTTATAATCGTAATTATAAACTATACATAGTAAAAAAATTAAAATCAAACAAATAATAAACCTATAAAAAAATAAAAACCGCACACAATTATTACTAAAACTACAATTTATTATTTCTCTATAAGACAATCTACAAAGCAAAGCTAAGTATAAATAAGTATAAATACTAGTAACAACCAAAGAAAAACTAAATAAATTATTTATAAAATGTGCAAAAATAGCTATCAATAAAGCATAAATCAACCAACGCTCTTTAGAGTTAGGTGAATATTTCTTAATACTAAATATTGCGCCCTCTAAAACATAATAAAAAAATAAAAAAAACATTAAGGATCCAACAATTCCAAATTGAAGCAGTGAATCAAATATGAAATTATGAGCCCGACTAGGATAGGTGTTTATTTTTTCAAAAATAGCATTTTCTTTTTTATAATGCTTTGCAAAAACATTTCCCATTGCATCCGGTCCATATCCAAATAGAACTTTTTTAGCATCCATATCTCTTAACTCATTAATAGAAGCACTCCAATATATTAACCTATTTTTAATAGAACCTGAACTAAAATCAGCAAAACTAGCTAATCTATTGTAAAAAAAATCATTATTAAAAAAGAAAATAAAAACGAAAAAAATAATAGAAAAAATAATTAGTAAAGGCCTCCTTTTAATTTTAATGTTATTTGTTAAAACATTATTTTTTTTATTTAAACTAAAAAATTTTAAAAAGCATAAAACTACCAAAAAAATACCTAAAGCAACAATAAACCCTAACCATGCTGCTCGACTATAAGTAAAAATTAAATTCGCAAATTGCAAAATCATAACCATTAAAAGAAAAATCTTCCAAGCCACACCTCTTTTTAAAAAAAACCAAAAGTACACTAATACGGGAAATGTCATAATTAAATAATGCCCAAAATAATTAGGCTGCCCTAATGTAGAAGCAATTCTACCATCAAAATGCCCTTCAAATAATCCATAATATTCAAACAGACCGTAAATTCCAATTAAAAACGAAGAAAAAGGCACAACTAATAATACATACTCTATTTGTGAAGCGGTTTTTACAACACAAATTATCAATAAAAAAAAGACAATATAATATAAATAAGAATAAAGACCTTGTTCACGCAAAAAAACACCCCAAAAACTACTTTGTGGAGTATCTGAAAATAATACAGAAATCAATAACGATAAACACAAACAAAATAAAATAAATAAAAATTTTTTTAAAACAATACTAGTCTTACATTTAAATTTTTTTTTAACAAAAACATTAACTAAAAAACTAATCACACCAAACATTACGAGCAAATGAAACAGACCCTGTTTTGGTAATACATAAAAATCATACCCTCTTACAAAATAAGAAAAATAAATTGGCACCAAAAAAACAATCAACAAAATACTAAAAAATCCAAACTTATTTATGTATTTATTTATTTTCATATTAAGTAACGATATTTTACATAAAAAAAATCCCTTTAAAGGGATTAAACCAAAATTAACAAATTTTTAAAAGGCTTTAAGCATCAAGCCTTAATAAATACCTTACTCTAATAACACACTAAAACCAATTAACCACCGTAAATTCCGGCTTGCGATGCTGTTTGAAGGCCGGCTGGAATACCTCCGGTAGAATTTTCTAATGAATATTCTAACTTATAAGTTCTTGCTTTATTGTCATCAGTATTTGAATAAGTATATTCTTTATCTCCATTTGGTTGAGGCGTACTTGGTATAGTAGTTATGTACAGAAGGGCACCAGCCGTACAAGAAGTATTAAAACCAAGCTCATTTGAATCTAAACACTTATTTGCAATATCCACGTTCTCTCCGGGAGGATATGAATACCGATCATTATAATAAAGCTCGAGCGCAGCTTGCATTTGCTTAATATCCGACACTCTTCGTGAATCTCTAGATTTTGACCTAGCACCATTCAAAGCAATAATTGATAAAGTCGAAATTAAACCAATAATAGCAATAACTACCAGTAATTCTATTAATGTAAAACCCTGTTTATTTTTATAACACATAAATTAAAATTCATATCTATATTTATACACATTATAACACAAAAAGAAAAACCCCGCTCTATTTTCTGTAAACAAGTTTACTTATTTACAAAAAATAAAGCGGGGAATTTATTTGAATCTTCAAGTAGGATCCCTTTAAAGACTCAACTTAACGAGTATAGTCGCCACCATAGGTGCCTGCTTGTGAAGCAGTCTGAATACCGCTTGGAACTCCACCTGCACCATTTTCTAATTCATATTCAATAGCATATGTTCTGTTAGCAGTACTGTCAGTATTTATGTATTGATATGTAGTACCTCCTGGCTCCGGATTGCCTGGGACTCTTGTCATGTAAACAGTACCTGTTGCAGTACATGTTGAACCAACAAATCCACCTTCATTGGCTTGAAGACAATTATCTTCAATACTAGCATAAGATGCTGCATACGGATAACCATTCATATCATTATAATACAACTCTAAAGCAGATTGAATTTGCTTAATATCAGAAACACGTCGAGCATCTCTAGATTTTGCTCTTGCGTTATTAAGGGCGATTACTGCTAAAGTTGATAGTAAACCAATAATAGCAATAACAACTAATAACTCAATTAATGTAAAACCTTTTTGTCGTCTCATTATTTCACCCCCTTTCTAGAAAGAAATTAAAAATTATATCAATTATCTTAAGTATTTATCCACATTATAGCATAAAAATTTAACATTTTCTAATACTAATAACACAACTACTCACATAACATAATGCATCTCTTCACTAATTATCTAGTTATAATGTAGTGATTCTTGATAATAATCAATAACTAAGATGCAGTTGCCATATTATACATAGGCAAAATAACTGCTGCCACCATTGTGCCCACAGCAACACCCATTATCACCATAATAATTGGCTCCATTAATGTCATTAAATTATCAATAGTATTATTAACTTCTCTTTGATAAAATTTAGCCACCTTTCCTAAAATCATATCAAGTTTACCAGTTTTTTCTCCAATACTAGCCATTTGCGCCACCATCTGTGGTATCATTTTGGAAGTAGACAGTGTAGCTGACATTGGTGAACCATCTTCAACATCTTGAGTAGTTTTTTTAATTAATTTTGCAAACACTCTATTATTAACAACATCTCCTGACACTTTTAAACTCTCATTAACAGTAATTCCACCGGAAATCAAAGTTTCCATTGAACGTGAAAACCTAACAATATAAATTTTTTGAAATAATTGTCCAAAAATCGGGAGTTTAAGTAAAATAAAATCAGCTACATATCTACCTCGTGGAGTAGACATATATATTTTTAAAAATATTCCCAGCCCAATCAAACCAATAATTATTAAAAACCAATAATTTTGCATAAAATTAGAAGTGGCAATAAGTATTTTAGTTGCTATTGGAAGCGCAACACCAGACTCAGTTAAAACACCGGTTAATTTTGGAACAACAAATATCATCATAACAAACCCTACTATTAATAAACCAATTAAAACAAAAGCAGGATAAGTCATAGCCCCTTTAATTTTAGAAATCATATCATAATCCTTTTCAACTTCATCAGCTAAATAAGTTAATGATTCAGCTAGCTTACCAGAAGTTTCTCCTCCTCTTATAACACTAGTATGAAAACTACTAAATACTTTTGAATGCCTTATCATAGCATCTGACAACCTTGAACCAGAGTCAACTTCATCAGCTATTTCAGAAATTAACATCTTAAGTTTAATATTTGTAGTTTGCTCAACTATAATTTTTAATGCTTGCACCATAGCAACATTAGCAGAAATCATTACAGCAAATTGACGAAAGAAAATTACAAGATCCTTTGTTTTAACTTTAGCACCAAAAGTAATAACTATATTTTTTGACTTTCCTTTTGTCTTTTCTGCCTTAACAAAAACAACTTTAAACCCCTTAGCAGCAACAAGCTGTGAAGCTTCTTGATCACTAACTGCATCCACCAATCCTTCAACTTCCTCACCAGAAGTATTTATTGCCTTGTACTTATAGACAGCCATATAATTACTTTTTAATCATTGTTAATTACAATAACTCATCACTACGTGCAATTGTGCAGAGTGGTGAGCGGATGCTAATTTCAAGCACTCGCTATTAATTAAACTTTCTTTTTTTTAATTTTCTTTTTTCCGGTTTTTTTAACAAACTTATTTATCAAAGTCTCTACTTTTTCTACAACTTCAGATGGCATAAAATGAGCCTTAACTAAATAATCATTAGCACCCATTGCTAATCCTCTATCAATATCCTTTTTTTGACTTAAGTTTGTTAATAAAATAATTGGAATTTCGCTCAATTTCTTGTCTTTTTTAATTTCTTTTAAAAAACCAAATCCATCTAATTTAGGCATTAAAACATCAAGCAAAATTATATCTGGTTTTCTTTGTGCAACAAGCTCAATTCCTTTTGCTCCATCAGGCGCTACAAATACTTCATACCCTTCTCCCTCAAACTTTGTTGAATAAATATTTAATAGAAAAAAATCATCTTCTACTATTAAAATTGAACCTTTTGATTTTGGCATATTTTGATTATTATTTTTTTAAAAACAACCATTTTATTAAATAACTAATAATTACATTTAATTAACTACTCTGAAATAACTCTTAATATTTCCTCTAATGTAGTTTTACCTTGCATTGCTTTTATTAAGCCATCTTGATTTAAACTTACAAACTTTTGAGTCTCTTTTACATCTTCAATTGTGAGTACAGCCCTTGGATCATAAATAATTTTTCTTAATTTATCATTTATATCAACAATCTCTGTAATAGCCATTCGACCGGAATAACCGGTATTACCACATCGAGTGCAGCCATTACCTTTAAAAAATGTCATTTTATCTGCGTTATAACCTTTTATTCTTTTCTTTAAAACGTCTAATGGTATTTTTTTAATATTTTCTTGTACATCTTCTTTCATATTCTTAGGAATCTCAGCTTTAACACGACAACTATTACATATCTTACGCACTAAACGTTGAGCCAAAATAACATTAATAGTAGAGGCTAATAAAAATTTCTCAGCTTCCATGTCCACTAAACGCGGCAAAGCACCTATTGCATTGTTTGTATGCAAAGTAGACAAAACTAAATGTCCGGTTAGTGCCGCATGTATTCCCAATTCAGCGGTTTCATTATCACGAATTTCACCTACCATCATAACATCAGGATCTTGACGTAACAATGTTCTTAATCCAGAGGCAAACGTATATCCCAAACGAGGTCTAATCTGAGATTGATTCACACCAGGCACGTAATATTCAACAGGATCCTCCAAAGTAGAAATATTAACACCCTCCTTGTTTATCATATTTAAAATAGAAAACAAAGTAGTTGACTTTCCTGATCCAGTTGGTCCTGTTATTAAAAATATACCATATGTTCTTTTAATATGTTCTTTAATCACTTTTGCTTCGCGTCCTTCAAAACCTAACTCCTCAAGAGTAGGAGCTCCTTTTGTAACATCTAAAATTCTCATCACAACCTTTTCAGTGTCAACTAATGGAATTATTGAAATACGAAAATCAATTTCCTTATCATTAATAAGTAATCTTATACGCCCCTCTTGAGGTATTCTTGTTTCATCTAATTTAAGTCCTGCTAACACTTTAATCCTAGCAACAACAGCATAATGAATATTTTTTGGTAAAACCAAGGAAGTATGCAAAATACCATCAATACGATATCTTACTCTTGTCTCTCTAAGCAAAGGCTCAACATGAATATCACTAGCCTTACCATCAACAGCATGCCTTATTATTACAGATACTATTTTTGTTACCGGGGCACTTTTAACAACCTCCTCAAGTTCAACACTCTCAACTTCTTTTTCTTTTATTTCTATAAGTTCTTTTTCTTCTTCTTCTTTAGCTTGCAAAGCAGATACAACCTCTCTACTCATTGACTGATACTGCTTTGATGCATGCTTAAAGCTACCTGGAGAAATCAAGTAATATTCTACTTTTAAGCCTTTCTTTTTTGCCAAAAAATCAATTGCACCAATTGCTTTAAAATCATCAGGTCTAGCCAAGCCAACCTTTATCAATTTATCTGTAACTTCAAAACATACAACATTATAATTTTCAGCTACTTCAAGAGGAATCGTATTAAGAGCAGAATCATTTATTTTAATATCAAACAAATTTACATAATCAAGACCATACAAGTTTGACTTTGTCTTTACAAGAACTTCAGAATCAATATATTGCCTAGATAAAATAACGCTTTCAAAAGTTTTTTTTGCTTTTTTTGCTTCTTCTAAAGCACTATCTACTTTTTTTTGACTAATAAGGTTATTCTTAAGCAATGCTTTTATAAGCTCCTCTTGTTTTGTCATAATTTAATGCCGCTAAAATATAATAAAAATTTTAAACCCTATTCTGCTTCAACAAAACTCTTAAATGGGTCTCTTTTGCCCAAATCAAGATCAATATCTTCAGCCACATTTTCCTTTAAAGCTCTAAACTTTGGATCATAAAATAAATCAATGTCAAAATATTCTCTTATTCTGGATTCAGAGTCTTTCACCTCTTCATCATCTACAACCTTTAATCCAGCTCCGCTTCCCAGCCTAGAAATATACGCCGGTAACCCACTATCAGCCCCTGAAAGCTCAAGTGATTCTACATAATAATCATAAGCTAAGTAAATACTAAAAGAAACCATTATAAACATAATTAACCCATAAGCAACTATTTTTCTTTTTTGTGTTATTTTAGTGGCAACTAACATAAATTATTATTAAATTTACTAATTTCACAATTGATAATAAGCATTAATTTCTAAATTTGCACTCCTTCCGTCCGGAGTAAAATTCACTGTTTGCACATCAAGTAATCTTAAATTATTCTCAAAACTTCTTAAAAGAGTTTTTAAACCCATATAATCTGTCCCTACAACCGACAATGTAATTCTAGCAACTCCAATTTTTTGAGTTTTTGACAATTCCTCACGAATAGCCATACTTGTCATAAGTAATCCATTCTGGAACACAATTACTTCAATCTGCTTCATTAACTCTTCTAAATCCGGCTTTAATGGCAAAATTTTATCTAATTTTGCAATATTTTTCGAATCTATACCTTTATACGCTAAACTTAATTCCTCTAACCCGGCTAAATCCTTTTTAAGAGCTAGGTATTGTTGCTCTCGTGCTACTGCTTCTCTTCCAATATTTTCTTCAAATGCTTCTTTTTTAGGCTTTAGTACAAATAAATATCCAATACTTAAAATCACAATCACTAAAATAAATACCAAGTAAGTAAAATAGTTTGCCAAAAAAATATTTATTTGCCTTTGAATATTAATATTCATTATTTTAAAAATATATTCGTATCAAGCTCTAAATTAAGATTAAAATTAACAAATTGAGCTTCACCGATTTCTGACGCAGCCACACTTCCTCCCTGTGTAGATGCAACTAAAACACTTTCATTTCTTCTTAATGACTTAATCTGTTCTGCTATTGTATTAAAGTTTTTTGCACTAGCAGCCAAACTATATACCCCGCTAACATCACCGGAAAAACCAAAAAAATAAACATCATTAGAAATATTATCTTCAAAAAATCTAAAAAAATTATTCCAATAAATATGATCATCCATTATCTCGCTCACTAACTCCATCTTTTCTTGAAAAACAACTATTAACTTCACATTTCTTTTTGCTAATTCAATTTTTTTTGTAGTTTGGTCTATTTTTTCAAGCAAAGCTTCATTAACTATTTGTTTTTTCTTTTCTTCAATATTTAAATACTGATAAGACACTCCAATAATCATAATTGACACAAATATCCCAACAAACAACATTATTAAATTCTTTTTCCAATCAATATAACTAACCACTTCATCTCTTATAAGATTTGCTTTTAAAATTTCCGGTGATGACCATCTAATCTTCCTTAACTCTTTTTCACGAATCCTGCGAGCTTTTTCTTCTTCTTTCTCTTTTAATTTAGCTTTTTTTTCAAGCTCTTTCTTAGCCTCTTGCTTTTTATGCTCTTTATCCAAAACAACATTCTTTTTAACTAATTTCTTAAAAAAGCCAAGCTCTTTTTTTATCAACTTTTTCTTTTGCAACTCTTTTTCGCTTATTTTTATTAACTTTTTAGGCTGATCTTCTTTTTTTGGTTGAATTTGCTTTTTTGCAGCCTTTATTCCCAAGAGTCCTCTAGTAAATTGAATTTGCTTTTCTTTCTTTGCTACTCTTACCTCCTTTTCTCGTTTTAAATAAAATAACTTTTGCTTTGTAATTTGATCTTTTTTTTGTTCTTTTTTTAAAACTTTTCTTTTTTTAAAAATCGTATTAAAAGCACCGATAAAATTTATCCAAGAAGCACGCAACCTAATCTTTTTTTCTTTTTTAAGTTTTACTTTTTTCTCTGCCTTGCTTTTATTTTTAGCTTTAAGACGTGCATCTTTTTGTACACTATTCGCATTAAGCTTTTTTTTGTAATCTGTAGCTGACTTAAAATACTTATTTCTTTCGCTATGTAGCTTTTCTTTCTCAATTTTTTTAGCTAACCTTACACTTTTTCTTCTTTCTAAAAAACCTGACCAATTTTTTAACAACTCCTTTCGCTTCTCTTTGCGTCTTCTTGCTTTTATTATCCTTAACTTTCTAATCTGTTCAGCTTTTTTTAAAGCTACTTCTTCTTTTCTTTTTTTAGCTAATGCTTGTGCTCCTTTTCTAGCTTTCATTAAAGTCTGCTTTTCTTCTTTAATTTTTGCTAATTTTTTTTCTCGCAATAACTTCTTTTCTTTTTTTATATTCTCTTTTTCAAGCTCTCTTTTTTTAAACAATTTCAATTTATCACGCTCCTTTTTTTCTTGCGCTAATTTATCTTGAGCTAATTCTAATTTCTTCCTTTCTTTTTGTTCCTTTAAAGCCGTAGCTTGCTTTATTCTTGCCTGTTCATTTTTTTTACGCTTCTCAATAGCTAATAATTTTTGCTCGGCTCTTGCACGCAATAAATCAGCACGTAATTTTTTACGACCCTCAAGCTCTTTAGTCTTTAGCTTTTCTTTACGAATTTTTTCTTTTTCTTCTTGCTTTTTTTTATATTTTTTTAAATAATTCCCAAACAAAGACTCACGCTTTTTGCTACCATGAATATCACTTAGCATTTTAGCGCGCGCTTTACTTATATCAATTTTTTCATCCCTCCTTTTGGGCATAATAAATAATTAAGAAGTAATATCTATTTTAATCAACCCGCTTCCCTCATAGCTAAACCAATCGCAACAGCCATTTTTGGACCAATCTCATCCAAAGTCTGAGTCAACTCATGAGGAAAGATTACTCTTGACCATGGATTACCGATAATAACTTTTTTATCTAATTCCTTAGATAAAAAATTACTTAAATTAGCTAGCATAGATGAACCTCCGGATAATATTATTTTTTCCACTTCCAAGTTATTACTATTTTTGAATAAATTTAAAGCATACTTAATTTCATTTACAATTGGGGAAACAGATTCTTTTATTATTTTTGGCACCGCCTCTTCTGTTAACTCAATTGCACTCAATCCAAGATCACATTTAAATTGCTCAGCTCGCCCAACATTAACTTTAAGCTTTTTAGCAACAGCCTCTGTAAACACCTTACCACCAATATCAATACTTCTACTAAGCACAGGTATAGAATTATTAATAAGTGAAATATCTGTAGTGCTGGCTCCGATTTCCACTATCATAAATGGAGATTTGTCATTACCAATAAGTGATCTAACTAAAGAAAATGTTTCAGTCTCAAGACTCAACAAATTAAGCTTTGCTTTTTTATAAATATTTATATAACTATTAACAAGCGTCCTGGGTGCGCCTGTTATAAGTACCTTTATTACACCATTCTTTTTTTTCTCATTTTCTGACGTTTCAATTTTTTTCCAATCAAGCACCATTTCATCAAGCGGCAATGGTATAATCTTTTTTGCTTCCCACCTTATAGCAGGATCAAGTGACTTATCTGGAATTTCTTTTAAGCTAAGCACCGAAGAAAAAACCGAAAATGTAGGAAGTGCAGTCACCACATTTCTTGTTTGAATTTTACTCTTTTTTAAAACCTCGTTAATTGCTTTTGCAACATAACTATGATTAATTTTTTGCTGAGCGACTACATCCTCAATTTTTTTTTCACTAAACCCATAATTTGATAAAACAACTGAATTACCATCCTTAATTAACTCAACAACCTTAATTCCAGATGTTCCTATATCAATACCTACAAAATTTTTATTTGATGAAAATAATGCCATAGTAAATTATTAAAAAATATGTTTTTGATGATTTTCAATATTATTCAATTAAGATATAATAAAAATAAGTTATTAAAATTTTCAGCTAATCATCAAGAAAAAATAAGTTTTACACATTTTTTTATTTAATTATAACACAATTTTTATTTTAGTTACATTTAAAAATATGAACATTTTCACTAAGTATAAAAAATTTTTTTTAGCATTTGGATTTATTGTCACAGTATTCATAATCGGCTACCTCCTATACATTGTTTTTTTTAAGCCAATGCTACCCACAGAAGAACCAAAAAAAGAAACTATAACAACTAAAGGTCTTCCAATTGCTGATAAAGGTACAATTAAAATCACAGAAGAGCCAACTACTCCGGCTAAAATTCTAGGAAAAGAGCAAGTTATAAAATCTAGCCCTATAGCTGTTGGCGGAATAACACAAATCAAAAAAATATCTAACCACAACACAAGAGCAGCAAGCGCATCATCTAAGGGCGATGCCTTACAATACTACAATCAAAACGATGGAAAATTCTACACAGTTACAAGCGATGGCAAAATTCAAAAACTATCAGATAAACAATTTTTTAATGTTGAAAAAGTCGAATGGTCCCCTTCAAAACAAAAAGCAATTATAGAATATCCAGACGGAGCTAATATAATATACAATTTCAAAACAGAAAAACAAATTACTTTACCCACTCACTGGGAAGAATTTAAATTCTCACCAAGAGGAGATAAAATTATCATGAAAAGTATTGGTCTGGATCCAAACAACAGATGGCTTGCAATTGCAAATGAAGATGGCTCAGGAGCAAAAAGCATAGAACCAATTGGTCTTAATGCAGCAAATATTTACCCAAGCTGGTCACCAAATAATCAGATTATTGCTATGGAGCTGGATGGGATTGATTTAGACAGACAAGAAGTGTATTTTATAGGAAAAAATAAAGAAAACTTCAGATCAACAGTAATTCATGGCAGAGGCTTTGAACATAAATGGGCACCTCAAGGCGATAAACTACTATATTCAACCTATTCCAGCTTAAGCTTTGACAAACCCACTCTTTGGTCTGTTAATGCTCGCGGTGAATCAATTGGCATGAATAGAAAAAGATTACATCTTGAAACCTGGGCTTCCAAATGCACCTTTCACACAAACCATGAATTGTATTGCGCTGTTCCAAAAGAATTACCGGAAGGAGCCGGCATATTTCCAAAATTAGCTGAAAATATTCCTGATAAATTCTATAAAATAAATATAAAAACAGGTGCAAAAAAAATTATTGCCATACCTGAAAATAATTTCACAGCTAGCAACTTAGTTGTCTCTAAAAATGGTAAATATCTTTATTTTACAGATAACAAAACAAACAACATTGAACAAATTAGACTAAAATAAAAAACATTATATGTTAACTCAAAAAAAAACAATCCTCTTGCTTATTTGTGCCATACTTGCACTTCCTGCTATACCGATTTGCTTTAATGCATTAAATTCGCTGATTTCTTCCAAGTCAACAACAAAAGAAATAAAACCAAAAATAACTCAAAGAACAACAAGTACCACCACCCTCTACGACACTAGTGATCCGTACATAACAACAAAACAAACACTTGAACGCCTTTTAACAGGTCCAATCATAACAGACATTGACGAAGTAATAGGCTCTAAAAAATCACCTGTTATCATAACCTATTTTGGTGATTACGATTGTAGCTATTGCATAAATCAATTACAAAAAATAAAAACAATTATCAATAATAACTATAAAAATAAAGTAGCCTTAGTGTGGAAAGATTACCCCATTAAAGCAGGCAAAGACTCACGCGGATATAAGCTTGCTATTGCTACCAGATGCGCCGGAGAGCAAAATAAATTTTGGGAATTTCAAGACACTATTGCCAAACATCAGGATAATAATATAAAATCTTTAGTACAAAATACAAACCTTGATCAAGAAAAATTCAATACATGCTTTAACAACCCTACACAAGTCAAAAAAATTATAACTGATAACAAAAAAGAAGGTAATGCCCTAAATATCACCGGTGTTCCATTTATATATATAAATAAACAAGAATTTATGGGAGAAATTAGCAACAGTGAATTAAAAAGAGTAATTGAAATTGAACTTAATTAACATAACTACTTTAATCTCTATCAAATGAACTACAAAACACTTCTCAAGCAAGACTCACAAGTATACGAACTTATATACAAAGAAACAAAACGTCAAAACGAAGAAATGGAGTTAATCGCTTCTGAAAACTATGTATCAAAAACAGTTCTTGAAACACTTGGCACCTCACTAACAAATAAGTACTCAGAAGGATATTCAGGTAAAAGGTATTACGGAGGTAATCAAATAATAGATAAAATAGAAAATCTAGCAATTGAACGAGCTAAAAAATTATTTTCAGCCGAGCATGTTAATGTCCAACCATTAAGTGGCTCACCGGCAAACGCGGCTGTTTATCTTGCCTTTTTAAAACCAGGAGACAAGGTTATGGGCCTAAAACTTGACCACGGAGGACATCTGTCTCATGGACATCCTGTAAATTTCTCTGGAATGTTATACAATTTTGTGCAATATGGCGTATCAGCTAAAGATGGATATATAGATATGGATGAAGTTGAAAAAATTGCACTAAAAGAAAAACCAAAAATGATAGTTGCCGGATTCAGCGCTTATTCAAGAGAAATAGACTGGAAACGCTTCAAAAAAATAGCCGATTTAGTAGATGCCTTTACATTTGCAGATATTGCTCACACCGCCGGACTAATTGCGGCAGGCCTAATGAATAATCCTGTGCCAATATTTGATGTTGTCTCAACAACAACACATAAAACACTCAGAGGGCCAAGAGGAGCTATGATAATGTGCAAAGAAAAATACGCAAAACAAATCAATAGAGCAGTCTTTCCGGGAATGCAAGGCGGACCTCATGATCACGTAACTGCCGCTAAAGCCGTAGCCTTTGGCGAAGCACTTAAACCCGAATTCAAAGAATACGCCAAACAAGTAATACAAAATGCAAAAATAATGGCAAGTGAGCTTATCGACCTAGGCTATAAAATAATTTCAGGTGGTACTGACAACCACTTAATAGTAGCAGACATGATCTCAAAAGGATTAAGTGGCAAAGAAGCGGAAGCAATTCTAGAACAAATTGGCATCTCAGTTAGTCGTTCCACAATCCCTAATGATCCCAACCCACCGCTAAACCCAAGCGGAGTTAGATTTGGAGTGCAAGCAATTACCACAAGAGGCATGAAAAACCAAGAAATAATCAATATCTCAAGACTAATAGATAAAGCAATTAATAATAAAGAAAACAAAACAGCACTAAATGACATTAAAAATGAAATTCGCAGCCTTTGTTTAAAATATCCAATATATTAACAAACAATAAACTCAATCATGAACTTTGATCAAGACTCAATAAAACTTCATCAAAAAAATAAAGGAAAAATTGAAATCATATCCAAAGTAAACTTAAAAACAAAAAAGGATCTTTCGCTAGCCTACACGCCAGGCGTTGGTAGTGTGTGTAAAAAAATTGCAGAAAACAATAAAAACTCATGGAGTCTTACTAACAGAGCTAATCAAGTAGCCATAGTGAGCGACGGCACAGCAATACTCGGCTTAGGCGACCTCGGCCCGGAAGCCGCTATGCCGGTAATGGAAGGCAAGGCAATAATATTTAAAGAATTTGCTAAAATTGATGCAGTGCCGCTTTGTATCAACACCACAAAAACTGAAGAAATTATAAAATTTTGCAAAAATATTGAACCAAGTTTTGCCGGAATTAATCTAGAGGACATAAGTGCACCAAGATGCTTTGAAATACTCAAAAGACTAGAAAAAGAGCTAAACATTCCTGTTTTTCATGACGATCAAGACGGAACTGCAATAGTAACCTTAGCCGCACTAATTAATGCATGCAAACTCACTAGCAAAAAAATAACAAACTTGAAAATAGCAATAAATGGAGCCGGAGCTGCTGGCATTGCAATTACAAATCTTCTAACACATTATGGAATAAAAGACATTACCCTAGCTGACAGCAAAGAAATAGTGTGCAATTTAAGAAAAGATCTAAACTCGGATAAACAAAAAATATTAAAACAAATAAATAAAAATTCAAATATTAAGATCCCGAATAAAGATAAAATATGCGGTACTCTAGAAGATGCCTTAGTTAAAGCTGATGTATTTATTGGAGTATCTATTGGTAATCTAGTTACTGTAAAGATGATAAAGTCTATGAATAAAAATCCAATTATTCTTGCCATGGCAAATCCTATTCCTGAAATAATGCCAAATATTGCCAAAAAAGCCGGAGCAGCTATTGTAGGCACCGGAAGATCTGATTTTTCAAATCAAATTAATAATGCACTTGTGTTTCCGGGAATCTTCAAAGGCCTATTAAAAAATAAAGTAAAACAAGTTACTAAAAAAATGAAAATTAAAGCAGCAATTGCTATTGCCAATAGCATTAATCCAAGTAAAGACAACATTCTACCCAAACTAACAGATAAATTTATTGTAGATAACATTGCCAATGTTATAAAATAATACAATATACTCAATTCCTAAACTAATAAGGAAATTATCGGAATTAGTTTAGTAATTGAATATAACTGCCCACTAATCCTACGCATGCTTTTTCACTTAGTGCAATTTTTAAGCAAAACTGAATTTAATAATTCATCTATATTTATTAATTTTTCAGCTTTCTTAACTTCGTCTAACTTAGCCTTTGTTTCAGGGTGCTTGGGAACAAAGCGAGTGCAGCAATCATCATGAGGCTTAACTGAAATATCATAAGTACGGATAGACCTAGCTTTTACTAAAATATCCTCTTTGTCAAAACACACAAGTGGCCTAATTATAGGTAAATTAACTACATCACTTATTGCGCGCATATTTTCTAAAGTCTGCGAAGCTACCTGCCCCACTGCTTCGCCGGTGACTAATGCCTTGCAATTCCTTTGCGTCGCTATATTTTCTGATATACGCATCATCATACGCCTGTATAAAATAACACGTAATTTCTCAGGGCAATTAATCATTATTCCTTTTTGAATATCTGCAAAAGGAATTAAATAAAGCTTAGAACTAGCTCCATATTTACTTAATATTTTAATTAACGTTTTAACTTTATCTAACGAAGTCTTTGATGTATAAGGCATTGAATGAAAATGAATAAATTCTAATCGAATACCACGCTTTAACGCAAACCATGCTGCAACCGGTGAGTCAAAACCACCGGATATTAGCACCAAAGCCTTACCACTTACCCCGACAGGCAATCCGCCCAAGCCTTTAAACTTGTCAAAATACACATAAGCACACTTCCCCACTAACTCGATATAACAATTAATATCTGGATCTTTTAGACTTACTTTTTTATTAAAATTTTCAACTACTTTTGCACCAATTATTATATTTATTTCTTGCGAATTATATTTAAAATTTTTATCTGCCCGACGAGCACTTATTCTAAATGTATTAAAATTTCTTTTTTTTAATTCTTTTAAAATTTCTTTTTCAATTAAGTCAATATCAGCCTCTACAGCTTTCACAAAAGAAAAATTAGCAATACCAAAAATATCACCTAACCTTTTTTTTATACTTTGAATTTCAACCTTGGTTAAATCTTTCTTGAAATCAACTAATAATCTACCAAATATTTTTTTGCAAATAAAACAATTATCCACTACAGTAATAAGTAAGGTTCTAATATTTTCTATTAATTTATTTTCGAAATACTCCCTATTTCCACCCTTTAGACCTATTTCAGAGTAATGAATAATTAACATAAAAATCTAATTTATCATGCCGGAATTACCAGAAGTTGAAACAATAGTAACAGATTTAAATAAAAAAATCAAAGACTATGTCATAATTCAATTTTGGAGTAATTGGGAAAAAGGCCTAAAATTACCCTTGAAAAAATTCCAAAATAAAATAAAAAACACTAAAGTTTTAAACACAAAACGAACAGGAAAACATATATTAATTAATCTTAACAACAATCACACTATAGTAATTCATTTAAAAATGACCGGCCACTTATTACTAGACAATAATAAATCAAATTCTTTACTAAACGAAAAAGTAAACGGATATATTCATCATATCTTTTACTTTAAAAATGGAAATTCTCTAAAATTTTCTGACTTACGCAAATTTGGATGGATAAATTTAGTTTCCACCTCTAAAATTCATGATTTACCATCAATAAAAAAACTCGGATTAGACGCTCTAAATATTACTTTTAATCAATTTAAAGACGCACTACACAAAGCTCCAAAAACTAAAATTGGGACATTTTTGCTTCTACAAGAAGCCATTTCTGGTATAGGCAATATATACAGAAGCGAAATTCTCTACGAGGCCAAGATAAATCCATTTATGTTAAACACTAACTTAAACAACGCACAGATAAAAAAAATTTGGAATTCCACCAAAAAAATACTTACAAAAGCAATCAGATCAAGAGGAACATCTGACTCTGACTACAGAGACACCAACGGAAAAACAGGCAAATTTCAAAAAATTTTAAAAGTATATAGAAAAGAAAACAAACCCTGCCAAGAATGCAAAACAATAATTCTAAGGAAAAAATTAGCTGGGAGAAGTGCATTTTACTGTCCAAAATGCCAAAAAAAGAGCCCCTAGTAAAACTAGAGACATAAAAAAACTTAATACGAAGATTATTGCATCATATGACTTCTGTAAACCTCACAATTCTCGCAATCTCCTATGTCTACTGAGACACCAGAGTTAACTAATTCCTTTTTACAAAGAGCATTTTTCATTTTCCAGCATGTCTTGCCGGAATAATCACCCGATAATGGGTTTTCAGGATTCCTTTTGACAGGAATCGGACAAAACAATCTATCATAACCAATTGGCTGACCGGCTTTTCTGCCACATTGCTTTACTACCCAACAATTCAAGCCCCCATTTTTTATTTCAGTTGCTTTTTCAAAAGTTTTATCAACTTGCTCTGCATACAACATACCACTACTCCAGACTGATTTGATCGTTAACAACTTAATCAAAAGAACTTACTTTGATCATATATTCATAATACACTAATATGTCAATTAAATCAAACATTTTCCTATATAAAAAAATACAAACCATAATTGACGAACAAAATAATTTAATGTAAGCTAAATTTAATGCATTAGAAACTCTAAAATTTTTTAATATATGAACGTAAGCGAATTAGCCAGAATACTAAAAGTTACCCCAAAAGAATTGCTCTCAACCTTGCCTGAGATTGGTTTTGATATTGGAGCAAAAGCTATAAAAATAGATTCAAGAACCGCTCAAACAATATTACGCGATTGGAAAAAGCTAACCAGGCAACTAGAGCCTCAAAAAGAAACTATTAATAAAGAATCAACAGCTTCAAAATTAACTGAAACAAGCAAAATAATATCTATTCCAAGCTATGTAAGTGTCAAGGAATTTGCTAGCTCATTAAACCTACCCGTAAGTAAAGTATTACCGGAATTAATGAAAAATGGAATATTTGCGTCTATTAATGAAAAAATTGATTTTGATACAGCCTCAATAATAGCCTCAGACTTAGGAATTAGAGTGGAATTAAACAAACAAGCTGAAGATACACTAAGCGACACTGCAAGTGAAAAACTAAAAAATATCATAACAAATGAATCAGAAGAAAAAAAAGCTATTTCGCGCCCACCGGTAATAGTGGTAATGGGTCATGTTGACCATGGAAAAACCAGCTTGCTTGATGCTATTCGAAAAACCGATGTAATCGAAGGCGAAGCCGGTGGAATAACACAACACATTGGAGCATATCAAGTAAAACGCAAAAATCAATTTATTACCTTTATTGATACACCCGGCCATGAAGCCTTTACTGCAATGCGCTCAAGAGGCGCCAGAGTAGCTGATATTGCGATACTAGTAGTAGCAGCTGATGACGGAGTAAAGCCGCAGACAATTGAATCATTTAACATGATCAAATCAGCCAAAATTCCCTTTATAGTAGCAATTAATAAGATTGATAAAGATGGCGCTGATATTAACAAAACAAAACAAGAATTATCTACCATTTTAAACATAACTCCTGAAGACTGGGGAGGTAAAACAATATGTGCTCCAATATCAGCCAAAAAAAACCAAGGCGTTGAAGATTTACTAGACATGGTATTATTAACCGCTGAGATTGAAGACAAAAATATTAAAGCAAACCCAGGCACTACTGCAATCGGAACAATAATCGAATCTCACATTGACAAAGGAGAAGGACCGGTTGCCACAATTTTAATTCAAAACGGAACATTAAATATTGGGAATGAACTATGTTTTAATAATATCTACTATGGAAAAGCCAAAGCATTAAAAAATCATCACGGAGAAAATATAAAAAACGCAACCCCATCAACTCCTGCAAAAATAATTGGCTTAAAAATTGCCCCGCGCGTTGGAGATATAATGGAAGTAGGTATAGGGCAAAAAATGAAATTTAAAAAAATACAAACTAATTCCAAAAAAACGCAAACATCACAAACTCAAAATGAACCAGAAGATGAAAACATTGTTAAATTAAATATAGTTTTAAAAACTGATGTACTAGGGTCTGGCGAAGCCATTGAAGAATCTCTTGAAAAACTAAATAGCAAAAAAGCAAAAATCAAAATAATCTCAAGAGGCCTTGGTAATATAACCGAAGGAGATGTAGCTAAAGCAGAGTCTGCAAAAGCAATACTACTTGGCTTTAATGTCAAGCTCTCCCCTTCTATAGAAGAATTAGCCAGAACAAAAAATGTAGAAACAAAGTTGTTCCATATAATATACGACCTAATAGATTACGCTCAAAAAGAACTTAAAGAATTAGTAGAACCCGAATACAAACGAGTAGAAATTGGAAAACTAAAAGTATTAGCTATTTTTAGAACCGAAAATAACGCGCAAATTGTTGGTGGTAAGGTTATTCATGGCCAAGCTGAAGCAAACTCCAAAATTGAAGTTCTAAGAAATAAAGAAATAATAAGCTCAGGCGAAATGATTAATTTACAATCAGGAAAACAAGACGTAAAAAATGTTGAGATAGATAAAGAATGTGGCTTAAAGTACCAAGGCAAACCTATTATTGAAGTTGGTGACATTTTAAATTTTCATAAATTAGTTAAAATAATCGAAGAAGAATAATATGCCAAGAACTGAGCAAGTAAACGAACTTTTAAAAACAATAATTGGAAATGCAATAGCAAGGCTAATTGAAATTGACAATACTTTAATTACAACCACTTTTGTTGATATTTCACCAGATCTTAAAAATGCCAAAATTGGAATTTCTGTTATTCCAAAAAATTTTACCGGAACTGCCCTATCTAAACTCAGAGAAAATACTAGCTTAATCGCACGAGAAATAAACAAACAATCTAAATTAAGAAGAACACCTAAAATTACTTGGACCATAGACGACACCGAGAGTCGTCTAGCCAGCATAGAGGAATCTTTTAAAAAAATTAGTAAAGAAAAATAAAAACCACTTAAATACTTAATGCAAAAGCTGCTTTACAATTATTACCCGGAACCGATCCTGCTTTCATTTGGTCCCATAGACATTCACTGGTATGGATTTTTTATGGTTACTGCTATCTTAACCGGGCTTTTTGTTTCATTTAAGTTAGGGCAACTATACAAAGTAAAAGAAGAAACTATTCTAGATCTTGCTTTTTATTTAGTAATATTTGGAATAATTGGTGCGCGCATTTATGATGTTTTTCTTGAATTCCCATATTACGCAAACAATCTGCTAGATATTTTTAAAATTTGGCAAGGCGGCTTGGCTATTCACGGAGGATTAATTGGCGGAGCTACAGGGCTTTATTTTTTTACTAAAAAAAACAAACTATCATTTATTAAATTAGCGTCAATAATAACTCCGGGCTTAGCACTTGGACAAGCCTTAGGCCGCTTTGGTAACTATTTTAACCAAGAGCTATTCGGACTCCCAACAAACTCCCCTTGGGGCATTCCAATAAGCATAATAAACAGACCGGAAAATTATTTAAACAGCACCCACTTTCATCCTACTTTTTTTTATGAATCAATTGGAAGCCTAATAATATTTATTGTATTAATTTTTTTGCATAAAAAAAACATGCAAAAAAATGAGCTCAACAAAGAAAAAATAACAAAAAATTTTACAAATATAATCCTAATCTATCTATTGCTATATTCAATATTAAGATTCATCCTAGAATACATAAGAATAGACTATACTCCAACTTTATTCGAAGTTCGCTGGCCTCAAATAATTAGTTTAATAATCATAATTACTTGCATTTTTAAATTTATTAAAAAAGAAAGCAAATCTTGAAAAAACTTAAAAAAACGCTAAAATAACTTAATACAAATAGTAAAAAATAATTTTAAAATAACAAATATAGACAGGGAAAAAATATTTAAAATATTTTAACATATGAAAAATACATATATAATATCTTTAGGGGGATCATTAATTAGTACAGGCAAAGGAGTTGACATTAATTTTCTTAAAGAATTTAGAGAAGTAATTTTAGCGCAAATCACCAAAGGCAATAAATTTTACATAGTAGCCGGCGGTGGGCAAACAGCCAGAAATTCTATAAATTCCGCTAACAACATAGTTGAAATCAATAACGAGCAAAAAGATTGGATTGGCATAGCTGCCACTAGACTAAATGCTTGTATAATTAGAACTTTATTTACTGAATATGCGCATCATTCAATAGTTAGGGACCCAAGCATTGACCCAAAAACAAATAAACCGATTATAGTTACCGGAGGGTGGAAACCGGGTCACTCAACTGATTTTGTTGCTGCATACTTAGCTGAAAAACATAACATCAGAACAATCATAAATCTATCCAACATTGACTACGTATACACAGACGATCCTAGAAAAAACCCAAATGCAAAAATAATTAAACAAACTAGTTGGTCGGAATTTCAAAAAATAGTAGGAACAAAATGGCAGCCGGGCTTAAATGCACCGTTTGATCCAATTGCCTCTCAAAGATGCGCAGAATCTGACACCAGAGTAATAATATGCCATGGTAAAAAAATAAACAATTGGGTAAAAATTTTCAGTGATGATGAATTTGAAGGCACTATTGTACAGTAGAAATATTTGTAATACAATTATATGTACTACATAACGTACATATACTTAATTATCAAACATATGCCTCAAAAAACAATTACATTAACAGAAGCACGTAAAAAACTTTTTAAAATTGCTTCTGAAGTTAAATCGCCAAATACTTCATATCACCTAACTATGTCAGGTAAAGACGGTGTTGTTTTGATTTCAAAAGAAGAATTTGAATCATGGCAAGAAACGCTAGAAATTTTAAGTGAACCGGAAACAATCAAAGACCTAAAATTAGCTGAAAATGATTTTAAAAAAGGTAAATATACAAACTGGGAGCAAGCTAAGAAAAAGTTACAAAAATAAGCATGCTTGAAAAAAAACAAAAAGTTAAAATCAAAATTCGAAATAAAGCTTTAAAAAATTTATCTAAAATTACAAACAAATGGCAAATAAATATTATTAAAACCATTAATAACCTAGAACAAAATCCAAATATTGGGATCAAAATGAACGGCAAATACAAAAATCACTACAAGATAAAAATCTGGCCCCATAGAATTATCTATAAAATCATAAACAAAGATACTATATACATCACCACAATTTCACATAGAGGAAGCACAGAATATAAATGAAGAGGAGGGTATTGAAAAGTTTGTTGGGTGGTATAAAAAGGCTTATTTATAAAATAGTTTTTTTAATGATAACTAAATCAAAAGCAAAGCTATACAACCTACTCCGCTGGAGTGAAAAATGGACCAAAACTGACATGATTTATTTAGCACGGGGTGGCTTTTGGTTGACGTTAGGAAAAGTTGTTTCAAGCACTTCTGCTTTTTTACTTGCTATTGCTTTTGCTAATTTACTGCCCAAGGAGACTTATGGAGAATATAAATACATACTTTCTATTGCTAGTATTTTAGCTATACCAACGCTATCGGGAATGGGAACAGCAATAACGCAAGCTGTAGCAAGGGGCTACGAAGGCATAGTAATTCCAGCCATGAAAGAAAAAATAAAGTGGGGGTTACTAAGCGCAGTCGCTAGCATAGGGCTATCAGGATACTATTGGCACAATGGAAATACCACACTCACCTTTGCTTTTTTAATATGCGCTGTTTTTTTACCATTCATGGACGCTTTTGGAATATACGGAGCCTTTTTGAGTGGCAAAAAGATGTTTGGTGTTTCGACAAAATACAATATATTCTCTAGGGTTGTTATTGTCTCAATAATGATAACAACAATATATTATAGTAATAATATTTTTTTAGTTATTTTTACTTATTTTTTAAGTAATACTTTTTTTAGAGTAATATTTTTAATTATCACTCACAATAAATTTAATTTTACAAGCAATAAAGACCAAGCTGTCATAAGCTATGGAAAACATTTAAGCTTTATGAAGGGCCTTAATATATTATCTGGAAATATAAACAATATTTTTTTATTTCATTTTTTAGGAAGTCAAAGTTTGGCTGTTTTTTCATTTGCTGTTGCGCCAATTGAACAAATCAGATCCCTGCTATCAATACCAATTTCATTGATATTTCCAAAAATCTCCAATAACCAGTGGAAGGTACCTGCTTATAGATTATTTTTAAAAAAATTACTCCCCTTTTTGCTTATATTGATACTATGTGTAATTTCATATATTTTAATAGCACCAACATTCTTTAAAGTATTTTTTCCTAAATATCTAGATGCTACAAAGTTTTCCCAAATATATTCTATTTCATTGATAATAACTATAATAAGCACAATACAGGTTCAAATTTTAAAAGCCAAAAAACAAATAAAAAAATTACATATAATAAATATAACTGATGCGATTTTAAATATTTTTTTAACCCTTCCTTTTATATATTACCATGGAATATGGGGACTAATTTATGCTTATATTACAATAAAAACACTGCAAAACATAATCATGTCAACATTAATCTTTAAAAAACCTCCAAAGAACGCACCTAAATTAAATTAGATTTATAGAAACTATTATATTTAAATTGATTCAACAACAAAATAAGCTCCACCATGCTGCCCGTAATCACCCAAATACTTAATTTTTATATTTTTATATTTCTCTAAAAACTCCTTAGCAGCCCTCCTCTCGCCCTTGCCATTATCACCCTTAAAACAATTCTAATCATCAAACAGCAAAATAGTACCTACTTGCAAATAGTTAACAATAAAGTCTAGCGCATCCTTAGTTGATTCATATAAATCACAATCTATTAAAACTATTCTAGCTTTATGAAAATTATATTTAGATAACTCCCTTTTATTCTTTAAAGAATCTGAATAAAATCCTTTAATCAAAAACGCATTCTTACCAAGAACACCCCTCTTCTCTAAATTATTTTTCACTACTTCATAAGAACAAGAATATTGCCCGCCTCTAAATTTCCACTCAAAATCAACACTCCTCTTATCTATTTCAGGCAAACCCTGAAAAGAGTCGAATCCAAAAAATTTCATCGCTTTACCATTAAATCTTTTGGCATACTTATAAGCCTTATAAAAAGAATACCCCCTATAAAGACCAAATTCATAATAATATTACTAGCTATATTCAACTGCTAACATAATTCATATTATATAATCTCAAATTTTAAGGTTAGTAGCTTTTCTAAGTCAGGGCGATAATCCTCTATATTTTTGAAAAAACTATTAATTGCTTTTTTAAATTTTGGGTAAGCTTTATAAAATTTATTCTGCCTTAGTTTCTTTTTTAGAAATTTCCATAGTCTTTCAATTAGATTTAAGTTTGGTGAATAAGTTGGTAAAAATTTCAACTTGATATTTATATTTAATTCTTTTGCTTTTGCATAAACTTTCTTATAATTCTAAAAAATAAATTCATAAAAAATTATTATTATTTAATATTATAATAACCTTTCATCCACTCAATCGTTTTCTTTACACCACTTTCCAAATCAATAGTTAATTTATGATCAAGCTCTTTTATTGCTTTACTTATATCAACTTTTTTGCTTTTTGTTGTCATAACTTCAGAATCTCTATAAGTAATTAAATTTTTATCAGCCTTAGTCATTCGCCAGATCATCTCGGCCAATGTTTCAATATCATGATACTCTAAACCCCCGATATTATAAGTCTCACCAGATTGAAAATTATCAACAATATTAGATATTGTGCGACAAGTATCCTCTAGGTACGTTGAAGTTCTAAAATGCCCTCGATAAACTGTTATTGGTAAATCGTGAAGGGCATGGTAACAAAACTTACAATTAACACTTCGATAAGGATGGTACCATTCTCCTGGACCATAAGTATTAAATAAGCGCACCACAACTGAACTTGTTCCATATTGAATTTGTGAATTTCTTATTTGCATCTCATTCACCCACTTGGACATTGCGTAATCATTTAATTGTTTTATTTCTACTTGCTCCATAACATCCTCCCTCATAACGCCATCATAATCACCATAAACTTCAGATGAAGAAAACTGTATTAATTTAAAATTTAATTTTTCTTGCAAGCGAATTATATTTTTTGTTCCAATCACATTAGAACGCCACAATTGCTCATAAAAATCCTCTCCATTCCACCTACCAAACTCTGCTGCCGTATTAAAAACAAAATCAAAACCACCCTGTTTGCTAAATACTCTTTCTAATTGACGATAATCGGATATATCACATCGAGTGTATGCAAGCTTAGTCTTCGCCATTTCATGCTGCCACCCCACCTCACCAACGCCATGCACTAAATCAAAGCCAGTAACCTGGCTCCCTTTTTGTTTTAAAATATTTGAAAGCCACGTGCCTACAACACCATTACTACCTGTTATTAATATCTTTGCCATATTATTTTTTTCTTAGTTTAATTATTAAATGCCTTCCGGAGAGTAGCCCTAAATTAGTCAACATAATTTCAATTTTAATCAATAGAGCCCTCAAGAAAAAAATGTGTAACAAAATCCTTAATAGAAAATCAAAGTAGGGTCCATCAACAAAAGAGACTGATTTAATATCTAAAACCTCAAGGTCATTTTCTTTAACCCAGTTAACTAAATTATTTTTGTCAAATTCTCGAACATGCGCATCACCATGCTTGTAAAATTCTTCTTTAGAAAAATTCTCCAAAGGCTTAAATTTACTAATTTTTATAAATCTTAAAAATTTACCCCATAAAGTACCATCACTATTTAGATTTGGAACTGTCACAATTAATATAGCACCAACCCTCAAAACTCGCAGCACCTCCTGTAGCGCAACATCTTTGTTAAATACATGCTCCAAAACTTCCGAACAAACTATTTTATCAAAATAACCATCATTAAAAGGAAGTTCTTCAATAACAGCCTGAGAAAACTCAACATTCAATATTTTATTTTTATTTTTATACTCAAGAGCTTTATTAATAAAACTCTGAGAAATATCTACCCCATAACCCTGTTTAATTTGTTTACTTATTTTAAAAAGCTGCCTGCCAGAAGCACACCCAACATCTAACACCTTATCAAAACTTTCAGGATTCAGCATTCTCAAAATAAAAACCTCTCTCAAGTAATTTGTTAAGCCAACTCTATGAACAGGTTGAAACTTGTAACCCAAATAGGACTCAGCTTTTATGCTTCCAAATCTATTCCACATTTTTTCATAATTTTCATCATGCATACGCTATTTTTATTTAAGTTTTTTTAAATACTGATTAACTAATGTGCCTTGAACATCCCATGTTAATTTATTTTTTATAAAAAAGTATGCCCTCTCCCCCATAGCTCTCCGCATATCACAATTCATTTTATTCACCTTATTTAACTTAGCCAATAAATCATTTACTATATCATGCTTACTAATCACAAAACAAAATTTCTGCTCACCAAGCAATTCCCTTACTGGTCCAACATCTGTTAATATAACTGGTATTTTAGTGGCTAGACATTCTGGGAGCTTTGAAGGATACGCGTACTCTGTCATAGTTAAGCTGGGTCTTGGTATAACGAGGGCATCTGATTTCACCATAATATCAAAAACATCCTCATGTCTTATATTAAAATTCAAAATGACATCCTCCTTTAAGTCAAATTTTTTTATTTTTTCTAAAATCAACTCTTTATTTCCGCTAAGTACCAAATTGATCTTAAATTTAAATAATTTTTTTTGCTTAATCTTCCTCGAAACATCCAATAAAAAATCCAAACCTTGATAATGACGAGCATTACCCATGTAACCTATGCTCAAACTCTTACCACCAATATTTTCTCGATATTGTTTATTTACTACCTTATCTAAACAAACTCCACCATACACAACTTCAATATTACTATTTATATCCTTATAATAACTCTTTAATTTCTCAGAAACAACAAATACTAAATCGTAATACCTTAATAACTGCCTTACAATATTTTTAAAATAAAATCGCGTAAACCAACTAACTTTTTTATACTTTAACTCCTCTGCATACAAACCATGCAAATCTATTACGATTTTTGTACCACATAAAATCTTCAAAATAACTGGAAGCTTTATTCCAAGCTCTGTAACCACAAACACTACATCAATTTTATAATTTTTAATAAGTCTTGTGAAATACCTCAGCTTACTAATTGATCCATTTTTCTTAGGATAGGATTCAAATCTATCTTTCAAAACATCCTCAATATCTTCTGCGCATACAAGTAGCTTATGCTCTTTATTAATTTGCTCTAACAAACTATGTGCCCTCAATGGAGTACCCCTCTTAGGATTTCTTAGATTTGAACTAGTAATAAATAAAATATTCATTTTAACCACCCAATCTTTTTAAATCTGCATCAACCATCATCTTAACTAATTCAATAAAACCGACTTTAGGCTTCCAACCTAAACTACTCCTAGCTTTATCATTTGAACCCTTTAAAACAAAAAGCTCAGCAGGTCTTTTGTATTGTGGATCAATTTTTATATATTTACTCCATTTTTCAATTCCAACATGATTAAATGCAATTATTAAAAAATCCTCGATTGTGTGGTTGATGCCAGTTGAAATAATGAAATTTTCTGGCTTACTTTGCTGAAGCATTGACCACATGGCCTCCACATAATCACCAGCAAAGCCCCAGTCCCTCACACTACTTATATTACCTAATCGTATTTCATTAGCAAGACCCAACTTAATCTTTACTACTCCATCTGTAATTTTTCTTGTCACAAACTCGATTCCTCTAATGGGTGACTCATGATTAAATAAAATTCCACTAACGCAGAACATCCCATAGCTCTCACAATAATTCACAGTTGACCAATGAGCACTTAGCTTAGATATCGCATATGGACTACGAGGCTGAAAAGGAGTAAGCTCATTCTGTACACCCTCTAAATTACTATTACCAAACATCTCACTAGTTGAAGCCTGGTAATATTTTGCAGTTGGGCAGTGACGCTTAATAGCCTCTAATAATCTAATAGGGCCAAAAGCATTTATTTCTTGAGTGACAATCGGCTGATCCCATGAAAGTCCAACAAAAGATTGTGCTGCCAAATTGTACACCTCATCCGGACGAATAGTTTTTACTACATTGTTCAATGAACATTCATCAGTTAAATCACCATTCACTAAATTCACCCTCTCACAAACATTTAAATACTCTAAATTATCTAAATTACGACTAACAACTCGTCTTACCAAGCCATAAACAGAATAGCCCTTATTTAACAAAAATTTCGCTAAATATGCTCCATCTTGACCTGTTATGCCAGTAATTAATGCCTTTTTTTTCATAGTTTCTTAGTTTGATCAAATAAATTAACAAATCTTATTGCTGTTATTTCCCATGTAAACTTACTTACTTGAACACGACCCCTCGAGCTTAAATCATTCATCAAAGCACTGTCTACAACAGACTTTTCCATTGCACTAGAAATCTGAGCAGTGTTTTTTGGGTCAACCAGAAGGGCTGCGTCATCGACAATCTCAGCTAATGAGCCCCTATTAGAAGTTATAACAGGTAGTCCATAATTCATTGCCTCCAAAACAGTAAAACCAAACCCTTCCAACAAAGATATAAAAATAAATACAGACGCTCTCTTATACAAAACCTTTAAAGTGTTATCACTAACATGCCCAGTGAATATAACGCAATCTTGAATACCTTTCTCGCTTATAAAGTCAAAAATCTCCTTGCAATAGCTTGATTCTTTATTAAAATTACCAGTAATGACAAGCTTATATCCAGAATCAACAGATCTGTAAAACAACTCATATGCCTTTACAAGGTTAAGAACATTTTTTCTTTCTTTTATAGCACCCACGTATAAAAAAAATTTTTTTGGACAATTTAGAAATTCCCCATCACTAACATCTTCCAGCAGGATTGCCCCAGGATAAATTACTTCAATTTTATTACTTTCTACTGAAAAAAATTTAATAATCTCTTTTTTTGTCTTATTAGAGATCGCAACAATTTTACTCGCTCGCTTAAACATCAATGCAGACAATAAATCACTTATCTTCTTTTTAATTATTGAAAATAATTTTTTTTTACCAAAATATTTATACGCAAAATCATAAACCAAAACAATACTTTTATCTGGGTTAAAACAAAATGAAGCAAATGGTCCATTAAATAAATATACATCTGATTTCGGAGCAAAATATAAACCAATCTCTTTCCACAAAAATCCACCTCCAACTTTTACTGCTTTAACATTTTTAATCTTTAAATGATTTAAAATAATATTTATATCATTACTATCTCTTACATAAATTAAATATTGATTTTTTTCATCAAACTCACCAAAAGCTTTCAGTAACTCTAAAAAAAACCGACCTAAACCAGATTTATTCTTGTGATGATAACTTGTAACTATTCCTATTCTCATTTTATTACTTTTTTACTTCTAATTCCCATACTAATATTTTTACAGGAAATATTAATGACAAATATTGATCATAAAATTTTGAGTACCCTAAAATAAAACTCTTAAAATAATTTACTAATAAATTATTGGACCTTTGGGGCCAACCATACCAAAAACCTATTTTCTCAAATTTAAAACTACTATAGGAATAATTAGACAATTTCGTGCCATCTATAAAATAATCCATGGATCTAGCAGTAAAAAAATGCCTATGTGTTGGGTCAGCAAAACTATCGATTGAACGGAAATATGGTACACCAATAACTACTCTAGCGCCATTTTTCCCAATACGCCATACTTCTTCAAAAAAACCAACTAAGTCATCAATATGCTCAACCAAACTTTGAGCAAATACTATATCATAGCTACTATCCTCAAAAGCCCATTTTTTTTTATCTAAATCCTGAACAATATCAACATCGGCCAAACTCAAACGATCAACCCCAATAGCACCTTTCAATTTACTATTACCACAACCAAGATGTAGAACCTTTTTATTCACAAAAACATCTTCTTTAACAATCCCGCTTTTTGTATAAATTTTATGACTTATTGGATTAAGCATACAGCCTTTCGTTGATAAAATTTAATATATTTTTTGCCCTATTATCCCAACTATATTTTTCTACATTTCTGTGAGCTGTTGTGGCTATCCTTTTGCCAAAATCTTCATTATTAATAATGCGTCTTATTGCCTGAATTAATGATTCAGCATTATTTGATTCTACTAAAACAGAATTATTATTATTTAAAACATCCCTAAAAGATGGTAAATCAGAGGCTATAATAGGGCGATCTGATGCCATATATTCAAAAAGTTTTAATGGAGATGTATAATACCGCGCTTCTTTAAAATTTATATCTCCTGTTAATATTAAAGCATCGGCAGCTTTCATGTAAATAGCTACCTCTTTATTTTTTTTGTAACCAATCGTTCTACTCCTCTCATTAATACCATTCCCACTTATATTACCAATGAAAAGAATTAAATAATCATCGGACAAAGAATGACTAACTTTTTTTAAAACACTTAAGCCTTTCCATATTAAATCAGACCCTACGTAAACAATGATCTTTTTATTTTTAGGCAATTTCAATATAACTCTTGCTTCATCTTTGGAAAACTCCCTTTTAAAACTCTTTAAATTCACACCATCAGGCCAATAGAGCATCCTTTCACCATTAACACCATGTCTTTGAGCCAACTCATTGTAGTAACAACTTGTAACAGTTACAATACCTGCAACTCTCTTGAATACATTTTTATATAACCACATTTTTGAAGGCTTAATATGTGATTCCCAGATAATTGGAAAAAATAAACTAAAGTTGGCTAAAAAAATAACTAACTCACCTCGAGTATATATTACAATTTTTTTTCTTCTTTTTATATTTTTCAAAAATTCTCGAATCAGGTAAAGCTGCACACTACATAAATAAATAAAAGTACTTAACAAATAGAATTTCGGATTTAGGTATCCAATTCTTTTAACTTTAAATATTTTTTCAACATCATAATAACTAAAAAGATCCTGCTTTAGGTCTTTTTTTCTCTTAGGAATAAGCAGAGTTAAATCAACATTCTTGCTTTGCGCAAAAGCCTCACACATTTTAGCAATTTGCAGACCGTGAGCTTTCTCAGTAGGTATCCTGGCATTGGCAATATAGATAATCTTCATTACAATTATTATTGACTTTAATATTATTTTGTAGCCTTAAATTTAAGACTTGGGTAGAACCCGACTTTCAAAAATACATTAAATATTGACAACACACTCTTATACAATACATTATATTTGTACAAATAAATTAACAGTCTCTTCAATAGCTTACTGTAACTCATTTTATTCGGATTATTTAGTCTCTCTTTTACATCATTATATAAAATATTCTCAACACTCTTAAATCCAGCATCATTAAAATATCTTTTAACTTTTTTAGGAGTTACATAGTTGATATTGTCAATTTCTAAAGGATTTTTTCCTCTCAACTTTAAGTAAATTTTTGCTAATTTCTTAGGGAGCAATGGAGGATAAAAAATCTTATAGTGACGCTCTACTGGCCATAAATAGTTTGGAGCCTCTAAATAACAGGCACCACCTGGCTTTAGAACACGACATATCTCGCTCACAACTTTTTTTGGCTCTTTAACATGCTCAATAACTTGCAATATTAGCACAATATCAAAATAATCATTTTTGTAATTCAAAGATTCACCAAAACCAACAGCAAATGCTGCTCTGATATTACTATATCTTTTTGCTCGAAGCTGCGAAGCGTTTACTCCTGACTCCTCAGGCTCAACTCCGAATAACTCTGCCCCCCTAAGTGCCAAAGCAACACTTAAGCCACCAGTTCCACTTCCAATCTCTAAAACCCTCTTATTTTTTAGTAAACCAACCTGACTTTCAATTTTTTCCACAATATCGTTTAAATTTCTCTCTTGATAATAATGCTCTTTATACCGCTGCTCTTGCTTCGCTTTCGCTCTTGACCAAATATCAACACCTCTAAAAACATATCTTTTTAATTCTCTTTCATACTCATCTTTTGTGCTCATAATTTATTTTAATAAATATAAATTATTTCTTGAAAATAAGCTTGGCCAATATTTCCACAAAATAGGAAAACCACCGCAACCTCTAACTAACTGAACTTCAAAGCCAAGTTGCTTTGCCCATATTAAAAAATCTTTCTGCGTCCAAAACCTTATATGATTTTGAGGCGGCCTATTTTCATCAACTGGAAATCTACCAAATAATAGTCGCAAGCGATACCAAATATATCCAATATTAGGTATAGTAACTATCAACCTCCTATTAAACAACTTCTTTAATTTCAGCATCATCTTTTCGCAATCCCTAATATGCTCGATAACCTCAGATAATATCACGTAATCATAATTCTCTAAACTAGAATAATCAACGCTTAACAATTCACTTTTAATTACTGGGATACCTTTTTCGTTGCACATCTCCACCCCAACAGCCGAGCCATCAACCCCCATCAATTTCAATACCATCTTCTCTTTTTTTAAAAAATTCAATAACTCGCCTTTCCCACAACCCAAATCTAAAACTGAACATTGTGAATCAATAACGCTACCAATAGCCAAAAAGCGAGGATTATTCTCAAATTTTTTATCCTTACTCCACTCCAAATCATAATTAAACTCGTCTAAAACAAATTCCTTTTTAGAAAAGATATACGCTAGATTCTTTTTGAAATATTTAATAGAATTAGATATTTTCATACATTTTGATAAACTTACTCTCTTGCTTTTCCCATGTATAATATTTTAATGCATTGCGATAACTCACTTCTTTCATTTTTTGCAACTGATCCTTATCTTCGCTCATCTTGCATATAACTTTAGCAAAATCTTCTGATGAATCTTCATAAACTATTAACCCATTCTTTAATCTATTGATCACATTAACTACTGTAGGAGTGTTACCAGAGACTATTGCCAAACGATTTAACATGTACTCATAAAGCTTATTTGGGGCAGCAAAGATATAATTCAAACATATTGGAGGAAAATAAATTAGCCCAATATCTCCTGCCACCAAATAACTTGGCAACTCTTTGTAATTTATTTTACCTGTAAAAATAAAATTATTATAGGCATGATTTTTTATTTTTTTTTCAAATTCTTTTTTATAACTTCCATCCCCTATTATCAAAAATTTTCTTTTACTCAAATTATCGCACAAAGGTAATGCTTTTAATAAATCTTCTAAACCTCTATTTCTACTTAATGCCCCCTGAAAAACAAAAACTACATCATCTTCTAAAATATTTAATTTAGCTCTCATTGCTTTGCGTGATGCATCGTAATTGCGAGTTTCGCCAATTTCTTTAAGCGGAAAATTTTCAAGAACAAAAGAATTTTTGATTTGCGGATATCTTAGTTTCAATATCTTACTTCTTTCTAAATTTGCGCTTATAACACAACTAACCTTTTTTAAAGAAAAACTCTCCTTCAACCACCAAATAAATTTAACAATTTTTTTTCTCTCGAGTGAAGCTATATTCAAAAATAACTCATGAGAATCATATACTAATTTCTTTTTTTTTATTACTGAGCACATTACAGCCTCTAATAATGTACTGGCATCATGAGCATGATACACGTCTACATCTAGTTTAATACCTACCTTAACCCAATTATACGTATACAAAAATTGTCTAATAATTGGAATTTTTAATTTTGGCCATCGCACCAAGCGAACAACCTTAGCTCCACCAATATTTTCTTCATTTGGCAATTTCTTGTTATATAAGCCTAAAACAATGCAACTGTGACCTGCTTCAGTCAAAGTAACACACTCCTTGTAAACGCGCCCATCAATATTATGACTATTATTTAAAAACATCCCAATTCTCATAACAAAGATTTTTTAATGATATTAAAAATTCTCAAATTTGCCTGGCCATCCCACAATGGTATTGTTATATTTTTTTTAACTAACCGCTTCTTTCCGTACTCGTCTAAAATTGACCCTTTTGATACACCACCAATAGAATTTGTACCAAGTTCAACAGTAATAGGTCTTTCTGTTTCTTTACGTAACGTAATACACGGAACCCCTAAAAAACTAGCCTCTTCTTGAATTCCACCAGAATCTGTTAATATAAGCTTGGCATTCTTTTGATAAAATAAAGAATCTGCATAACTAAGCGGCGGCAATATGTCAAATATCCCTCTTAACTTATCTATATAATTAAATTTTTCGGCCATTTTTTTTGTTCTTGGGTGTAGTGGTAAATATATACTATTTTCACGAGATATCTCCTCTAATGCCTCTAATATATTTAAAAAAATTTCTTTATTATCAATATTTTCAGCCCGATGAAGTGTACAAAAATAATAATCCTCATTAGCACTCTTAACTTGAGGCAAAAAAGAAGTTAAAGTGTCAATCATAATATTTCCGACAAAATACATACCGTCTTGAATACCTTCCTTTTTTAAATTCTTATTACCATCTTCTGTTGTAGTAAAAAGAAAATCTGAAATATGATCCACCATAACTCTATTATGCTCCTCTGGCATACTCTTATTATGGGACCTTAATCCTGCCTCAATATGAACTAATTTAATATTCAGTTTGTTAGCAACAATAGCACCAGCCAGAGTTGAGTTAACATCTCCTACTACAACAACTAAATCAATTTTCTCTTTTTGATAGATTCTTTCTAGATCACATATAATATCCGAGAATTGCTTGATAGCAGAAATTTTTGAAGGAGATAAATTATAATCGGGCTTGATGTTAAATTCATCAAAAAAAGCTTGAGACATTTCAAAATCAAAATGTTGTCCAGTATTTATTAAACAATATTCCACGCACTTTTCTTTTAACGTCTTGCAGAGTGGTGCCACTTTCATAAAATTTGGTCTAGCCCCACAAACAATTGCGATCTTTTTACTCATTGATAATAAATTATTTATTTATAAATACTTATAATTTTTTTAATCAATTTCTTTAAATTATGTTTATTCAACGCAATAAAGTACAGCTCATCACACATCTTATTTTTAAAATCTTTTTTAGCATTAATTTGAATCTTTATCTTTCTTGCTAAATCTTTAAAATCTCTTTTTTTAAAAAAACATTCATCCTTATATTTACCTATCAAATCTAATGCTGCTTCGTTGCATGTAAGAATCGGTAATTTACATGCAACAGCTTCAAGAATTGACTTATCCAAACTACCCGTATGACTCATATTAACAAATAAATCTGCTTGTTGATAAAAACTTAAAATTTTTCTATTTGGAACTAAGCCAATAAATCGAATAACATCTCCAAGTTTTTTTTTAATAATTAACGTCTTTAAATCTTTCAAATATTGGACATCCTTTTTTAATTGAGGACTACCAACAATTTTCAATTGAATTTTAATGCTATTTTTATTTAAACAATTAATAGCATTTATTAAAGTTACACAATCTTTAACCGGAGCAATTCTACTAACAGAAAGAATTTTGAATTCCGTATCATGATAATCACTCACCGGATTACTGCTATAAATCGGCTTGAAAATATCAAAATTTATACCATGCCCTACTATATTAATTTTGCTTGATTTTAAACGAAAACTTTTTTTACTTGCTGAAAAAATCATGTTAACAATTTTCTCAGCAATCACCAACTTAAGATCAATGGATTTATGCGTATACCAAAGCCCAACCTTCTTCCCTAATATCCTCCAATAAATACCTCCCAAAACTACATATTCCGGATTCATATGCACGAAAACATCATCATACTCATTTCTTTCTTTCCAGATATATCTATAGAAATTAAAAATATATTTTAATCTGGATTTCCCAAGTTCTTTTCCAAGAGATAAAATTTTTACATTATCCGGTAATTTATACGAACCCTTTTTAAGGCATATTACAGTAACTCTATCACAATTTTTAGCAAACTCAATAACCCAATTATGAAAAAAACCCAAACTATCTGCATTCATATCTACTTTTTGAGTAATAATTAATAATCGCATAAAAACTACTTACAAAAAACATTTTATATCCACATATTCCCTTAAGTAAGGGCATTCTTCCAACTTTTTATATACTTTTTTTTAGTTTCCTGTATACTTGGAAGATTCAAAATAACTTGACGAACTTTTACCCCAAACCTTTCACGCAAATCTTTATTTTTATATAAATTAATTATTACTGTCTCTAGTTCTTCTTGATTATTAACAGTAATTACAATACCAGTCTCATTATTCCTTATAACCTCTTTAGCGCAGCCCACATCCGTCATTACAATTGGTAAGCCATAGCTCGCTGCCTCAATTACTACCTTACCCCAACCTTCACTATTAGAAGTCAATAAAAAAATGTCTGCTTCTTTATAAAATCGCTCAACTTCATTTTGCCATCCAACAAACTTTACCAAATTATTTAGATTTAACCGCTTAACTAAACCTTGCAAACTCTTTTTCTCTGGCCCATCTCCCACAATTAATAGCTCCATTCTAATATTTTCGTTATTATCTATAATATTTTTTAGTGCCCTAATTTGAAGAACTATATTCTTAACAGGAACCAATCTAGATACAGTCAACAACCTACACACATCCTTTACATCATACTCTCTTTGATATTTTAACCCCCTACTAATGTCTGTAAATATTGGAATTTGTGTAATTCTATTTCTATCTACAGCATAATCGCCTATCATTAAACAAGTTAATCTATTTGAAATAGTTTTTACCGATTTAAATCTTCTTATTAAGTGCTTTGCAATACATTTTCTTAAGCCAGCATTGTTCTCAAATCCTCTTACCTGAACCTCTGAACCAATATTAAATTTTTTAGATAAAATATAAACCAATAAGGCTAAATAATAAGCATCTTGAACGCTAATTATATTTATTTTTTCCTTCTTAATAATACTATTAGCTTTAAAAAAAATTTTAAAAAAAATTAACGCCTTACTTCTTCCCCCAACTCCATAAACACTAACTTTAGGGGATAGCTCAACCACAATATCCTCTTTAGCTGGAACAACTACCACATACTTATCAACCAAATTCCCATATTCAACAGTCCTTTTGGCAGTACCAGAATTTTTATTCAAAACAGAATTATCCAAACCAATTGTTAAAATCTTCATTTATTTAATTCACCTATTAAACTAATCACCATATTATTATTAGAAAACTTTTCGCAAGATAAATTTTGCGCATTTCTAACAATCTCGTTTGCCACCACCCTATTATGCCATAACTTAATTATATTTAATTGCAATTGCTCTCTATTATTATATTCAATTAACAAACCAGTAAAATTATGTTTTATTAATTCAAAATTACCACCACAACTGGACGCAATTACTGGAACTCCTACTACCATTGCTTCAATTACAATATGCGACAAGCCCTCATACTCACTATTCAGCACAAACATATCACTCGCCTTCATTAATCTCCACAACTCATTCTTTTCAAGCTGCCCAGCTAAAAAAACACTTTTCTCTAAATTTAACTTTTTAATTTGCCTTTTTAAACTATTTTTTTCCGGACCATCCCCTGCAATAACTAACTTAAAATTAACATTCCCCTTTAATAGTTCCGGCATTAAGCCAATTAAAGTGTTAAACCCTTTCCAGGGAACCAATCTCCCTGCACTCAAAATAATATCCCCTTTTAAGCCAAGCTCACTTTTTAAAGTACTTTTACCTTTCTTAATTTCCGGAACACTGACCGCATTATAAATAACATTTATCTTTTCATCATGAATACCCCACTGTTTAATTACACCTTTTAAATAATTACTAGGAGTAATAACTTTTTTAGCCCCTTTTGCAACTAACTTTTGAACTTTTCTGTGTAATTCTGTTTTAACATTATACTTACCCTTTTGAAAATTTTCCACATTCACAGAACTTTCGCTAACCTGCCTAAATTGCTCCCAAGCATAATCACCCACTACTTTAAGAATATACCCTTTTCGCCTCACTTTGCAAGCCAAAAAAGTAGGAAAACCTTCGGATACCGGACCCTGAACATAAACAGCTTCGGCCCAAGACAAGTTTCTAAGCACTTCTAAAAAATAATCAATATATCTAAAAACAACATTTTGATTACGATCCACTTTAATAACCCTAGCTCCATTATTATCCTTCACACCCTTAGAATCCCCATAAGTAATAATTCTAACCTCAAAACCACGTCTTGAAAATTCTTCTTCAAGAATCTTAACATAAGTAGCCGGACCACCAATATCAGGCGGATAAATACCAGTTGCAATTAAAATATTTTTATTACTCATACAAAAACCTCTCTCATATCCTCTGCTAGCCTGTTCCAATCATACCTTTCACTAACCATTTTAAATGAATTACTATTAACTAGGCGAGCTAATTCAGGATTATTAATTAATTTTTGAACAACTTGAGCAATTGACTCAGGACTATTAACATCACAAAATAATCCGGTTTTCTGGTCTATTAAAAAATCAACTATCCCACCAACAGGAGTTGCAATAACCGGCAAACCAGCTGCCATTGCCTCTAAAAAAGCATTTCCCATCCCCTCTGACAAAGACGCACGAACAAAAACATCAGAAGCATGCAAATATTTTGGAAGATTAGCATGACTTACAAAGCCAATAATTTTAACCCTTTTCTCTAAACCTAAATCACTAACAACTTTCTTTATCTTCTCTCTTTCATTACCCTCTCCGATAATTAACAACTTTATCTCGTTAGGTAAGAAAGATAAAGACCTAACAAGATCCAAAACAGCATTTTTTTTAACTAACCGCGATACCGTTACAAGAACATTATCTAGCTTACCAAACCCAAGCTCTTTCCGTATCGCGCCCACATCACTCCCTTTATTTTTAAACAAAAAAACATTTACCCCGTTAGGAACTATTTTAATATCACACTTAGCCCCTGACTTCCTTGCCCTGTCTTTTAAATAATTACTAATCGCCTGAATAACATCCGCGCTTCTAATAGGAAGAGTATATAAAGGATAAATAAATAACCTATACAAAAAAGAAATACCAAAAGCATACCTTTTTAAATGACTCTCTTCATCC
Organism: uncultured Gammaproteobacteria bacterium; assembly: GCA_964569045.1. Lineage (GTDB taxonomy): Bacteria > Patescibacteriota > Patescibacteriia > Patescibacteriales > BS150m-G62 > BS150m-G62. The sequence goes on along the minus strand of CAZMSR010000006.1, from coordinate 9,745 downwards.
CCTTCTTGCAAAGTCAAAACAAACTTCTTTTTAGCACAAAAAAACTTAAAAAAACTTGCAGCAATACCTCCATAAGAAGCCATTATTGCCCAAATAATATCATATTCTCTCTTCTTGTTTAACCTTAAAGCTAAAAAACATCCCCAAAAAGGAAGCAAAAGCTTATCAATCGCACCTCCAAAGCCAATTCTATAAACATTTACCCGAGAAATACGCTCATTTTTTGGCAACTTAGCATTAAGCCTAGCCGTAATTAAATCAAATTCATAATCACCTAGCCTATCTGTTAATTCCTTTATAGCAATTTCGGCACCTCCGACTAGTGGCAAATAAGCAGTAGAAAAAATAATAACTTTTTTAATATTATGGTTGACTATCATAGTTCTCACAATTATACTATTAATATGCTTAAAAAATCAAAAATAAAGCCATGCGCAAAAAAACCATAAAAATCATTAAAAATAAAGACGAAGAAAAGAAAGACAAACAATTATACACCTTGGTTGGTTTTTTTATGATTCTAATAATTGGAGTTTGGGCACTTAACCTAAAAAATAGTTTTAACCAAACAGCACACGCACAAGAAAATCATCTTGTAAGTGAACTTGCTGAGTTAGGGACAGAATTTTTAAATAAAAAATAAAAAATAAAAACATGGCAGATAACGAAAACAAAAAAAACAAAGACGAAAAACCTAAAGAAGGAAAAATTTTAGAAAAAAAAGAAGAAAACAAAAACATAGTTACTGAAAAAAGAGTAACAAAGTTTGGCATTGTCGAACCGCTAGCTATTACAGATGAAATGAAAACTAGTTATCTTGATTACGCCATGAGCGTTATAGTCATGAGAGCTTTGCCCGATGTCAGGGACGGATTAAAGCCGGTTCACAGACGAATACTCTACGCTATGTGGACGATTGGCCTTAAAGCTAATGCCAAATTTAGAAAATCAGCTACTATTGTCGGTGAAGTACTTGGAAAATACCATCCGCATGGAGACGCTTCGGTTTATGACTCTATGGTAAGAATGGCGCAAGACTTTTCTATGAGATACATGCTTGTAAGAGGTCAAGGTAATTTTGGCAGCATGGACGGAGATCGCGCTGCTGCTTATAGATACACAGAGGCCAAATTAACTCAAATATCAGAAGAATTATTGTTTGACATTGAAAAAAACACAGTTAACTTTGCACCCAACTTTGATGGATCACACAACGAACCAAAAGCGCTACCTGCCAAACTACCAAACTTATTACTAAACGGAACAATGGGTATTGCCGTTGGAATGTCTACAAACATTCCTCCACATAACTTAAGAGAATTAATTAATGCAATCACACTCTTAATAGATAAACCAGAAGCCGAAATTGAAGAATTAGTAGAAAATGTCAAAGGACCGGACTTCCCTACCGGAGGAATAATTTTTAATAAAAAAGATATTTTACAAGCCTACACAACGGGAAGAGGTGGTATTGTAGTCCGAGGAAAGGCCGAAATTGTAGAAAAAAAAGAAGGTAAATTCCAAATAATAATCACTGAACTACCATTTCAAGTAAACAAAGCAAACATGGTTGAAAAAATTGCTGATTTAGTAAAAAACAAAAAAATAGATGGAATTCGAGACTTAAGAGATGAATCTGACAAAGAAGGAGTTAGAGTTGTAGTAGATATTAAAAAAGACGCTTATCCTAAAAAAGTTCTAAATTCACTCTATAAACACACCCAGTTGCAAGATACCTTTCACGTAAACATGCTTGCATTAATAGGAGGAATACAACCAAAAGTCCTTAATCTAAAAACAATCCTAGAAGAATACATAAAACACAGAATAGATGTAATAAAAAGAAGAACAGAGTTTGAATTAGACAAAGCAAAAGCCCGAGCGCACATTCTTGAAGGCTTAATGATAGCACTTAATAATATTGACGCAGTTATTGAGTTGATTAAAAAATCAAAGGACAAAGAAGAAGCAAAAACCGGATTAATAAAAAAATTCAAATTAACAGAAATTCAATCAATAGCAATTCTAGAAATGCGCTTGCAAAATCTTGCAAACCTAGAAAGATTGCGTATCGAGAACGAACTCAAAGAGAAAAAAGAATTAATAAAACAACTAGAATCTATTTTAGCCTCACGCGAAAAAATATTAGGCATAATCAAAGACGAACTAAAAGAACTAGATGAAAAATACGGAGATGACAGAAAAACACAAATAATGGCGCGTGGAGTAAAAGATTTTTCAGTTGAAGACCTTGTACCCAACGAAGAAACAATGATTATTATGACACGAGACGGGTACATAAAACGATTTCCGACTGATACATTCAAAGTTCAAGCTAGAGGCGGCAAAGGAGTTGTGGGTCTTTCCACAAAAGAAGAAGACACTGTTGAATTCATGTTCACAACCATGACTCACACTGACATTCTATTCTTTACAACTAAAGGAAGAGTATTCCAACTAAAAGCCTATGAGATACCTCAAACTTCAAGAACAGCTAAAGGGCAAGCAATAGTAAATTTTTTACAACTACCGGGAAGTGAAAAAGTAACCGCAATACTACCGTTAGATAAAATTAATAATAAAAACTATTTATTTTTTGCAACAGAAAAAGGACTAGTAAAAAAAGTAAAACTAAAAGAATTTAGCAATGTTCGAAGATCAGGACTAGTAGCCATAAAAATCAAAGAAGACGATAAATTAATTTGGTCAAAACCAAGCGCCGATAATGACAATGTACTTCTAGTAACTGCAAATGGTCAAGCTATTAGATTTTCAGAAGCTGATGTACGAGCAATGGGAAGAACTGCTGCCGGAGTTACAGGCATTAGACTAAAAAAAGATGACTATGTAGTTGGCATGGGCATAATAAATACTGACCCAGAAAAAATGAAAAAATATGAAATATTTTCTGTAACTTCAAAAGGCCTAAGCAAAAGAACTCGCCTCAAAGACTACAAAATACAAGGTCGTGGTGGATCAGGCATTAAAACTGCTAAAATATCTTCTAAATCAGGGGCCTTAGTAAACGCCTTTATTGTAAATTCTGAAAAAATGCTAGACAAAGATGTAATAATGATCTCAACAGGCGGACAAGTTATTAGAATGCCTTTCAAAGGAGTACCTAAAAGCGGTCGTGATACTCAAGGCGTTAAAATGATGAGGTTTAAAAAAGCTGATGATTCTATTGCTAGCATTACATGGACATAAAAAAATAAGCTTGCTTTGTGCATGAATAGACAAACCCAAAAAAAATTATTAGACATTGTTCAAAAAAACTACGAAAACATTGCACAAGAATTCAATGAAACACGCAAAAAAGAACTTTGGCAAGAATTAAAAAACCTCACCAAAGACATTAAAATCGGCGCAAAAGTCATGGACGTAGGTTGCGGTAATGGAAGAATTATTGATGCATTAATAGATAAAAAAACAAAATACCTAGGCATTGATCAAAGCCAAAACCTAGTAGAGCTAGCCAGAGAAAATTACGGCAACTTGCCTAACACAAAATTTTGCATTGGAAAAATTCAGGAACTAAATTTAATCAAAGAACTAAACTTTGACTATGTATTTGCTATTGCTGTATTACATCACATTCCAGGAACAAACCTTCAAATCGAAGCCTTAAAGCAATTAAAAAACAAAGTAACCAAAAACGGGAAAATAATCATATCAGTTTGGAGGCTATGGAATAAGCCAAAATACAGACAACTAATAATAAAATTTGGCTTACTTAAGATTATTAGAAAAAACAAAATGAACTGGGGAGACATAACCTTTGACTGGACTAGAAAAAAAGACGCAACCAAAAGCAAAAGATACTACCACGCTTTTACAAAACGTAGTCTAAAAAAAATCACAAACAAAGCCGGATTAAAGATAGAAAAAATATATAAGGACAGGTATAATTATTACCTAACTCTAAAGTGGAAATAACTTGTAACCACTCAGTAGAAACTACAAATATAATAACTTGTAAACAATCATTGCAAATAATCTATACCTACTCACACAACATATACATCTTTTCACTAAGTACGATATTGACAATTTGACTTTTAACCTAATTATTGATTAAATATAAAAAATTAAATAAATTAGTGCCCGTAGCTTAGCTGGATAAAGCGTTTGGCTTCGGACCAAAAGATCGTGGGTTCGAATCCTACCGGGCACACAAGAAATATTAAGAACTTTTTTTGTAAAAAAGTTTTAAATATGGCGGCGTAGCTCAGTTGGTTAGAGCGAAGGAATCATAACCCTTAGGTCAGAGGTTCAAGTCCTCTCGCCGCTACAATAAAAAAACAATATTTAATTATCAATACGAAACCATTAATCACTTACTTGATAATTGCGCATCAATAATTAAACATAGCCCCTATAGCTTAGTTGGTAGAGCAGACGCCTCTTAAGCGTAAGGTCGTAGGTTCAAATCCTACTGGGGGCACACGCTTGGACAAACACCCTCTAAAGAGGTGTTTTGTGCTTTATTAATGCCTATTTTAACTGGTTCGAAAGTGCGGTTTACAGTCGGTATCCAGTTTATTAAAAAATCACTAGCTAAAGTGTGTTTAACCTCGATTTTATCGTGGTTTAAGCTTAAGTTCGAAAAAATATAGCTTAATAATAATCGCTTGTCTTCTGTGGTAGCTTTTGGGCTATGATAAATTTCTTCGGCTTTATCCATTAAGTCTAAAATAGCTATGCTAGCCTCATAATATTTATCACTATTAGTATTAATGATTTTTAGCTCTTCTAAAATATCATTTTTAGTATTAGTGTATTCTTCAAATTTTTGTTTGTAGAATTTCTTGGTGATCACCCCATCAATTTTATCTTCATAAGTCAACTCTAGTCGTTTTTCATACTTCTTGTAGCTTTTGCTAAGTAAAGCTTGCTTGGCTTCTATGTAATCTATTTTATCCTTGCGAGATGCCTTGAGGGCTGTTTTAAGCCAATCGGTTAATCTATCTTCACCTAGGCTTAAATCGCTTAGCATGGATAAAATTTGCTCTTCTACTTTCTCTTGCCGTATATACTTTTTTTGTGAACAAGGTTTGTATTTATTACAATGCCCATACCAGTTACCTTTTTGTTTTTCCCAGGTTTATAGCACCTTTGCATTAAACGCATTTAATTTTAGCTTTAAATATTGGTAAATGTTTTTTAAATTGTGGGTTTTGAATCTGCCTTTTAAGTTTAATTTGAACTTTGTTCGAATAAGTCTTTAGAGATAATAGGCTTATGCTTACCCTCGTACACTTTGCCTTGCCAAAGAATTTTACCGTAATAAAAAGGGTTTTGTAGTAGCTGGCAAATACCGCAAGCTAAATCAACAATGATTTGATTCGATTTAATATTAGCTAGCTCTACTAATTTTTCATTTGTCTTTATATATTGAGGGTATTTAGCACTATATTCGTTATATTGTTTAGCACTTTTATTCCAAAATTTTAGAAAATTAAACATATTTTCACTTTAAATTTTTTTATATTTGAATTACCTAGTAACGATTGCATCTGTATTATTGCAATTTCGTTTAATTTAAGCAATCTTTCAGAAGATTGTAGTCCTTGACGAATAAATTCTGCATTTAATGTTTCTAAATTAGCTAAACAAACTAATTAGGATACATTGGCATAATCTCTAATATTCTCTGCTTTGTCTGAATTTTTATTACGCCATTCCTTGGCATTAATTCCAAACAAAGCAATATTTAGCAAATCTGCTTCGTTAGCAAAAATCATATTAATTTGTTTTTCTAAAATTTTCTTTGGAATTAATTAAGTTTTGACTGAATCTGTATGAATGCGATAATTAATTTTAGTTAATATTCGCTTAACATCCCAGCCTAGGGCTAATTTTTCATTTTCTTTTATTTTAAGTCTTTGAAACTCTTTGATAAGATAAAGCTTAAATTCTGCTGAAAGCCAAGAGCCAAATTCAAGGGCAATATCAATATGAGCATAGGTTCCCCCACCGTACCTACCTGCTTTAGAAAGAACACCAATAGCACCTGTTACTTCAACCCATTTTTTAGGAGTGAGAAAAAAACTACTTATCCCTACTTCTTTTTTAAAGGTCTCGAATTCGATACTTTTAAAATTTGGGTTATTGAGAAGCTCTCAGATTCCTAAAAATTCGACTGTATTTCTGTTGCGCATCCATTGATAAATCAAAACATCGTCACCAAACTTTTTAGCCATGTCAGTCAAAGAAACATAGTCATTATTGTTGGGTTGCATTAATAAGGCAATTTCTGATCCCTGAACAATGATTTTTTTTGGAAACACGTTTATTCATAATTTAAATTTATCACTTAATTTAAGCGGGATCAACAAACCAGCCCACACAAATACCCACAATCATTAATAACCAAATTAGGAATGGGCAAAGTTTTTACCCAATTAAAAGTTCGAAAGATATCTATGTGGGGGCGCAAAACGGGGTACTTGCCACCGCCTTTTTAACTCTTTTTTTAAACCGGATAAGTATTTTGTATCTTAATAAAAATGCATGTAATTAACAAACACTATCTTATTGCATAGCATAAATATCAATACATATAATTTTTTTTGCATAAAAAATATGTTATAATAAAAATATAATTTCTAACTTAGGGGTTTTCCCCAACCCAATTATATGCCTCTAAAAAAAACAAAAATTCCAAAGACAAAGGTGTCTCCTAAATCAAAAAAAATATCTCCAAACAAAACCAGAATCTCTAAAACAACACCCAAAAAAGCAACAATAAAAAATAAAACCGCAACTACAAAAAAAGTTACAAAACCAACAAGCAAAAAACAAGCAAAAAAGAAAAAAACCAAAACAGTTAACATTAAAAAAACAATAAAAAATATTTCCAAAAAAATAAATAAGAAAGATATAGAAAAAGCAGCCAAAACAGTTAAAAAAACAGCTAAAATAGTAGCAAAAGAAGCAGTGGTAGCTGAAAAAGTAGTATCTAAAGCAATTAATAAAGCAAGTGATTTTATAACAGAGAAGCCAAACGCTAAAACTGACGCTGAAAAAAATAGCACTATAGCAGCTTTTTCTTATTTATCCATACTTTTTTTAATCCCTTTACTTATTCGACCAAAATCTAGCTACACAAGGCACCACGTGAAACAAGGAATAGTATTGTTTCTTCTTAGCTTACTATCATTTATACCATTCGTATTACTCGCCGTAATAATTGCTAGTATTATTGGTTTTGTAAAAGCAAGCAAAGGAGAATGGTATGAAATTCCATACATATATAAATGGAGCAAAAAAATCAATCTCTAAAAAAATAGCAAATTTTGAGTTTTTATTATGAAAAAATATATTAAATTTTTTAATGAAATTAATTATACCGATGTTCCAAAAGTAGGTGGTAAAAATGCTAGCTTAGGTGAAATGTATTCAAAATTACACAAAAAAGGAATAAAAGTACCAAATGGCTTTGCCACAACAGCTGAAAGTTATAGATATTTCTTAAAACACAATAATATAGAAGACAAAATTCAAAATATTTTAAAAAACTTAAATACTCATAATGTTCGTGATTTAGCCAAGCAAGGCAAGTTAGTACGTGACACAATTCTAAAAGCTAAATTCCCAAAAGAACTAGAAAATCAAATAAAAAGAGCCTATCAAAAACTAACTAGTAAGCATGGCGTAAGACATATGGACGTAGCAGTAAGAAGCTCCGCAACTGCTGAAGATTTGCCTGACGCTTCTTTTGCCGGTCAACAAGAAACATTTCTAAATATTCGCGGCGAAGAACACTTGCTTAAAGCAACAAAAAAATGCATTGCCTCTCTATTTACAAATAGAGCAATATCTTATCGAGTTGATAAAGGATTTAATCATTTTGACGTAGCTCTTTCTGTAGGCGTTCAAAAAATGATAAGAGCTGACAAAGGAAGCTCAGGAGTTATGTTTACTATTGACACTGAATCCGGCTTTCAAAATGCAGTATTAATTAATTCAATTTACGGACTAGGAGAAAATATAGTTCAAGGAAAAATAAATCCAGATGAATTCTATGTATTTAAGCCCACAAAAAAAATTCTTTCAAAAAAAATCGGCACAAAACGGTTAAGAATGGTCTACACAAAAAACAAGAATAAGCCTGTCAAAGACATTAAAATAAGTAAAAAAGACGCAATAAAACAATCTATCACAGACACTCAAATTATTAAGCTTGCTGATTGGGGAATGATAATAGAAAAACACTACAACAGGCCAATGGATATAGAATGGGCGCTTGATGGCATAACTAAAGAACTTTTCATAATTCAAGCCCGACCGGAAACTGTTCACTCCATAAGAAATTTAAACGTAATAGAAGAATATAAATTAGAAAAAAAGGGTCACATTTTAACTCAAGGTCAAAGTGTCGGTAGTAAAATTGGCGCTGGGCAAGCTAATAAAATCATGGGCGTTGCTGATATTTCTAAATTTAAAAAAGACCAAGTACTAGTGACAGACATGACTGACCCTGATTGGGAACCGATTATGAAAATAGCTAGTGCTATAGTAACTGACAAAGGCGGACGAACCTGCCATGCTGCCATAGTGTCACGTGAACTTGGTATTCCCTGTATAGTGGGTACGCAAAATTCATCAAAAATAATAAAACAAGGTGAGGCTATTACTGCCAGTTGTGCCGAAGGAGAGGATGGATATGTTTACAGTGGCATATTAAAATACAAAATAAAAAAAACAAGTATTGCTAAGATCAAAAAACCTAAAACTAAAATAATGATGAACTTAGGTAATCCTGATTTAGCATTCTCATCTTCCTTTATTCCTTGTGACGGTGTGGGACTAGCTAGAGAAGAATTCATTCAAGCAAATCACATTCGGATTCATCCCCTTGCCCTTATAAATTTTAATAAACTAAAAGATAAAAAATTAAAATCGCAAATCAATAACTTAACTCTCGGATACAAAGACAAAAAAGATTTCTTTATTAACAAACTTGCTGAAGGAGTGGGAATTATTGCAGCTAGCTTTTACCCAAAAGATGTAATCTTAAGATTATCTGATTTTAAAACAAATGAGTATGCCGGATTAATAGGCGGCACACTTTTTGAACCAAAAGAAGAAAACCCAATGATTGGGTGGCGCGGTGCGTCTAGATACTATGACAAAAATTTTATCAAAGCTTTTGAATTAGAGTGTAAAGCACTAAAAAAAGTACGTTCAGAAATTGGCTTAACTAATTTAAAAATCATGCTTCCATTTGTTCGAACAATAGAAGAAGCAAAAAAAGTCATAAAATTAATGGAGCGCTATGGCCTAAAAAGAGGCAAAGATAAACTAGAACTATATTGCATGATTGAAATTCCATCAAATATAATCTTGGCCAAAGAATTTGCTAAATTATTTGACGGTTTTTCAATTGGCTCAAATGATTTAACACAGCTAACATTAGGCGTAGACAGAGATTCATCTATAGTAAACCATGTATATGATGAAAATAATTTAGCTGTTAAAAAATTAATCAAAGAAGTAATAAAAATAGCAAAATCAACTAAAACTAAAATTGGTATTTGCGGACAAGCACCTAGTGATTACCCTGAATTTGCTAAATTCTTAGTCACTTCAGGTATTGATAGTATTTCACTTATCCCAGACACAATTATAAAAACTACTAATGAAATTGAAAAATTTGAAAAAAAATTAAAATAAACTTTAAACACAAACTGTCAAGTCCTGGAAATAATGAACCGTTTTTAGGTTAAAATAACGACAGATT
>CAZMSR010000005.1:0-66755 GCA_964569045.1 uncultured Gammaproteobacteria bacterium | reverse complement strand
GAAAAAAGATTTTCTAAAAAAGATTGGCTCGAACCGAATTTTGCGGGAACGGGAACTGGTTTTTGAGCCACGCGGAGCGTGGCAAATCCTTTTAAAATCAGCTCTTAGCGCCCGCAGGGCGCGTGCCGAGGCGCTTTGCGCCGAGGCAACAAACGCCGAACATACAATTTGGCTCCGGGGGCGGGATTCGAACCCGCGACCAATTGGTTAACAGCCAACTGCGCTACCACTGCGCTACCCCGGAATATATTAAATTATACTAATATTAAATAACCAACCAAATTTCACTCATTAAAAACATCATAGCAAAACAGAAATAAGTGTCAATAAAACATTCAACACTTATTTACATTTTACTATTTTTTTTAACGCTTACTTCCATACCACACAATTCAAATTTATTTCTTGCCGGTCAATAAATTAAACAAATCAAAAAATTACACTAATAATCTTTCAACTTATGAACTAGATCATGCTTTTTAATTTTCTCAAGCGCTTTTGCTTCAATCTGTCTAATACGTTCACGCGTAACCTCAAACTCACGACCAACCTCTTCCAAGGTATGAGTTACACCATCCACCAACCCAAAACGCATCTCTAAAATCTTTTGCTCACGAGGTGATAATTGAGTAACAATCTCTCTAACATAATCTTTTAATAACTGTAGTGCTGCCGCCCTATCTGGAGTAACATTCTTAACATCTTCAATAAAATCTTCAAGTGTTGAATCTTCTTCATCGTCACCCACACTAGTTTCTAGTGAAATAGTATCTTGAGATATTTTAATTATATGACGAACTTTATTAATTTCCTCACCCATCTCTGATGTTATCTCTTCGGGTGTTGGCTCACGACCAAGTTCTTGAATTAAAAATCTCTCAACTTGCTGAAATTTATTAATAGTTTCCACCATATGCACCGGTATTCTAATTGTACGCGATTGATCAGCTAGCGCTCTTGTAATAGCTTGACGTATCCACCAAGTAGCATATGTAGAAAACTTATAACCTTTACGGTACTCAAATTTCTCTACTGCTCTAAACAATCCAATATTACCTTCTTGAATTAAATCAAGTAAATTCAAACCCTTGGCAGAAGCAAACTTCTTTGCTATAGAAACTACTAATCTTAAATTTGCTTTAATGATTTTGTACTCAGCATCTTTATCACCCCTTTCTTTTCTTTTAGCAAGCTCAATTTCTTCTTCATAGCTCAATAGCGGTACTCTTCCAATTTCTTTTAAATACATCTGTATAGAATCAGCACTCAATTCAGATAAATCGAAAAGTCTTGTATCTGGCTTCTTCTTAGCAACATCAACTTCTTTGTTTTCTTTTTTTATTATATTTGTACTAACACCTAAATACCCACCCTGACTTTCAGAAATCTTAATACCGTTTGATTGCAACTCTCCTAAAAAAATCTCAAAATCAAAAATATACTCCTCAATTTCCGGAAATACTTGGAGTATTTCAATTTCTGTTAAAAACCCTCGCAAACGTCCTTTTTTTACTAATCTCTTAATACCATCTTCTGTTGGCTTAATTATCGCATGAAGAGTTTTTTTCGACTCCCTGTTAACTAAAGATGACTTTACTGACTTAGATGACTTTACGCGAGGTTTTGCTATTTTTTTTGACGTATTCTTTTTTTTTAAGGTCTTTACCATAATACTAAACAGATTTCAAATCACTACTTAAAATCTTAAATTTATCTAACAATAAGACTATACTCTCTTTATCATTTTTTTGCTCAGCTTCAATTATTAATCGTTCAATTTTTTTCATCTCACTACTTAAAAATTGCTTTTTTAAAAAAATAGTTATATTTAAAAATTCATCTTTAGCTTCTACATCTGAATAATTCTGATATATTTTTTCTGATTCCATTGCCAATATGTCAAGCAATTCTAAATTACTTAAAACCTTCTGAGCTTCAATAAATATACGCAACTCTTTGTAAAAAATTTTTAAATCTACGTTAATATTGCTATTATAATATATCAAAATATTATTGTAAAGACTCTGTAATTTTTTATTACTTATATATTCCATAGGCACTTTATTAATAGCTAATTCAATAAGATAGGGATGTTTTATAATAATTCCAATTAATTGTCTACTCAATTTTTCATCTCGACTAATATCCCTTACCTCTCGTTCTTTCACTTCCTGATTTTGCTTTAAGTTAAACTTCTGTGCATTCTCACTTTTACCTAACGTACCTAAAGTTTCACGAAGCAGCTCTTCTTTAACATCAATTAAATTGCTTAATTTTTTAAGCCAAAAATCCTTTTCAATATTATTTTTTACTTTATATATTTTTGGTAAAATATTTTTTACTGCCTTTCTTTTATTTTCAATAAGACTCAAATCTAATTCATCTAAATATTCTTTAAAATAAAATTCCATAACTGGTATTCTTTTTTTAACCGCATCTTGCCATTCTTTTGGATTATTCTTAATGCAATCATCCGGATCTTTCCCAAAAGGCACGTCAACAATGCTTACATTCATTTCTATTTTAAGAGCTTCGTCTATTGCACGCATAGCTGCCATTTTCCCGGCAGTATCTTTATCAAAAGCAAGCGTAATATTATTAGAATATCTTTTTAAAGTCATTATTTGTTCTTTAGTTAAAGCAGTGCCTGACGAAGCAATTATATTCTTAAAACCTCTAGTGTGCGCAGTAATAACATCCATTTGACCTTCTGCAACAATAATTAAATCATCATTTTTAATATGTAACTTTGCTTTATCTAACCCAAAAATTATATTACTTTTATTATATATAATTGTTTGGGGACTATTTATATATTTTCCCATCTTTTCATCTTTATCACTACCGGGATTAATCCTAGCGGTAAATGCCACAATATTACCACTCAAATCTTTAATCGGAAACATTATTCTATCCCTAAAACGATTATAATAACCATAACCTTTATCTTTTTTAATAATCATTCCAGAATCCAAAATGTCCTCGTTACAAAAGCCTCTTTTTTTTAAAAACAAATATAAATCATCCCAACTATCCGGACTATAACCTATACCCCATTCTTCTATCATATTCATATCTAACCCCCTTGCACTTATATACTCTAACGCCATTTTTGCCAAACTACTATTTAAAAGTATCTTCTGATAAAAACGGGCAGAAATATCTAAAATGTCAAGCAACCTATTTCTGTGAGAAGAAATTTTTGGATCAGTTTTTTTAAGTGTAACACCGGCTTTACCGGCTAATAACTTTAAAGCTTCACGAAAATCAAGACTCTCAATATCCATTACAAATGCAAAAATATCACCCCCTTTAGCGCAACCAAAGCAACGCCAAATTTGCTTATCTGCACTCACCATAAACGAAGGAGATTTTTCACGATGAAATGGACAGTTTGCTTTATAGTTTGAACCGGCAGATGTTAGCTTAATATATTCTCCAATAATATCAACAATATCTAATTTTGATTTTATCTCTTCTGAAGGTTGCATAAAAAATTAAAAAACAACATAAAAAATTCATACTGCTTTCAAAGACCCTATTTAAACATATTAAAAATTTTAGCAATAAAACCTCTTTTTTCAACCACCTCATTTACTTCATTTAAAGTAACTTTATTTTCAAACACAACGCCTTTTAAACGATTAATCTCATTTTCTACCAATTCACCATCATACTCCGCACTATGCGCACTACTTCCTGCATAGCTAGACTTTTTTTGGTCAAGGTGAAGGTTAAAAATAATATTACTTCCTGCTTTTAAAACATACACATGAAAACGTGGATAATAATCGCTTGATAATCTACGAACAAAACTTTCTTTTCTTGTTTTTCTGTCATAAATAAAAGCATAGCCAGCCTTTTTTAAAAACTGTTCAGGTGCAATATTTAAATCACTAGACAATATCTCTAATTTCATTTGACAAGTTTTTATATTTATAATAATCTTAAATAAGTACAATAATGTACTAAATGCTCATTAATAAAAAAGGAAATCTAGACAATGAAACTCAAAAACAACTTCAAAAGCATTTTAATCCTCTTTTCGGCTTCTCAGTTTTTTATAGTACCACTGCTTGGAGGCGTAATTTTTGTTAGCGCTATTGTACTATCATAAACAATAGCAGACAACAAAAAACATAATTCCTTTTTCTTAAAACGATCCTTTAGTGGACCGTTATTTTTTTACTCTAATTCAATTGCCAACTTTTTTATTATTTTTTCAATAACGATTCTCTCTTGCTGCATTGTATCTCTATCTCTTATTGTCAATGTATTATCTCCTAAACTATCAAAATCAACAGTAACACAATATGGCGTTCCGATTTCATCCTGCCTTCTATAACGTTTACCAATATTACCATTATCATCAAACTCACACATATATTTCTGTTTTAATTTATTATATACATCTCTAGCTTTTGCAACTAATTCCGGCTTATTTTTTAACAAAGGAAATACAGCAACTTTTATAGGAGCAAGTTTTTTATTAAACTTTAAAACAGTTCTAGTTTCATTTTCACCAATCTTTTCTTCTTTATAGGCATCACATAATATTGCAAGCATTGTTCTACCAACCCCAACTGATGATTCTATAATATGAGGGGTAAATTTTTCTTTAGTTTGAGGGTCTGTATAGCTTAAATCTTTACCGGAAAATTTTGTATGCTGAGACAAGTCATAATCACCTCTAGCATGTATTCCCTCTAACTCTTTAAAGCCAAATGGATAATTATATTCTATATCAAAAGCCGCTTTAGCATAAAACACCAAATTTTCATGTTCATGCCAACGTAAATTTTCTTTTTTTATTCCTAAATTTAAATAATAATTTAATCGAAACTCTTTTAATTTTTCATATTCTTTAATTTCTTCTTTAGGGTGTACGAAATATTGCATTTCCATTTGTTCAAATTCACGAGTTCTAAATATAAATTGACGAGCAGTTATTTCGTTTCGAAAAGCTTTTCCAATTTGAGCTATACCAAAAGGCACCTTAACTCTTGCAGAATCTAAAACATTTTTATAATTAACATATATACCCTGACAAGTTTCGCCTCTCAAATAACTAGGGTTAGACATTGGATCCCCGGCAAAATTTCCCAAATTAGATTTTACTAATAAATTAAATTTTTTAACACTAGAAAAATCACTCTGAGAACATACAGGACATTTAATTTTAGCTTTATGCTCATTAAAAATAACATTTACCTTTTCTTCTGTCATTTTCTCATCAGCAAAAACATTCACTTCTTCTAATAAATGATCAACCCTTGATCTTGTATGGCAATTTTTGCATTCTGTTAATGGATCTGAAAAACCACTAACATGGCCACTAGCTTCCCAAACTTGAGGATGCATAAAGATACTAGAGTCTAAACCAACTATATCATCCCGTAATTGAACCATAGCTTTCCACCAGGCCTCTTTAATATTATTAGTCAAAATAGAACCATAGGGACCATAATCATAAATTGATTGATACCCACCATAAATTTCAGATGATGGATACACAAAACCACGACGCTTACATAATGAAATTATTTTTTCCATAATATTATTCTTGCATACTTAGCTTGAATTATCAAGTAAAATAGCTTAATATTTAGTCATGTTAAAAAAAGAAATAAAGTACAAATCAAAATCAACCAAAGATACTTTTAAATATGCTAGAAACTTAGCAAAAAAAATTTTAAACTCTAAAACAAACTCAGTAGTCATAGGCCTTACAGGAAATTTAGGAGCAGGAAAAACTATTTTTGCTAAGGGTTTTGCTCATGGTTTAACTATTAAAGACCGAATCAATTCTCCAACGTTTGTATTTATGAAAGTATATAATATAAAAAAATCTATTAATTTTAACAAATTTATTCATATTGATGCATACAAATTAGACAATCAAAAAGAATCTATAAAATTAATCGGAGCTGAAGAATATATTAAAAGCCCAAACTCTATAGCCTTAATTGAATGGGCAGAAAATATTAAAAAATCCTTACCAAAAAATACTCTACTAATTAATATAAAAAATATAAACGAAAAAGAAAGATTAATTATGCACTTTTCGCTCAAATAAAAAAAACATAACTACACCAAAAAATATTAAAGCATCGGCTAAATTAAAAATAGCAAAATATTTAACATAAATATAATCAACAACAAATCCATACTTCAGTCTATCAAATAAATTACTAGCCGCACCAAGCACAATCACGCCAACTAAAAAACTTGCATCAATCTTGCTCATATTAAACAAATACGCAGCATGCGCAATCAAACTTACTAAAATAAGAATAATTACAATATTTAAAAAAACACCTTCAAGCGGCAATGAAAAAGCAATATTTACATTTGATTCAAACACTAAAAAAATCAAATCTCCAAAAATGGAAATCTTGTTATCAAAATAACCAACTAATGCTCCTGATTTAAATAATCTATCAAAAACAATGACAAAAACAGCAACTATAAAAAATATTGCTGTTTTATATTTTATATTTTTTAATAGCATTTATTAAAACTTTTGAAGCTTTGTCTTACAAGTAATACAAGCACTTGCTACTGGCCTGGCTTCCATTCGTTTTTCACCAATTTCTTTTTTACAATATTTACAAATACCATAAGTTCCTGCACCTATCCTAGTCAAGGCACTTTCCAGGTCTCTCAAGGTCTTTTCTAGTGAATTTTGAGTGGCTATATTTGTCTCATAATCACCAACCTCTTGAGCATTTTCATCAGGCTTATTTCCATAAGTAGGAAATTTCACATCATCCCTTTTCTTATCTTTCAAGTCATTCAAATCTTTTAAAACCTGACTTTTTCTTGTTTTTAGATCTTTTTCAATACGATCTATTACTAACTTATCCATTTTTATAATTCGAAATTTAAATTTAAAAATTACGATTTAAATTCAAATTTCACTAATTATTTCTTTATAATACCAATTTTTAATATATTACCGCCAATTTCTAATTCTTTTTCAATATTTAAATTCTCTTCTTTCTTAAACTGATAATCTAATATTTGTGCACTCAATGTATCTTTCAAAATCGAGTCTTTATACCGATCTATCACTTCCTTTAATAGGATACTATTAGTATAGTAATACATAATCGTCATATCGTTAATAGTAAGACTAGCCTGTTTTCTCATACTATTAATAAATCTTACTATATCACGCTTTAATCCCTCAAGTCTCAACTCTTGCGTAATTATCGTATCAAGCTCAATACTTATTTCGCCTTTTCCTTTATTTAATATAACTTCTTTAACATTAAGCTCATCTTTTACAAGAATTAAATATTCTTCACTTATTTCAATATTATTTATAGATATTTGCTCTAAAGGTTGTCTGACTTTTATGCTTGCTTTATCTCTAGCGCTCAAACCTAATTCAACAATTTTTCTTACATTTTTCATATTTGCATCAATACTTAAATCACTTTTATTTATTTCTACTTCTAAAATTGGCCAATTTTGCAAATGAACGCTTTTTTCTTTTGTCCTATAATTATTTCTAGTAACTCTTTGCCAAATATCTTCTGCTATAAAAGGCATAAATGGTGCCATTACTTTGGAAAACTCAACCAAAACATAAGCTAGAGTATTTAATGCATTTTTTTTATCTACTAAATCATCACTTTTAAATCGATCCCTAGATCTACGCACATACCAGGTTGATAAATCATTTATAAAATTTTCAATCGGTCTTGTTGCTCTTGGTAAATTATAATTATCCATTCCACCTGTTACACTTTTTATTAACAAAGAAAACTTTACTCTTATCCATTTATCTAATATATTATTGCTCTTGCTCTCATTATGCATTATATAATGATCTAAGCCATCATCAAAAATAAAATAAAACTTTAAAACATTATTTAACATCATAATAACATTTCGAAAAACTTCTGATAATTCACTTTCTTTAAAACATAACTGATCAGCTAACATTACTTGCGATGTTAGCAGATAATAACGTATACTATCAGCTCCATATTTATTAATCATTTCAGTAGGATCTGGATAATTTTCTAACCTTTTTGACATTTTCTTTCCATTTTCAGCTAAAACAATTCCATTTGCTATAACATTTTCAAAAGCCGCACTATCATTAACTGCAGTTGAAATAACATGCAAATAATAAAACCAACATCTTGTTTGATCAACACCCTCACCAATAAACTGAGCTGGAAAATTTTCATCAAATTGTTTTTTATTACCAAATGGATAATGTGCTTGAGCATAAGGCATTGAACCGGAATCAAACCATGTATCAAGCACATCTGGTACTCTTTTCATTTTTCCTTTACATTTTTTGCAATTTAAAAATATTTTATCAACTACATGCTTATGTAAATCATTCACCTTTTTATCACTTACCTCTTCCAATTCCTTTATTGAACCCATAACTTTTTGCTCTCCACATTCACAAACCCATAATGGCATAACCGATGCCCAGTATCGCTGACGGCTAATCGACCAATCACGAGCCCCTTCTAGCCAATTACCAAAACGACCACTTTTTAAATGCTCAGGCGACCATTTAATATCGCATGCTAACTCCAACATTCTTTTCTTTATTTTAGAAACATTAACAAACCAAGAAGATGATGCATAATTCAATAAAGGCGTATCACATCGCCAACAATGCGGATATGAATGTTCGTACTTAGCTTTAGAAAATAATTTTCCTATTTTTGCTAAATACTTAATAATTTCAATATCAGTACTTAGACGCTCTTCTTTTTTAAGTGGCTTAACATGAATCCCTTTAAAATCAATCACCTCATCATTAAACACTCCACTAAGTGATACATGCTGAATAAATGGAAGCTTATTTTTCTTGCCTAACTTCATATCATCTTCTCCAAAAGCTGGAGCAATATGAACAACGCCGGTTCCTTCATTAATATTTACAAAATCTCCATAATACACTTTCCAACCATTCTCATGATTTTCTAAACTGGAATTAGAATAATAATCAAATAGAGCATCATATTCTAAATTTAATAGCTTATCTCCTTTAAATTCTTCTACAACATCATAATCTTTACCATCAAAAACACTATCAACTCTATCTTTAGCCACAATATATTTCTTATCAGCTTCCACTAATTGGTATTTTATATCTTTATTAATAGCAAGAGCCACATTTCCAATCAAAGTCCATGGAGTAGTAGTCCAAGCCAATATATATGTATAATCATCTATTACAATATCATTACCAATTTTCTGTTCTGATTTTAATTTAAATTTAGCCACAACTGAAAGATCTTGAACCATCTCATAACCTTCACTAACTTCAGACTGCGATAATGTAGTTTCACATCTTGGACAAACATGCATTGACCTATAATCCTCATAAATCAACTCTTTATCCCAAAGCTGCTTAAACACCCACCAAACAGACTCCATAAACTCAGGGTCCATAGTTCTATAATCATTTTTCATATCAACCCAACGACCTAAACGTGGAATCATTTTTTCCCAAACATTAACAAAGCTCAAAACCTTTTTCCTACAAGTTTCATTAAACTTTTCAACTCCAATTTTTTCTTCAATTTCTTTTTTTGAATTAACGCCAAGTTCTTTTTCAGCAATATTTTCTATTGGCAAACCATGACAATCCCAACCCCATTTTCGCGGTACTCTAAATCCTTTCATTGTCTGATAACGTGGCACAACATCCTTCATAACAGATGCAACTATATGCCCATAATGTGGTGTACCGGTTGCAAAAGGTGGCCCATCATAAAAAATATAATCACCCATTGGAGCTTTTCTTTCAACTGACTGTTCAAAAATTTTAGCCTTTTGCCAAAAATCCAAAACTACTTCTTCTTTGTTAGCCACTTCGCTCTTATTAACTTTTTGATCATTTTTTTGCATATAATTTATTATACGCCGGTACCTTAAATTGTCAAAAACAATTTTACAAAAAATAAATATTATTCTAGTATAAACTTATGGAAATAAATAAAAATGTTGTAAAAATAATAAATAAACTAAGTCAAAGCAACTTTGAATCTTTTGTTGTTGGTGGCTGCGTACGAGATATATTAATGAATAGAACACCAAAAGACTGGGATATAACAACCCTAGCTAGACCAAAAGACATTTTAAAAATTTTTCCAGAAGGAAGATATGAAAATATCTTTGGCACTATTATCATACCAATCAAAGATAAAAAAGATATTCTACAAGAACAAATAGAAGTAACAACTTACAGAAGTGAACAAGGCTATAGTGACAGACGTCACCCTGATCAAATAAAATTTGAAAACGAAATAGATAAAGATCTTGAAAGAAGGGACTTTACTATTAATGCACTAGCTTTAAATTTTAATGAAATTAATAAAAAATACTCTAAACACACAACCAAAATCAATAACTACTCATTACTTGATTTTTTTGGTGGAATTAAAGACATAAATAAAAAAACAATTCGCTCTGTTGGAGAACCTAGCGATAGATTTAAAGAAGATGCTCTAAGAATGATGAGAGCAATTAGATTAGCTTGCGAACTTGAATTCCTTATTGAAGAAAAAACAAAAAGAGCTATAACAAAACTAGCCGGCAATATTAAGTTTATCTCAAATGAACGCAAACGAGATGAACTAATAAAGATTTTAACTTCAAAACAACCGGCAAACGGAATAGAATTACTTCATGAGACAAAACTCTTACAATACATAATACCGGAACTCGAAGAGGGCACAAAAATTCCACAAAGCAAACACCATATTTACCCGGTTTTTAAACATCTTGTATTAAGTCTAAAAAATTGCCCATCAAAAGACTGGCGAGTGCGTTTTGCAGCTTTAATACACGATATTGGAAAACCAAGAACTTTAAAAATAATTAAAGGAGAAACAACCTTTTATAATCATGAATACGCAGGAGCTAAAATGGCTTACAAAATAATGAAACGAATGCATTTCTCCAACAAAGATATTGAAAAAGTTACAAATCTAGTTAAAAATCATATGTTTTACTATGACGTTGATCAAGTTACGGCTAGTTCTGTTAGGCGTTTAATTAGAAAAGTCGGAGAAGATAATTTAAAAGATTTAATTGATGTACGCATTGGTGATAGACTTGGATCTGGGGTTCCAAAAGCTAAACCATACAAACTAAGGCATTTAGAGTACATGATGGATCGAGTTCGTAAAGATCCAATTTCAGTAAAAATGCTAAAAATCAATGGAAATGATATTATTAAATTATTAAATATTAAACCAAGTTCAAAAATTGGCTTTATCTTAGATTGTTTACTAGCAGATGTTATAGAAAAGCCGGAACTCAATAACAAAGACTATCTAAAAAAACAAACTAAAATATATAACGAAATGGATAATGACTTACTAAGATCAAAAGCCCGAAAAATAATAGAAGAAGAAAGGACTCGCGAAGACAAAGCTATAAAAAAAGAATATTATGTTAAATAAATAAAAAAATAAAAAATGATTTACGATACAATTATTATTGGCTCTGGGCCAGCAGGAGTCACAGCTGGAATATATACTGCCAGAAGAGAAATGAAAACTTTAATTTTAACAAAAGATCTAGGCGGTCAACTAGCCCTAGCCTCAACCATAGAAAATTATCCAGGCTTTAAGACTATTGACAGTTTTGAACTAACTCAAAAATTTCATAACCATGTTAAAAGTTTAGGAGTAGAAATTAAAGTTAATGAAGTAAAAAAAATTGAAAAATACAATAATAACACTTTTAAAATTTACTGTGAAAAAGATGAATATTCTACAAAAACGATAATCTTAACCATGGGACTAGCCCCAAGAAGACTAGCAATTCCAGGAGAGCAAAAATTTAGTGGCAAAGGTGTTTCTTATTGCTCAACTTGTGATGGTCCATTTTACAAAGGCAAAACCGTAGCTGTTATTGGTGGCGGCAACTCAGCTCTAGACTCAGCAGAAATATTATCTAAAATAGCAAAAAAAGTATATTTGATTCATAGACGAGATGAATTCAGGGGCTTTGAAAACTTAATTACAAAAGTAAAAAAAGCTAACAATATAGAAATAATACTAAATTCAAAACCAAACGAAATTACAGGAAACACACTAGTATCTCAAATAAAAATAAAAAACATTATTACAAATAAAGAAAAAATAATTAATGTTAACGGAATATTTATAGAAGTTGGAAGAGTTGCACACACTGATTTGGTAGAAGGACTATGCAATCGTAATGAAAAAAAAGAAATTATAGTAGATGAAAAATGCAACACTAGAACTCCAGGAATATTTGCAGCAGGAGACGTAACACCAGTGCCATTTAAACAAATTTCAATAGCTAGCGGTCAAGCCACAATAGCCGCGCTCGCAGCATATCAATATTTACAATTAAAAGATGGTAAAAAAATAGGAATTGTTTTAGACAGAAGTCCGATAAGAAAAAAATAACATTATTATTTTATTTCACTTATAGCATTCAAACCTTCTTGTTTAAAAGTACTTATCTCCTCTGTTACAATTTCATCAAAATCCACAATTTTACTTCTTAAAAACTTAAGAATATTTTCAGCTCCTTCATTAGAATCCTGAACACTATGAACTATTTTTTCAAATTCATCAACATCATTTTCATCTAACTTTTCTAAAACACGAATAATCACTGATTGATAAATTAACTTACCTATCCGTTCCATTACCTTATTTTTTTCCTCTTCTGGAAGAGAACTTATTCCTAATTCTTCCATTAAATCTTTATTTATTATTTCTTTCATAAATTTACATTAAAAATCATAAATATTTACAATCCTTTAGCTTTTTCAAGCATATGTTTTAAAGCTTTTTCTAATTGCTCTTTATCTAAATCGTGCGGTCTAGTAAACTTACTATCAAAACTCCAACCAAACATTAAAAATCCTCCACTCTTTAATTTAAACTGCCCGGTAGTATAATCAACCATAATATGCATAGGCACTGCATTATTTCTCACTTTAATTTCAACATCAACACTACCATCATGCCTAACCTGTTTTATTGATTCAAAAGTATTTGTATTTAGTATTTTACCCTTACCATAATCAAAAATATCATACAAAGCTTCTTTATCTCCTTTTATGAATTCAATAAACCTAACTTGATCATAAGCACTACCGGCAGAATAATTAATAGCTGCTGAGTAATACTTATCAATATCACTTATTAAAATTCTACT
Source organism: uncultured Gammaproteobacteria bacterium (assembly GCA_964569045.1). GTDB lineage: Bacteria > Patescibacteriota > Patescibacteriia > Patescibacteriales > BS150m-G62 > BS150m-G62. The sequence continues at coordinate 53,567 of CAZMSR010000005.1, read as the reverse complement.
ACCTTTTATTTCTACTGCGCGCTGAATATTTAATATTTGCCGAATATTATTTTCCGGCAGTCTCTGGTGCTCCTTCAAATAACCGGCGACCTTCTCTTCTGAACTGGATAAACCATCTTCAAAATCAAAACCAACTTCTATAGCCTTTTCCGGAGTTATGGTGCCATCAACAATTCGATTAAATTCAACTTTTGCTGCAGCTGTACGCGGCTCATCAAAAGCAACAATAGTAGCATTTCTATCCATCGGAGTAGGTATTGTCTGTCGAACAGATGCTTTGTCAGATAAGACTTTATCCTTAAGCCATTCCGGTATTGGCCTACCCTCCTTTTGAAACGCTTTATATAAATCTTTATCTGTACCAACCCCCTTGCCCTCCACTTTAAAAACTCTATTTTCAGCATCATAACTCACTTTTGTATCAGTGTGCACTAAACCAACATCACTTATATGTGTGTTAACACCTTTAACCGGAATAAAAGTATTTTTCCAAGCATCTTTAAATTCACTTTCTGGCAAACCAAAACGTAGTGCTGTATGCATCAAGCCCTGACCCTTTTGAACATATTTATATTCTAAAAGCTCTTTTGGTTTAATTATATCAACCTTTGAATCACCAGAAGCAACAGGCTGATTTTGCAACAAAACATCTGTAGTTTGTTTAATTGGAGTAATAACATTATCTTTACTAAGATTATAAACAGTAACCTCATCAATCAAAGATTTTGCTTGAGCAAAAGCCAACTCTCCCTTCTTTAACATATCAATTGTTTTATTAACTAAGCTTTCCTGAAAAGCTGCATTACTTTTTTCAGATAACTCCATGTTATGCTTATTCATTTCGTCAACTAATGCTCGCATTACTCTGTAAGCATCTGGCAATTTATCAGGAGGCGGTATTTGACTATCTTCTTTAATAGCTTTATCAATCGCTTTCACAAAATCATATTGTCCATTATTATACCCAGAACTTTCTAAAAACACTCCGGCTTTATTAGCCGATATAGCATCAACACTAGGCATAAAATTCGATTTACCTGCAACCATGTGCAATTTCTGATTAACTGATGGCAAAAAATCTTTTGTTACGCCGGCAAGCAATCCACCTGTTAACAATGAAGAGCCAACTACACTCAATTGTCTAATACGTTCTCTTGATGTCATTTTATCCATTCTCTGCTCCCAATTATCAACCATATCATCTAACTTCTTACGATTAAACTCTTTTTTAAAAACCTGCTCTTCACGTCCCATGAAACGACCAAGAATTTTTTCACCTCCCGCATGCACTGCTTTACCAACAGCCTTGCTAGCTATACCGGCCACCAAACCTCTAGCCCATCTAGCACTAAAATATGTACCAATAACTGAAGCAGGAAGTGCACCAAAAGAAGCAAGTGCACCAGTCGCAATAGCTGACCCTGTTCCCACACGCACCCAAGAAGGTAATTTATTATAATCACTTAAAAATCGACTAAATACACCTTTTTTCTTAGTAATTAAGGCCTCCGCTCTTACATCCAAAAGATCTTGCCTTTCATTAGCTTCTAAATCACTAAATAACTTGGACGTTTTAAACTCATTAATTTTTCTTTTAAGCTCTTCTCTAATTCTTTTTCTTTCCTCATCTTCCTTACCTTTTAAACTACTTTTAACTTCAAGTACTAACTCAGTTCTTTTTTGATTTGTTAAAGCTTGATAATATTTTTTCTTTTCTATTTTATATTCTTCGTATTCAACTGGCCATTTTTTGGTCTCAGTGCTAAATCCAAGCGACTCTCTTAGGTGTCTTTTTTGAATATAATCTTTATAGACTCTAAAGAAATCTTCTTTAATTTCATTAAAATTTTTCTTTGCCTCCTGTGCTTTCCGTTCTAATTCAGCTATTATTTTAGCTTGATGTTCTTCACTACTCGCTTGAACTTTTAAAGCTGCTTCAATTGGTGAGTCCGTTTTAATTTTGGGCACTACTGCAACATCTAAATTCATTGTTTCGATTGATTCTTCAGAAGCCTTACCATAATGCGCTAAATCATAATCTACCTCTTCTAATATTTCTTCAAGATTAATCTTTTTTTCATTTGTACTTAATTTATCAGCCATTTCTAATCGCCTAATGTACAATAAACGATCACCGGGAGGATATTTTTCTAAATTTTTTAATTTTTCTATAGCATCATAAACTCGTCCAGTTAAACTAGCCATAGAAGCGCGATCCCAAGCGGTTTCTTTTGGAATTTCTTGACTTAACTCAGGAGTCACGCTACGATCATTTACTTTAACTTTCTTAGATGGATCCGCAACTACTACCTGCTCTGCCCTCCTATAACTCTCTGGGACAACCACATCATTAATAGTGCCGCCACCTTCTGCAGCAACAGTTAAGCCTGATTCAGCCTCAACAACTTGCCCGGAAGCAACCTCAACCACAGGGGATGCTACTACTGATTCTACAGCGGGAAACTGAACAGGCACAGCTGGTTTAAACTGCTTTACTTTACCCTTTAAACCAACAATCACTCTATCACCAACTTCCTTTACTTGACGAGTTAATACTTCACTTACGACTTCTTGACCCTGCTCCTCCCCAGGACCCGGTTTAAATGAAGATACTCTAGATTCTAAATCATTAATAACTCTATTAGATAAATCTCGCACTTCTTTTTTAATACGCTCTTTAATTTGCTTTTCATTTAAAGCAGTGGCACCTCCCGGCATCTGACTATCTACATCACCCAATTTACCCCGATTCTCAGCAACAAAACCTGGAGTAAATTTTGTTACATTTTTCAATAAATCACTTTCAGTCTTATTAGTTAGTTCAACAACTCTACTTATAACTTTTGTGTCACTAGACATTATTTTATAAAAATTTTATTTAATATTATTAATAACATTCTGCATTAATTCTTTAATAAATTTCCTATCATTTTTTTTGTCACTTCTAATCTTTTTTATAGCTGAGCGCACTATTCGCTCCATAGCGGTCTTAATTATATTCTTTTTATACTCCTCGTCATCATCTGGCCATTCTATAGCACCTTCAAGCTCTGCTTTTAACTTATTTACACTAATTTTAATTTGATTTAAATTTTGAGATCCTATTTGTTTTTCAATATTTTGCAACTCCTTAACTTCCCTACTAATAATTAATTCGATTTCTGCATCTTCTTGTGTCATATTTTTAAAAAATATTTTATTCTGCTATTTCATAGACAACAGTTGTTAATCGCGCAATAAATTCACTATCATCTTTTTTATCAACCCTAATCTTTTTTAAAGCAGCGCGAATTACCCGACGAATTTCATTTTTAATTAATCCATCTTTAAACGCTGGGTCACTATTTCCTGACCAATCAATTTTTTCTAAATCAATTTTTAGATTATTAATAGAACTTTTAATATAATTCAAATTATTTCTACCAATATGCTCAACAATATTGCTTTCATTAATATATTCTAAATTTGCAGCTTGCTCTCTTTGCTTCCAATTTAAAATGTGTTCAACTTTCTCTTTATCGTCCCCTTCAACACTCTCTTGACGCTTTTTCCATTCTTCACGAAGATCCCGAGTTTTAACCATTAAAAAATTTCCACGAGCACCTCTTTTATCTAAAAACACATCTTTAAATTCACTAGCATTTGCATCCAAAATATCTTGCACCTCATTAAGCTTATCACCCGGCACCCTGCCGCTATTTTTCACATATTCACTTAAAAATCTATTAAATATTTCTTTATTCTCACCACTATATTTATCTATATTAACAGAAACAATAATTCCATTTTCATTAAGTCTAGATAAATTCTCAATATTATCTAAATTAGTTTCTATAGGATTAAATTCACGAGCTTTAAAAGAATTACCAATTTTATCATAACGTATAGACTCCCAAATATTTGCAAAATTAGGATAATCTTTAGACTCACCAAGTTCACCATCATCTTTTATTTGCGCAAACTCAATTAAACCTTGAACAGCTTGTTTTTTTGGATCAGTTTTTAAATCATTCTCCACTGCTTCATTCAAAACCTTAAGCATTTCAATTTCACTCAAAGAATTCCTTTCCCCCATTAACGACTTTTGATTATCTTCAAGCACCCCACCCCTTTTTACAAATTTTAAATTTCTAAACTTACCACTTTGTCCTAAAATATAGGCAATAATTTTTGAATTTAAATCTGTATTTGCTGGCCAATTTTTTACTCGACCATCCACTTGCTCTCCTTGACTAGGAAGAGCAATTACCTTACCATCTGTTAACCAACTTTTAATTTCTGTACTTTTTTCAGCTATTAATTCTTCGCGACTTTTTTGAACTTCTGGTACAGCAGCAGAAGTCGGCTCAGGAGAAGCTAGCTTACTTGACGGAGCAACCTCTGAAGTAGGAACGCTTGGTACAGCTAAACCTAGTGAAGTCGAAGCAGTAGTAGCATTAGAAGAAGTTTGACTAGGCGCAAATGAAGTAGAAGTCACTTCAGACTGCGAAGAAGGTTCGGATGCGATAGATGGTTGTATGTCATCTTCCTCATCACTTTCAAAGAAAAAATTATGCACATAAGGTAATTCCTCAAGCTCCTTTAACTCTTTTAATTTTTCTTTGTTATCTACTAATTCATATGCCTTATTTATTTCTTCAGTAACTTTATTTAAACTATTCTTAAATTTACTTTTTAATTCATCTGAAACATCTCCTGATTTTAATTTTCTTAATTCCTCATCATTTAAACTCATTTTACCAAGTAAAACATTCAGCATTTCTTTTTTTTCATCACTCAAGTTAACATAATTACTTAAATCATTTAGCCGAGATTCTACAGTATCAACATGACAAAATCGAATCATTTCCCGTTGTTTATTTTTAACATTCGAAAGCTCCACCTCTTCAAAAACTTGATCTTCTTCAAAACCTAAAGTCTCCAAGGCTTTGTACCCATCATGAACTTGCGATATTTGATGCAAACGACTAAGCGCTTCACTTATTCGCCAAACCTTGTTATCAGGACTCTTAATAGATTCATTTTCCACGCTTACACCCAATAAATAATCTTTACCACCACTTTTAAAGGTTAACTTTTTTAAAGCTTCATTTACTTCATCTTTATTTTTTTCTTTTACTAACTTATTATAATATTTAAAAAATTCATTAAATAACCCCAATCTAACATCTTCATAAACAACAATAATCTGTTTGAACGCTTCAGCTCTTTCGTTAACATTTTCTTTATTATTTAAAGATTTTTTACATAACTCTTTTATTTGATCTGCAATTTGTTTGTAACTCTCAGTTTTACCCAAATGTTTAATGTCATCTTCCCATAAAGATTTAACAATTTCTGCAGCATAAATATTAATATTTTTCGCAAAATCTTCAGAAGGAGAAATTCCATTCACATCCTCCTTAATTCCACTCAACACCTTTCTTTGCGCATTAACATTACTCGTTTCTAAAAATTGTTTCATTACTTTCTTGGTATTATCGGCAGACTTATTATCTTTTTCTATTCGAGCCTTAAAATTAGCAATATAAAGATCAAATAAGTTTGAATTTATTCGCTCACGCTCTTGCTCCCTGCTATCACCGGGAATACTTTCTGGATTAATTACATTCATATGTTAAAAAAAATAAATAATTAATACATTAATACTCAAAAATTATTCGCTAAGATTACAATATATTATAAAAACAATCTAACTTTTAGTCAATTACTATTGACAAATTATTCAAAATAGTATATAATAACAATAACACAATTATAGACATGAAAATCGTCTAGGATCTTTCTAAACACCTTTTTACAACCTTTCTCGAAGGAGTATAACATGGAACACGCTATCTGCAGCAAAGATGGTTGCAATGTAGAAGCAACCGAAGGATACGTGATTGAAGAGAAGGACACAGGAAAGTGGGCGCGAGATAAAACCCGCGACCTTTGTTCGCTTCATGCGCTAGCCACTCGTAAAGTGGCAGAATCGACAGGAAGATATCTGAAAGGACGACTCATTAGACTCCCCCGAATTAAAACAGCTATAGAGGGTCTAAATAAGATCAACAAACAGTTTGAGAACGCAGTAGAAAACGTTCTTACAGGCAAAACGTTGATTTGCCCTCATTCGAATCACCACCACTTTGGACTAATTGTGTTTGACAAGAATTCCGGGACCTGGATTGAAAAACCAGACTGGCGGATCTGCGGCAAATGCAGAAAAGCTGCATTTCGAGTTCAAAGAAAAACGAAGTATATGGTAAAAATACAAGGACAGATCACTCACCTCGATCAAATCGAAAGGGAACTCGCAGTCCTTCAATCGGCAATCCGCGACATTGGTGATGAAGACCTGGGTGGTTATAAGCAACACCTCATAGATAACGATGAGGAGCGCAAAAACGCTTCACTACCAGCCCCAGATCAGCTAACGGACACTGCTGCAACCGCAAAAGCAGCCAAACAGACTCTACTTATTGGAAAAAATCCGCTTGAATCCGGCCTCAAAACTCTGGACGAAAGCGTCTCTGCCGCAGATCTGGAAAAAGAAGCAGAGAGAACCCAAGTAGATGGAGGAAACGCACAGTCTGTTGACGAAGCCGTCGATGCCCCTCTCGCAAATGCCCCACCGCGACAAAGAATAATTAAGAAAAAACGTCGGAAAGATCCTTCAACCTGACGTTTTTCGCCGGAAAAGGAGTACAAGGAAGTACTCCTCCGGTTCACCTTTTTCACCTACCACAACCGGTAGGTGTTTTCATTTTGTAAAAAACTTGTAATTATAGCATTGCACAACAAAGGAGCAAGCACATACAATCCTTTAATATTATATCATATAAAAAATATAAACTCTGGGGATAAATAAAAAAAACCGGCAACAGTATTTCGCATGTGCGATAATACGACCACCGGCATCCCATAAACACTGAAAGAAGATTTTTTTCAACAAATACTTCCATACAGTCTTCCCTTTACGTATTTCATACTTATCCTTCCATATCTCCTCCTTTTACTTCCCCCAAAAAGGTGGATCTCCCCATTCATTCATTACCAATTATGCATGACCTTCTCCTTTCTTTTCTTTAGAAGAAAACAACTTAATACTTAAATTATCTCCTTTCTTCTTAAAAAAGATCAATTAATAAATCTCACTAATATTATCATAATAATATACTAAAATATTTATCTTGTCAAATAAAACATCATTAAACTTATAATTTTGCACAATAATCTAACAAATATTATTTATCATTGAGTTAAAATAAATTATTACAAAATATTATTTTTTAAACTTTTTTGAACCATCCCAAGCAAGATCAAAAAATTTACGCATAAATTCGGCAATGTTTTTATCCTCTATTAATACCCCTCCTGGATGATCCTTGTAAGTAGTAATAGCAACAATATCATCATAAATTGTTACATTTGTAGCAGTATCACCAAATAAATTATATGGCACAAATCTTGCTTCTCGTAATTTATTTTTACTTGTTGCGTCTTTAATTTCACCTTTTGAATGAGTATAAATTACTCTTGAATTAATTCCTTTTTTTATTCTTTTTTTTGTAATTTCTTCATCATGCTTTGGTGAAGCATTGTAAACTTCATCTAAAATTACAGTCCCAACCACTTTTTTTGATTTTATCTTAAAAAATTCATTTTGAACTGTTTTAGCACCTTCTAATCCCTCAAAAAAACGAACAACAGGTCTATCTCCTGTTGTTTTAAATAACATATTCAATTCTTGTTTAACATTACTCAAAACTTTTTCTTTTTCTTCTATTTCATTTTTTTGTTTCTGCAATAATCGCCCTAAATTAACAGGATCTTCCACTAAAAAAAATATCTTACCTGCCTTTTCCATTGTGCTCATTAAACCTTTTTTAGACAAAGATTCAATAATAACATAAGTAGTTGCTCTATTAATTTTAGCTTGTTGAGAAATCTTTTGAACCGATGAAGCGCCAAGTTCAAGAGAAGCCAAATAAACACTTGCCTCTTTTTCAGATAAACCTAATTCTATTAAATTATTTTTTAACATATATTCTAAAATTAATTATTCTATACTATATATAACACATTATTTTAAACAATACAAACAATCTTCTTAAAAAATACCAAAAGTAGACAAAAACATTATTTAACACAATTAAATAATGATACAAACAAGATGACAAATAAATAACAAACTCACAATTAAAAATTAAGTCCCAATTTATTATAAACAATCCACTACCTACACGCATCATTTGCCCAAAGACCCAAAGCATTATTTTTAGCATATTCTTCAGCCTTTTTAAAATTTTCTTGATATTTATACGGATACTTATACGTATATTCAAAAGCAAATCCTTGTTTTATTATTTCGTAATTATAGAAAAAACCATCATCTCTTTTAACATATCTTAAAAGTCGACCATATTTATCTCTATCGTTCTGCGTATTATCTAACTCTAAACTCACTTTTCTTCCTTCTAACCATTCATGCGCTTTTAAACTTGCCTCCTTACCAAAACACTCAATCGGCTTTCTAGGATCAACAATCTCAGGAGTGTTTATACCAATTAATCGTACCTTTTTAATTACACCATCAATATCAACATTTATAGTGTCTCCATCAACCACTCGCACAACATCATAAAAATCTGTGCCTGGCATGTCTTTAGCATAAACTACTTTTTTAGCATCCAATTTTTGAGAAGTGTTCATTACTAGCCCAGGAAAAGTCTTAACTTCTGCCCAAGAACTAGAAGAAACAACTAAATCCTTCTCTCTTATAACTTCTTTTTTACTAAAATTACTTATTTTTTTATTAATAACTCTAGCCTGATCATAATCCTGAGAGCAAGCTTGAAGTAATAATGCTACAAAAATTACAATAAATAATCTCATACGTTAAATTTAGCATAAATAGCAATATACCACTCATAAATACATCAATCCAAGCCATTGACTAAACCACAAACATTGATATAATAAATTTGAAAATAAAAATAAATAAAATTAGCCGCCATCGTCTAGTGGTTAGGACACCAGGTTTTCATCCTGGTAACCGGGGTTCGATTCCCCGTGGCGGTACACTCAAAAATAACAAAATTCAACCATTAAATCATATTACAAAAACAAAAATAATTGTTATATATATTAAACAAAATTCAAATTTTCCTAATTGTGTATAAAATAGCAAAAAGATAGAAAAAAGTAATAAACACCAAGTCTACACAAATCACATCGACCTCTTGACACTCTTAAAAAAATTTGATAAGATTAAATAACTTTAAAAAAGGATTCCCATGCAATAATCCTTAAAAAAGGCTAAGTTAGCCCACGCAAACTATTGTGGTGACTCTACTTCACACGTTCCATATTTTAAATTAAATAATTTTAATCAAGCCTAAGAAGGGTTGATGTTTTTTGTTGCATTTTTATTTTATAGATATTTTGTTAAGTATTTTTAACAAAATATCTATAAAATAAATATTAGTTTTTTTAAATATGCCTAATAACACACAGCGAAAATATTTCACAGGTCTAAATAAATCAATACCATTACCAGATCTTTTTGAAATACAAAAAGACTCGTATGATTGGTTTATAAAAGAAGGGTTATCCAATTTATTTGACGAAATATCACCAATAACAGATTTTACAAGCAGAGACTTAGAGCTTTATTTTGATGATTATTATTTTGATGAACCAAAATTTAACGAAGTTGAGTCAAGAGCAAAAAATGCTACTTATGAAGCCCCACTACGAGTAAATACTAAACTAGTAAACAAACGAACAGGCCAAACAACCAAACAAGAAGTCTTTTTAGGCGACTTCCCATTAATGACCAAAAATGGAACCTTTATTGTTAATGGAATTGAAAGAGTTGTTGTATCTCAGCTTATTAGAAGCTCTGGTGTAATATTTACTTCTGAACTATCAAGAGGACATAAATCATACGGAGCAAAAATAATTCCAAATAGAGGTGCTTGGCTAGAATTTGAGACAGATTCAAATAAAGTAATTTGGGTAAGAATTGACCGCAAGAGAAAAGTAGCTGCCACTTCACTTTTAAGAGTATTTGGCTTTAGCAGTGACGAAGAAATTATTAAACTATTTAAAGACGTCGACGTCAAAAAAGAAAGTGATGACAAAACATACATTGATGCAACCATAGCTAAAGATGCAGCAACAAATGAAGACGAAGGAATTAAAGAAGTGTATAAAAGAATAAGACCCGGTGATTTAGCAACAACTGAAAATGCTAAACAATTAATTCACTCCATGTTTTATCGTTTTGATAGATATGATTTTGATAGAGTCGGGAGATACAAAATCAATAAAAAATTTAACTTTAATATTCCAAATAACAAAGACACAAGGGTACTAAGACCCGAAGATTTAGTTGCTGTAATTCATGAAATAATCAGATTAAATATCACACAAGAACAAGAAGATGATATTGACCACCTTGGAAACAGACGTGTTAGAGCGATTGGTGAATTAATCCAAAATAAATTTCGAATTGGTCTTTCAAGATTAGAACGTATTGTTAAAGATAAAATGAGTACAGGTGAAATCTCTTCATTAACACCAAATAAGCTCATAAATGCTAGACCAATCATTGGAGTAGTAAAAGAATTTTTCATGTCTTCTCAGTTATCTCAATTCATGGACCAAACCAACCCACTTTCAGAGCTTGAACACAAAAGAAGACTATCAGCTATGGGTCCTGGTGGTCTTTCACGAGAAAGAGCGGGCTTTGATGTACGTGATGTGCACACTACTCACTACGGCAGAATTTGCCCCATTGCCACGCCAGAAGGACCAAATATTGGTTTAGTAGGTCATGTTGCTAGTTACTCACGATTAAATAGTTATGGATTTTTAGAAGTACCATACTTAAAAGTTCACTCAAATATAGAAAACGACCCACAAATTACTACAGGAAAAATTGCACGAGAAGACATTAAAGACAAAACAGGTAAAATAATTGTAAAAAGTGGTAATAAAATAACAAAAGAAAAAGCTAAAGAACTTAAAAAATCCTTAAACAAAAATAAAAAAATACTAGTAAAACCTGTTATTAGTGACGAAGTCGCATACTTAGATGCTTTTGAAGAAGAAAAATACATAACAGCTGCTTTCACAGTACCAAAAGATGAAAACGGATATTTTCTTGTAGAAAATTGTGATGGTAGAAAATTTGGAAAACCAACTAATATTGAAGTAACTGAAATTGATTATATTGGAGTTGCAGCTCATCAAATAATCTCAATTGCTACTGCTCTTATACCATTCATGGAACATGATGATGGACAACGTGCATTAATGGGAACAAATATGCAACGCCAAGCAATTCCATTAATTATTCCGGAATCACCAATTGTTGGAACAGGGATAGAGGCAAGAGCAGCTCAAGATTCCGGACACGTACTTCTGGCGGAAGAGGATGGAGAAGTAGCAAGTGTTGATGGCTCTTCAATTGAAATAAAAAATAATAAAGGCGAACTTAAAATTTACAATTTAACTAAATTCTTGCGATCTAATGCTTCAACTTGCATTAATCAACAACCAATAGTTAACAAAGGTCAAAAAATAAAAAAAGGACAAGTATTAAATGACACCTATGCAGTTGAAAAAGGTGAACTAGGACTTGGCAAAAATGTATTAATCGCATTTATGAGTTGGGAAGGATACAACTACGAAGATGCTATTGTAATTTCTGAAAAACTTGTTCATAAAGACACATTCACTTCAATACATATTGAAAATTACACAATAGACGTAAGAGATACTAAACTAGGTCCTGAATTAATCACAAATGATATTCCAAACATTAGCGAAGAAAAATTAAAAGATCTGGATGAAGAAGGAATAATCAGAATTGGAGCTGATGTTAAGTCAGGCGACATACTAGTTGGTAAAATTACACCAAAAGGTGAAACAGAACTATCTGCCGAAGAAAAATTGTTAAAAGCCATTTTTGGAGAAAAAGCAAAAGACGTTCGAGATTCTTCACTTTATTTAGAGCATGGTGAACATGGCAAAATTGTAGATATTAAAATATTTTCACGTGAAGAAGGAGACAAACTATCAGCCGGAATAATTAAATCCATTCAAATATCTATTGCGAGTTTAAGAAAAATTCAAGTCGGTGACAAATTAGCAGGTCGTCATGGAAATAAAGGAGTTATTTCAAAAATTGTCCCAATTGCTGACATGCCATATGCTAAAGATGGCACAACAGTTGATGTTATTTTACCACCACTTGGAATTATTTCTCGTATGAACCTAGGTCAATTACTTGAAACTCATCTTGGCTTAGCTGCAAAAACACTAGGATATAAAGTGGCAACACCTCCACTTAATGGAATATCAGAAGAAACAATAAAAGAGCAATTAAAAAAAGCAGGGTTTCCTGAAGACGGAAAACTTCAACTTTATGACGGAAAAACTGGCATTCCATATGACAACAAAATAACCGTAGGCTACAAATATATTCTAAAACTTAACCACATGGTAGAGGACAAAATTCACCAACGTTCAATTGGACCATATTCTTTAATTACTCAACAACCACTCGGCGGAAAGGCTCAATTTGGCGGACAAAGATTTGGAGAAATGGAAGTATGGGCTTTACAAGCATATGGAGCAGCGCATTCCTTACAAGAAATCCTAACAATCAAATCAGACGACGTAACAGGAAGAAGCAAGGCTTATGAATCAATAATTAAAGGAGAAACAATTGGAAAACTAAATATTCCAGAATCATTTAACGTACTAACTAGGGAACTTAAAGGCTTATGTTTTGATATTGAGCTAATGGGAGGTAAAACAAGTAACGAAAAAAATGATGACAATAAGCCAAAAAAAGACTAAACTAATTAATTTATTTTATTTAATTTATGCTTGATTCAACAAAAACTACTGATTTTAACGCAATAAAATTAAAAGTAGCCTCTCCTGAGGATATTATGAGCTGGTCATATGGCGAAGTAACTAGACCCGAAACAATAAACTATAGAACACAAAAACCAGAAAAAGATGGGTTATTTTGTGAACGAACTTTTGGTCCATCAAAAGACTGGGAATGCTATTGTGGTAAATACAGAAAAAACAGATACAAAGGAATTATTTGCGACAAATGTGGAGTTGAGGTTACCAGAAGTATGGTAAGAAGAGAAAGAATGGGACACATTAAATTACAAACTCCGGCTACTCACATATGGTTTTTAAGAGGAACTTCATCAAAAATCTCCTTAACACTAGATTTATCAGTTTCAGCACTAGAAAAAGTTGTTTATTTTGCTAATTTTGTAATCACGAGCGTCAATGAAGAACTTAGAGATGAAACAATCGAACAAATAAAGGAAGAATTTAAAAGCAAAACAAAAGCCATTGAAAAAGATTTTAAAACTGAAATAAAAACCATTAACAATAATTCAGACAAAAAAAATAATAAAGAAAGGACATCAGAACAAATAAACAAACTCGAAAAGGCCAAAGAAGAAAAACTAGATGAATTATCAACTTCATTTGATACAATTCAAAAAGAACTGTCCAGCATAAAACCCATGACTGTAATTTCTGAAAATACTTATCAAGAATTATCACAAAAATTTGGGCATATATTTGAAGCCAGTATTGGCGCAGAAGCAATAAAAATATTACTTGAAAAAATTGACCTAGATGCAACAATCAAAAAACTCAATGAAGAACTTTTAAGTTGCGTGGAATCAAAAAAAGAAAAACTTATCAGAAGATTAAAACATTTCAAAAGCCTTAAAACAAACAACATCAAGCCAGAATCAATGGTTCTTAATGCAATCCCAGTAATACCGCCAGATTTGCGACCAATGGTAGCCCTTGACGGAGGAAGGTTTGCAGCTTCTGATTTAAATGACTTATACAGAAGGGTTATTAATAGAAATAATCGTTTAAAACAATTATTAGGATTAAACGCTCCGGAAGTAATTACTAGAAATGAAAAAAGAATGTTGCAAGAAGCTGTAGATGCACTAATTGACAATTCAGCTAGACAGAGTAAAACCGTTGTGGCATCAACAGGACAAAAAAGAAATCTAAAATCTCTAGCAGATTCACTCAAAGGTAAGCAAGGCAGATTTAGGCAAAACTTATTAGGAAAAAGAATCGACTACTCTGGGCGTTCTGTAATTGTTGTGAATCCAAACTTAAACTTAAATGAATGTGGCTTACCAAAAACAATGGCCATTGAGCTATTCAAACCGTTTATTATTTCAAGATTAATTAAAAACGAAATAGTTCATAATGTAAGAAGCGCATCAAGATTCATAGAAGCAGGTAAAAATGAAGTATGGGATATCTTAGAAGATATAATTAGCGAGGCTTATGTATTATTAAATAGAGCCCCCACTTTACATAGATTAGGCATACAAGCTTTTCAACCAAAACTTATTGAAGGAAAAGCTATTCAAATTCATCCATTAGTATGTACAGCATTTAATGCTGATTTTGATGGAGACCAAATGGCAGTCCATGTACCTTTAACTGAAGAAGCAAAAAAAGAAGCAAAAGATATAATGCTTTCCACAAATAATTTACTAAAACCAGCCACCGGGGATCCAATTGTTACCCCATCCCAAGATATTGTTTGGGGAGTATATTATATTACAATGGCTGAGCAAAATAAAAAAATTGACGAAAAAAAATTAAAGCATTTCACAGACGAACACGAAGCCAAATTAGCTTATGAAATGGACAATATTAAACTTGACAAAATAATAAAAGTAAGAATTAATGGAGAACTAATAAAAACTACTGTAGGGAGAATTATATTCAACAACCTACTACCTGAAAAACTTCGATTTGTGAATGACGTTGTAGCAAAGGGAAAATTAAAATCTATTGTAAAACAATGCTACTTAATTTACGGTAATAATAGAACTGTTACGTTACTCGATGAAATAAAATCAAAAAGTTTTGAACTTATTACTAAAAGTGGCTTGTCATGGGGTATCAATGACACACCACATTATCAAGAAAAATACGAATTAGTAACCAAAGCCAACAAACTAGTAGAAAAAATTCAAGACCAATATGACGAAGGCCTTCTAACTGAGTCAGAAAGATACGCAAAAATCATTGAATTATGGTCAGGTGTTAAAGAAAAAGTAACAGATATATGCAAAAAAGGTTTAGCCGGAACAGGTTATGGTAATCCATTATTTTCCATGATTGATTCTGGAGCTAGAGGAAGTTGGACTCAGTTAACTCAAATAATCGGCATGAAAGGTTTAGTATCTTCACCATCAGGAGATATTATTGAACTTCCTGTAAAGGGAAATTTTAAACATGGGTTTGATGTTATAGAATACTTTATTTCTACTCATGGTGTTAGAAAAGGCTTATCTGATACGGCACTTCGTACTGCTAATGCTGGATATCTCACAAGACGATTAGTAGACGTTGCTCAAGATACTGTAATTAATGCAAAAGATTGTGGTGATAGCACTGGCATGAAAATCACAAAGGAAGAAAGTGATATTATGGGTCAAACAATTGTTGATCGAATTACTGGTCGATATTTAGCCAGTAATTTAAAAAATTCAAAAGGAGATATACTCATTAAAAAAGGAGAACTTATCAATGATAAATTAGCAAACAAAATCAGAGACGAAGAAATTAATATTGCTCTTATAAGATCTGTTCTAAGCTGTGAATTGAAAAGAGGTGTTTGTTCAACATGTTACGGAATAGATCTAGGTCACAATAAAGAAGCAAAAAAAGGAACCGCTGTTGGTGTTATAGCAGCTCAATCAATTGGAGAACCGGGCACTCAGCTTACTATGAGAACTTTTCATACTGGCGGTGTTGCAAGTTCAGAAGATATCACTCAAGGTCTGCCACGAGTTGAGGAAATATTTGAAACAAGAACACCCAAAAGAAAAGCTTTTATTGCTGAAGTTGATGGAATAATTAATATTGAAACTGCCCAGAGAACTATAAAAACCGGGAACAAGGAAATCATAACATCCAACCCTCAATCACGAATACTAAAAATTAATTACCAAGGAGAAGATGTCGATAAATATATAATTAATGAAGCAATTGCTAAAGTAAAATTAGCAGATAACAAAAATTCAACAATAAATTCAAAAAAAGTTAAAATTCTTGTTAAAAACGAAGATGAAATTAGTGCTAAAACAGAATTATTCAAGATTGGATCCAAAAGCATAAAAGCCAAGCAAGGTGGAAAAGTAAAAATAAATAAAGAGAAAGATGAAATTATTAGCATATACGTTAAAACAGAAACAAATAAAGCTCGTGAATATATAATACCAAAAGGAATTGAAATATTTGTTAATAATGGGGACTTAGTGAAAAAAGGTGACATTATCACAGATGGCAGTGTGGATCTAAGTCAACTTTACTTACTCAAAGGAAGACTTGCTACACAAAAATATATCATTAAAGAAATCCAATACGTATACTCTTCACAAGGCCAACCATTAAACGACAAACACATTGAAGTCATTGTAAGACAAATGTTTTCCAGATATCTTGTTAGAGACGTTGGTGGAACAGACTTATTACCAGGAGAAATAGTAGAAAGCGGTACATTCAAGCTTGCCAATGAGGAAGCTAAAAAGAAGAATAAAAAAGAAGCTAAGGGTGACTTATTATTATTAGGAATTTCAAAGGCCTCATTAACTACCGAAAGCTTTTTGTCAGCTGCATCGTTTCAAGAAACTAACCGAGTCTTAATTGAAGCTGCTATAAATGGTAAAATTGATCACTTAAGAGGTTTAAAAGAAAATGTTATAGTCGGGAGATTAATTCCAGTAGGGACTGGATATAAAAAATAAGTAAAAAAAATTAATAACAAAAAACAGCCTTTTATAGGTTGTTTTTTAAAATACTGTAATAAATTTGGCAATAGCCCCTTAATGCTCTAAAGCTTTTTTTGTTAATATTTCATTCACACTTGCTAAATCTTTTATTTTACTAAATTCAGCTTTATACTTAGAAGCATTCAATACTTCTATTAAAACTGGCGTATTCTTTTCTGAAATATGAATAATAAAATTACCTAATTCAATAGCATGCACTATTGCACGTTTTGATAATTCTATATACAAAATATTTACTTCAGGATCATAATACATATACTATACTTTTACAGGATAAAAAGTTAAAATTACAAAAACCCCTAACTCTTCTTTTCCAATTACTTTCACTCCATCTCTTTGAAATGTTTTAAAGTTATTCAATTTACCAATTTGATCGGAATTCTTAACTGCATCTTCTATTAACTCATGAGTAAAGTAAACTTTGTGTTTATTTAAAACATCAAACTTCTTCTCTGCATATTTTGAAAAATATATTGTCTTTTTTGTTATTGACATAATTTATAGTAATGCTACAATGAATAATTGCCTAATATTTCTACTTGGTTCAATATATATATTAACCAATGAGTATTTACTAAAAATTTTATTAAATAAAGGACTATACAATTAAAAAATAGTAATATAATTATACCTGGAAGTGGTACTTGGTAATCAAAACCCTCCTATTAGATTGCTAGATGCCTTAAATTTAAGCTTCTAGGTATAGTTATACTACTATTTTTTATTTTTCAAAAATTATTAAAATTTAAAACTATTTAAAAACTTAATGAGTGACAGAAATTTCACCACCACCACCTTCGACTTCACAAGCTCTTACAGTAATATTATCAGTTGAGATACGCTCTAAAGTGTAACCAGATATACTAGTTGACCAAATTGTATTTCCAGCTGGTGCAACAGGTATTTTACCTAAATAATATTCATCAACCATTGACGCCAAATCAATACAATATGCATCACCTTCTACGGCCGTAGCGCAATAAGCATTCTTATCATCACACCCGGTAGTAGCTGTACCAACCATATAGACTTTATCTGGGGTCATATTACTTACTACATCAACATAAAAACCTCTGTTATCAACTTGATCAATAATTATAGCATTCAATATAGAAACTACCTCTTGCCACCTTTTAGCATCACGAGAATCCTTAAATCTTTTTAAAGGATTTAAAGCCGTAAATATTGCTGAAATAAGTATAGCTATTATAGCTATAACTATTAATAATTCAATTAATGTAAAACCTTTATTTTGATTTTCTCTTTTTTCTAAACACATAATCTTATTGCATTATATTTTTCTACCTTCTTACGCTAATTTCGTCTGTATTTTCTGATTCACATGCCCTAATTGTAATATAACCCTGAGGACTTTTTTGTAAAGTATAGCCTGTTGAACTAGCACTCCACTCGCCATCTCCATCAGGACTAAGCGGTACATCAGCCATATACCCCTCAGTTACTAACCCGGAAATATCAATACAATTATCATCATCAGTAACATTAGTATCACAAAAGGTATTTGCATCATCACAACCGGAAGTAGTCAAGCCATCACTAATCATAAAAATCTCAGATGAACTAGCAGAAGGAATATTACTAATATCAGCTAAATACTTTCCACGATTATCAATTTGATCAATTTTTATAGCACTTAACATAGAATTAGCGTCAGACCACCGCCTAGAATCTCTAGAATCTTGAAACCTTCTTAGTGGGTCCAAAGCAACAAAAATAGTCGCAGCCAATATAGCAATAATTGCTATAACAAGCAACAATTCAATCAAGGTAAAACCATATTGTTTTAACTCATATTGCTTTTTTAATAACATAAAATTAAATAAAAATATCTAAAAATATTATAAAATTCCTACAAACATAATGTATTCCAAAAGCTGTGAATATTTATCTTTATGTAAACATTATATCACACAATTAAAAAATCAAAAAAGCGAGCTTTTAACAAACTCACTTTTTTACATTTCTGTTTTTTTATCTTTGTGCGTAAATTGTTTCACCACCTTCACCCTCACAAGCTCCAATTGTAATATACTGACCACTTCTTTGAATTGTATAACCGGTATAACCACTTGACCAATCAGCTGACAAATCTGGACTTGTAGGACTTACTGGGATTGTTGATAAATATCCCTCATCAACTAAACCGGAAATATCGACGCAGGCTGAAGTACTAGCTACAACAAAATTATTACCAGTAGTACAATTAACATTACATGAAGTCGTAGCAGTATTAGTTGCAGAAATCATCCACATTTCACCAGATGGTAAAGCTGCAATTGTATCTAAATATTTACCACGATTATCAATTTGATCAATTTTAATTGCATGCAATACCTCCTCTACCTCTGACCATCTACGAGCATCACGTGCATCTTGGAACCTTTTTAGAGGATCAAGAGCAACAAATATTATTGCTGCCAAAATAGCAATTATGGCAATAACTAGCAATAACTCAATTAGAGTAAAACCGCTAGCACCTTTAAACCTTTTGGGCATAGCCTTCTTTATTTACGTTTGAAATTAAAAATAAATTATTTATCTTTAATATACAATACGTAAAAAATTAATTATAATAGAGCAATTGCTACATTGCCTAATTATCACATTAACGACAATATGACAATACTGCAATCTAGCAACTATTTCTTTTTAAATCATTTAATGATTTCAGTATAAGCACTACTTATCCACCCAGACAATCTATCACTTACTTTTATTTTATACCATTTTTCTTGCTCTTCTAGAAGTGGATAACTTTCACCCGGACTCACTCTTCCAATAAGATCAAAAGACACCCCTTGTCCACTTCGTACATTTAACCAACCAATCTCAGTCTCAAGTATAAGAACCATATCCTCTCCTTTATTTAAGGCTTCTTCTTCTAATACTTCTTCTTTTACCTCTTCATTGTTCGTTTCTACTTCCTGTTCAAACTGTTCTTTAGTAATCTTATTTTCACCACCACCCTCTAATTGAATTGCAGTATTTTCAATCAATTCTTTTTTTATATCTAAGTTATTCACAATCTCAAATGGCTCATGAGAAGAAATAACAACTCTATTTGCAAACATCATAACATTTGGATTATCAGTATATGATATACTCATTCTTTCTATTTTATTTAATATATAATCGCTTTCTTTAGTATTTAATTTATCAATTTCTTTAACAACAAGTTCATCTGCTTCTTCCTGATTATAAATAAGCCAATTAATTCTTAATGGAAAAATTATATTATTTTTATTAATAGCATTGATTGGCTGCCCCCAAATAACCTCTCCTTCTTTAATACTATTTTGCACAGCCTGACTAGATATTTCCAAAGCATCAGAATACCCTTTAGCGATTTCAACAACATCATTTACCAACCTAGCCGATACTCTATCTTCTTTATACTCACTAATATTAAGAGCTATTGGTACATCAATATTCAAAACTTGAGTTTGAGCAAATTGCGTTACTTTTGTTTTAATTTGCATTGCTCTTTTGCTTCTATCTTGTTCTCTGTAAAAAAAAGCCGCACTTAAAAAAATTAATGAAACAATAAAAACAATTACTAATATTTTTTGATTAAAAACAAATTTATTAATAATTTTCTTTGTTTTTTGCTCATTTTTAACAAAACTTTTCATTCGCTTTATCAAAGAAATTATTATTTTTTTAAAATCTTTTTTAAAATTAAAATTCTTTAAATCAATTTTAACTTTGGACTCTTCTTCCTTAAATTTTATTAATAAATCAGAATACTTCTTACTTAACCCACCTAAAGCCAAGCCAATTGCTTCAATAAATTCTAAAGGAGTTTTTTGTTTAACTAAAACTGAATTTCCAGACCAAATTTTTACATCTAAGTTTGTGCTTAAATAATCAGAAAGACCTCGCAATTTTGAAGTACCACCAACCATAATCACTCCTTTAATATCCTTCTTTGCATTCTTTTTGTAAAAATCAATAGCCACACCTATTTCTTTTACTACAGGCTCTAACACTTTAATTAAAATTGGAAAAACCTTTTTAGATGGATCAGCTAATCCATATTTTTCTTTTAAATTCTCTGCTTGATTGTATCTTACCTTCATTTTTCGCACTAATTCTTCAGTTAAATTATCTCCGGCAATATCCAAAGAATACGAATAATACAAACCAGTCTTATCAAATACACTAATTAGTGTATTTGATGCCCCTATGTCAACAACACAAACTGGCAACTTTTGTTCTTTTACTAACAATCCTCTAAATAAAGCTAATGCCTCAACATCAAAAAAATCAATTATTATATTATTTTTCTTAAAAAATCGAAACCAATCCCTTGTATTTTTTTTATCTGTAGCAACTATTAAAACCTTTGTTTTACTGTCACTTTTACGTAAAATCTTATAACTATATAATAAATTACTTGGCTCTAAAGGAATATAAGATTTAACTTTTTGATCTATTCCAGAAAGAAGTGTTTGCTCAAATTCATTTTTACTTAACTCACTTGAATTAATATTAAAATCAAAAATCTGTGTGTAAACTTTAGAAACAGACAAGCTAAAAATAAAACTTGTGCCTTTTAATTTTTCACTTTTTAAATTTAAAGATTGAGGTTGAGCTCTATTAAAAACCTTTATAAGCAATTTTGATAATTTTTTTTCATTTTTAATTATGCCATTTTCCACAACTCCAAAATCCATCACAATTCTACCAAGAGATATTATTCTAGGTTTACCCTCTGCTTTTTCAAGCAAAGCTATCTCTATACTCCTATCATCAATATCAATACCAATCACTCTTTTTGCCTGAGTAATTTTTTTAGTAATTTTTGTAAATTTTGAAAATGAAAAATTCATTAATATTATTAATATAAAATAGTCTCTCTTATATCTCTGTCCATCCTGTCATGCGTAACTCTTTTGTAAACTGATCAATCATAAGCACAATATAAACAACTTTACTATAAGAATAATTACCCTCATCATAAGCAGTACCTTCTAAAACAATCAATCTCTCCCCATCACCTTCATCTGTTACTTCTATTATACATGATCCACCTAAAACTGATAAATTAATATCTCCTGCGCCAACGCCATAATTTTCATTAATTCGTATTCTTCTAAGCACCTCTTCAGCACATCCCTCAGTAATATACAAAGCCTCGGTTGATTTTTGATCTTGATAAGACATTTCAATATCAAAAAGCCCTGCCTCAGCAGCAACACTTGCCATTATTAAAGCAGCTGAAGTAACAATAATAGTATATATTGCCATGGCAGCACCACATTCGCTATGCCATATTATTTTAAAAAGCTTATTCATGCTACTTAATGTAATAAAATTTTACTAAAAAACTTATACCATTCCCAATTAACGCTTCGTAATAAAAACATTTTTCAATTTTGAGCGAGAAACAAGCTGGAATGTGAAGCATAATGAATTATGTTGAACACGAAACGAATTTTGTAGCCAAAATTGGGAATGGTATTATATTCTTAAGTAAAGTGTAAAAATAAAGTGAATTGTACTAAATAATTACAGTAAACAAGCCTCGCAATTCTAACAAAACAGCTTATCAAATATCAAATTTTATTAATATCTCAAACTTACTGTTGTTTGTATTTCCTGTGCATATTTATGCTCAGCTGTATCACCATCAGTTTCAGCCTTAAGAGTAATTAAAATACTATCACGACCTTTAGTATTAATTTTTGAAAAAATTAATTTTGTAAACTTTATTTCATTACTAGTTATAGGTAAGGGCGCTGAAACTCCTTCTGATAAAAATAAAGCGCCATCATCCTCATCTAAGCTAAATACAATAGGATTTGTAAATGGATCAAAAGTATTTAAATACAGCACTCCAGGATCTACATCCAGCAATGAATTTACTTCATTCAAACCATTAGATAATTTTATCCTTGTTGTTAAATAGTAAACAGCATTTCGCAAATTATCATGAACTTGCTGAGAAACATAATTTTTAACATAACTAGCATGCACGCTCATTGAAAATCTAACCATAGAAATCAAAACTAACGCCATAATTGCCACATACAAAAGCATTTCAACAAATGATGTGCCATTCTGATTATTTTTCAATATTTTACTAAATTTTCTATTTTTATTGATCATGCCTTTAACTTAATATTTTGTGCAATTCATTAAAAAATAACTACAATTTAATCTTTGTAATTAATCCTAACCTCATACAAAATTGGCGTAACCAACTCATCAGATGTCATAGTCATTCGATACTGCATCCAAGAATTCCAATTTAAATCTTGAGAAATTAGACCTCCTCTACCATTCTCAAAATAAGTACCTGGCCCATTCTCGCCATACCAACTCGACCATGCTCCAGGTCCACCTCCATTATCCGTGGCAACTCTAATTTCAAATTTAATTGTACAAGCTGAAATTGGCGAGCAATCTTCAGGAATTTCTTGATCCCACTCTATTACTTCAATAGGATAGGTAGAAGTGCCCATCTGATAAGCAGAAGATACCAAAACCCCCAAAGGCGGTACAATATCAGCTGATTCTCTAAATAAAGATACCACCCCTTTAAAACCAACTACCCAACCAGCCAATATTGAAGACATATCAACTGAATATAAATCATCAGCATTTGGATTATCAACACTTGTCCAAGATATTCCATCCCAATGCAAAATCACACCATTATTACCAACCACCAAAGAATCACTAGCATCAAAAGCATATACATCATTTAAATTCTGACCAGTTGGTGAAGAAACTAAATTCCAACTAACTCCATCATAACGATAAATTTTCCCTGAAGCACCTACTATCCAACCATTGTTAGCAGAAATCATATGCACACCATATAAATCAGTAGTTCCAATATCATCGAATAATGTCCACAAAACCCCATCATAATAATAAATTTCTCCATGATCTCCAACTGCCCAACCCTCAGTCAACGAAATCATATCAATATCATAGATATCCCTATTTCCCAAATCATCATATAAAGCCCATGTAACTCCATTATAAAACCATATTTTACCACTATTCCCAGTCATCCAACCGGATGACGAATTTACCATATCAATTGCATACCAAGTATCACCACCTGTATCTTGAAATAATGACCAGACCGATCCATTATAATGATAAATTTCACCTGCTTGCCCAGCTGCCCAACCGTCATTTGCATCAACCATATCGATAGTGTTTAGATTGCCACCACCCAACTCCACAAATAAAGACCACCCAACTCCATTATAATGCGCAATTTTACCTGTATTACCTACAGCCCAAGAATCATTTTCATCAATAGCGCTTATATCGTTCAACTGAAAAGAGGTTGCTCCCAAATATGTAATAGTTACATAATCCAATTCTGGTGTAGATGTTGCTGAATTCATAGCTAAAGTAGCTCTATATTGCAAATATCTATCATTTTGACTTGCAGGAACTTGACTTAAAATCTCATTTGTCATTTCTGGCGACCAATCAGTCCAACTTAAATCAGGCACCGAAGTTGCACCTGTTCTAGTTGAAAGAGTTATATCAGAATCAACTGGTAAACTTTCTTGCCAATATACCACGTCCCAACCAGGATCAACCTCAGCTCCATCAAAAACTTGAGATAAAAAAGTACCTTCTGGATAATGATATAAATCATAATTTAAAATCGTGCCATCACTTCCTCCTATCCAAGCATTTGTGCTACTCAAACCATCTACTGCATTTAATACTAAAGATACCGGAGATGACATTGATTGCCACACAGCACCATCAAATTGATAAATTTGTCCACCATCTCCAACCACCAAACCAAATACTGGTGAAACTACATCTAAATCATTCCAAGTCATTGTGCCTTCATCAGAATACAATGCCCAAGATGCTCCATCATAGTTATAAATCAATCCGTTACCTCCAACCAACCACCCATTTGTTGAATTAATCATCTTTACAGACATCCAATTCATTACTCCTGTATCAACAAATTCAACCCAAGACACGCCATCATAATATAAAATTTTCCCACTTTCTCCAACAGCCCAACCTTCATTTGCGCTCACCATATCAATAGAATTTAACACCTCACTAACTGGCGATACTACCCCAATTAAACTAAACCCATTATAATTTGCAATAAACCCACCATCACCCACCACCCAATAATTATCACTTGACACTATTGATATATCATTAATATTTTCTATTGTAGGCTCATTATAAGTTATAGCAATATCATGGAATTCCGAAGTTACTTTTGGATTAAAACCTCTTGTAAAATTCACTCTATATTGAACATATTGACCTACAGTAGACAACACGCTTGAACCATTTGAATTAGTCAAAAAAGAACCCCAAACTGACCACGTTGGATCTGGTGTTGCAGTCTCACCTGCTCTAACCTGAATAGTTATGTCAGAGCCAGCAGGCAACACCTCCTCCCAGCTAGCAGTAGCCCAATTAGACAAAGCACTGCCAGAATCTATAATCCTTGACTCGAATGTCCCACTATCTTGGTAAAAAATCCCTTTTTGTATAATTACTCCTCCACTCCCAACAGACCAAATATCATCAGCATTAACATAAATCACCTCATTTAAATCCGATGTTACCGGAGAAGATTCAATTACCCAAGATAATCCATCCCAAATTTGAATTTGCCCAGCATCACCAACAACAATTCCATTATTCACATCCAACATATCCAATCCTAACCACGTTGTTGCACCAGTGTCGACTACTTCACTCCAACTAACTCCATCATAACGCCATATTTTTCCATTCGAACCTGTCATCCATCCATTATCAGAATCAACAAAATCAACTTGATACCAATCAGTTGCGCCAGTATCAACAAACTCTGACCAAATTAACCCATCATAGTGGTAAACTCGTCCTGCGCTAGCTACTGCCCAACCATCATTAGCATCTATCATATTAATATCATAAATTCGAGCATTGCCTAAATCAACAAATTCTGACCAAGAAACACCATCATAATGATAAATCTTTCCACTATCACCAGTTGCCCAGCCATCATTAGCATTTATCATATCAACTGCATAAATTAACCTATTACCTAAATCATTAAATATATTCCAACTTACACCGTTAAAATAATAAAATTTTGAACTTTGCCCAACAGCCCAACCCTCGTCAGAACTCACCATATCAATATCAAATATTTCATCTGCCCCTAAATCATTATTTTCCACCCAATTTATACCATCAAAATACAAAATCTTACCACTATCACCGACTGCCCAAATTTCATTTGCGCTTACCATTGAAACTGAATTTATATTTTCTGTAGTAAGTACTGAACTTTCAGACCTTTCTAACCAACCATTAAACTGACTCAAAACAATTTCGCCATCATCAACACTAGTGATAACCACATTACTTAAATTACCTTGATTAAATTCTACTACCAAATCATCATTCACCTCCGGTATATTTAAAGAATTCACCCAAGCATCTGCCCCGTTATCATATTGAAAAACCTGCCCTCCATCACCTACAGCCCATCCATCAGTAGAATCAATCATTTCCAAAGCATTTAAATCAATAGCACCCTTATTAGAATGCTCCTGCCAAGAATTTCCATCATATTTTAAAATCGCACCATTATTAGCTACTGCCCATATATTACTAGCAGTAACCACACTAATATCATTAATATCCTCGGTTGTCGTTATAGTACTATCAGCATGCTCAACCCAAATATAACCTTCATCAAGTACAACACTTGAGGAATCTCCAGTTCTAATAGATGTAGCATTATTATAAGTCCCTCCATCAAAATCTACATCACTAGTATCAGTAACATCAAAACCACCACTAGGAAACCATCCACCACCTTCAGTAGCTGTATAAAGTTTAATTTCTCCAACATCTGTGGTTAAAAAATTTGTGTCATCCTGGTAATATTTGGATTCATTTAACCATACTGATTGACCGTCACCACCAGTCCAATCAGTTTGCAACCAATTTGGTCCTTCCCAATTATTTAAATATGTTGAATATTGCGCTGATGATGTTGCAATTCCACCAAGCGCTAAAATTGGCCACACAACTTTAATATTTACTTTCTTAGATTGAATATCCAAGTATTCACTTGGGCATGCAGCTATATCATTGCTTAAATTACGACATACATCTTCAAAATCAATAGTTCTTGTAAAATCTCCAATTTGCTCAACAGTACCTTCTCCACTAAAAACCCAACCGTTTGTATTTGTAGCAATAGCACTCTTGATTAACACTACTTCATTCCAAGCCCTATCTCTAATTGAACGAACAGCCTCATACCCCTCTTGCGCAATACTATTACCTTCGATCCATTGTTCAGAACGCATAACCCCAGCAAAACTTCCTAAAATTAAAGAAATTATTGCAGAACTCATTATCGCATAAATTGCTAAAGCTAAAATTATCCCAAGCACAGATACTCCTTTATTGTTTACGTTTTTATCAAACATCATGTAACCGAACACTACTCAGGTATTTCTACCTGAGTAGCTATCTGATTATTGTAAAAAACTATTCAATATACTCACAAAGAGCACCACCTTCCCTACTAAATCCAGACATTATCTCAAAATCACCATCAACCATACCAACTCCAATTGGCGCAGAACAGCTTGTATGAAATTCTGCATTAAGTATATCATTTACTAAAACATCAATATCTGGACTTAACGTATTCTGATTATCAACTCCACTAAATGTAAATTGATCTTGAGGATAAACAATCTGATTAAATACTATTTCACCTTGCTTTTGCCTTATCTTAATAGTCGAAGTTGCAAAACCATTATATTTTAAAGTCATCTCTTGCACTTTTCCTTCACAAGTACCACAAGGACCGGGAATAGTTGGGCAGCTTCCTTGAGTATCACCATGCAACTGATGACTTAACCACTCTGATTGCAATATATTTAAATCAACACCTTCATGGCAAATTACAATTTGTTGGTCTGATGGACACTCACCCTCTAAATCTCCATGTGCTATATGATTATTCCACTCTGATACTAAAATATTAATATTTGCACCTTCATGGCAAATTGTCATTATAGCTTCACAAGCTCCAAGATTATCACCATGTGCCATATGATCATCAACATTATCTTGATTAACTAGCATAGTATACTGAGATCCTGCTAATTCTTGAGTACACCCACTTAAAGTATCACCATGATCAATATGAGCTTTTTTAGATGCTATACCAACACAAATATTATGAGCATTCTCAGGATTCCCTGGTGGAATATGACATATTCCTATTTTATGAGATTTGAAACAATCACTTCCTGGAACGGTTCCGTCTATTATACCACCACTACCACCTTCACCTTCACCTCCTTCTTCTCCTCCATCTCCATCAATAATTGTATCTGGATATACATGACATATTTCCACGCACTCACCAATGCCATCACCATGCTCTAAATGAGCAAGAATATTCATTCCATCAACTTCAATTGTTCTAGTTTCCTCATCTTGATCACAAACTCCTTCAATATCCCCATGAAATAAATGATAAGCAACATCAGATTCAGGCACAAAAATAGTCTGAGTTATAAATGGATTATCTGGCGGATAATGACAAATTGGCTCACCAACTTCCTCATAATAAGTATACCCTTCACATTCCGGAATAGACTCAATTGTATTCTCGCAATCAGTTAAATTTTCTCCGTTTAAACAAACATCTGGAGCATGACCGCCATTTATAGTATCATTTCCCCCATGAGAATCTATCAAATCTTTGCCATTTCCACCCTCAATAATATCATTACCATTTCCAGTGCATACGATATCTTTACCATTATCCCCTCCAGCATTTATATTATTATCTCCACCATAACTAATTATTACATCTTTTGCATTTCCACCATGAATAGTGTCATTACCAGCACCTGTAATTATAAAATCCATTCCATTCCCACCATTAATAACATTATCACCACCCTCTACAACAACACGAGAACTTCCATTACCCAAATTAATTATATCATCACCTCTTTTTGAAAAAATATAATCAGCTCCAGAACCTGTTATTATATTGTTTCCACCACGACCACAAATCACATCATCTCCGCCATTGCCATTTATTTCGTCATCACCAATAGAACCAACTATTACATCAGCCCCTCCTGTCCCATTTAAAACACCAGAATAAACCTGACCATTATCTGGACCACCTATTATAATATTATCTCTTATGTAAATTGATGCACCCTGCCCATTACATGTTGGATATACACCATTCACTCCTGGAGGATGATGACAAATTGGCACTTCTTCACAAACTAAATTAGTAAAACCTGCTTCGCAATGACAATACTCATCAACTTCTGGTTGGTACGCAATTCTGCCTAGCGGATTAATGTTAATAATTTTTGTACCTTCTACTACATGTGAAACCGCAATCAAACCAGTACTAACAGGAATTTTGCATCCACTTTGAGAAAATGTCACTTCATTTGTAAATTCGCTTCCGGCTAAACCTCCGCCAGACCCGCTACCACCAGATTCACCAGTCTCTCGCACCAATGTCCAACACAAACTTATCGCATCATCCAATTCATAAACTATGTCGTATTGGGGATCTCTTGTATTATAAGACTCACCCTGAAAAAGAGTATATTTATTTCCTTCCAACTTAACCCCATGCATATTATCATTATATTGCACACAAGATCTTTGTTGCTGCTGCCGCAAATGCTCAATTAACTGAAGTGGCGCTTGCCTTAATTGAGCTTCACGTAAATTAGAATAAATAGCACCCGCTGTCGATACTAAAAAAGCAGCTATACCAACCACCATTAACACTTCTAAAGTTGTAAAACCTCTTTGAAATTTTTTTGATAAAAAATAGAGTATTAAAGCTATTCTTCTTTTTATTTTTACTTGTTTTAAAATCATATTTAATTTTAAATAATTAATTATTTTTAAAAAATTATATCTTACCCTTGAATACTTCCTGTAATATTGTAAATTGGAGTAATAATAGCAAGAGCTAAAAACCCAACTGCAAAACCAATTACAACAAGCAAAATTGGCTCAAGCGCTGTTGATAATGATTTTGTTGCATTATCAACCTCATCTTCGTAAAATGTAGCAATATAAATTAAAGTCTCATCAAGTTTTCCAGACTCCTCTCCGACTTTAATCATTCTAGAAGTAATCCGTGGATAAAGTTTTTCGTATCTTATTAAACTACTGGACATAGAAGCTCCCGTTTGAATTCTTGTACTAACATGTTTAATGCTTTTTTTATAGTAATGATTCCCTACAGCATTACCAGTAATATCTAACGCCTCATCAATGTTAAGACCACTCATTAAAAGAGTGCCTAAAGTCCTAGAAAAACGAGCCAAATTAACACCGCGCGATATACCCTTAACAATAGGCATTTTTAGCAATATCTTATGAGTTACCGGAAAAGTAAATTCTTGCTTTAACAACCAAGACATAAATACGGTAAATATTATTAAAATATACACAATTGAATCTCGATATTGATCTATAAAATGTGAAAAAGCAATCAAAGCCCGCGTTGTAAAAGGCAATTCCTGCTTAAAACCTTCAAATAATGGCAATATCTTAGGTAAAATAAAAAAAGAAACAAATAATCCAAGAACCACTCCGGCTATCAAAATAACAGTAGGATAAATCATTGCTCCCTTTATCTTATCTAAAAGTTCTTTTTCTTTTTTAAGCTGAGTAGCAACTTGACCCAAATTCTCTTCAAGCGTACCTGACTCTTCTCCGGCATATACTGAACTTACAAAAAAAGTAGGAAATGCTTTTGGGTAAAGCTTCATGCTTTCTGAAAGAGATCTACCCGACTCCACTGATTTTACTACCCCTTGTAATATTTTTTTAAATTTACCATGAGTTGAATCAACTGAAATATCTAGTGCCTCAACAATACCCAAGCCACTAGAAAGCATAACTGCCAAATTTTTTGCAAAAAAAGCTTTTTGGGTTAAAGTTACTCTGCCAACATTAAATTCATACTTAAGAATTTTTTTTTTAAGCTCTTCTCGATTTCTTTTTTTTATTTTCTCCTGCTCTTTTTGAGTTACCTGAGGCATTAATATTTACAATATAAAAAATTATTAACAGACTCTTTCTATTCTAGATATTATACCACATATTAATTAAGGACGATAAATTTAAATCTGAACTAAATTAACAATTAAGCAAAGAAACGCAACTTTCAAGAGAAAGCTGCGTTTCTTTTATTGATGAATTTTAAAATTACATGAATCAATGGACAACTATCTAAAACCAATAATTCGTAATCAATAATTACTAATTCGTAATTATCAATTTCCCCTCACCTAATGGATTATATCCAGCCTTAACCTCTTCTCCATCTAAATATCCATCATTATCTGTATCTGGATTTTTGTAGTGAGTATTATAAATATTAATTTCATCCAAATCAGTTAAACCATCATTGTCAATATCTTCTGTTTTACCTTTTATATTCTTATTACAAAATTTATTTAATTTTTCATTTTTAATATTCACACACAACTCTTTATTATATTTACCATAAGCTAACTCATAAGAACTTAAATCAATACAATAACTCTGCACATAAGAATCCCTTACTAAACTACAATCAATTTGTTTGCCGCTTACATTAAATACTTGATTTAAACAATTATAATAATCATCATCATTCAACTCCTCACACTTTATTGTAACGCCTGCCTTACTTTCAACAATAATTGCCTGAATACACTCATCCACAAAAGCATCATCATGCTCATGCTTATCAAAATCCTCAGTTCTGTTACGATAAATATGGCAATAATCGCTATTCTGTTTTAGAAAAGCAACTGATTTTCTGCAATCCTCACTATCACTCCTATTATTACACAAATCAACAACTTCTTGAGGATTAAAATTTTCAACTTTCTTGGCTATTTCTTTGAAATCTCTTACTTGACCTTTACTTAACTCACTATTTAACTCTAAAAATCTATCTACAACCACATCATCTAACTCAACTTCTGCGCCAATATCATCTCCATTATTTTCAATATTCTTTTCTATCTCTTCATCACTAACTCTTATGTCTACATCTCCAATTTCACTTTTATTTTTAAAAACATCAGAAACCTCAACATCTTTTTTAAAATTAAATAAAACAAACAAAATAATTAAAAAAATTAACAATACACCACCAATAATTATTTTTCTCATTTTCCCAGCTAACATATAAATACTATTAATTACTTCCAACACCTATAATCAACTCTCGTATGATTTGTAGTAAATTTCCAATTACGCTTATTTGCATCAAAATTAAACAACTTACAAGAATCCGTTTTACAATTACCACCGGATACATCATCTCCAGTTTGAACCATAGTATATCCATCACCAAGATCATGTGCACCTTCTGGCCTACCACAACAGTTACAACCATCCTTAGAGCATGACACAATTTCACAGCATGCGTAATCGCTCTTACTAGGATCTGTAGTACTACACATAGTAGAACTTCCTCCTGCTACAGCTTCTTTTGCAACACAAAAATATCCAGTTCCATCATTTTTACAAACCTCATCACCATTAAGAGTTATTTTTACACCAGCAGAAATACAATGATTTGGTAATCTACCACCATCAGAAAACAAAGGATTTTCAGCCAATACAGTACATGAGCCTTTAATGTAAGAAGGATTAAGATTACCATTTACTAGAGAACGCGCAGGATCACACACTTCTTCGCCATTCTTTATGCCATCACCAAGCCATCCACTCTCCCACCTACAATTATTACACTCATATTGCTCAGTGTCGGCATCTCCATTTCCATTACCTATCCCAGCACAACTTGTCAAACCATTGTCACAATCACATTGTTCTATAAAATTATTACCATTAAGAGTATCTACCCCACCATCCCCACAACTTTTTTTTACACTAAAACTAATATTTTTAATTACTTCCCCATCAAACTGATCTTTAGCTTTTACTTCAATCTTTACTTGTCCACTTTTAAACAATTTACCTGTTATTTTAACATCGGTCTTATCTGCACCCACCTCTTGATGATAATCTATAATACTATTATTGCCCTTATTGCCCTCCATTACTTTAGCTTCTAATAAAATAATATCATGAGAATCCGGATCTTTTACACTTATATTACAAACATACTCCTCCAACCCTCCATTTCTATTTCCACCATCACTACAATTATCTTCAATCGTTACAATAGGAGCATTATTTTCTAACTTAACAATTGGATCAACCGTTGTACTATTACCAAACTTATCCGTCACCTTAAAATCACTAACAATATCATCTACACTATTTGGCAAAGCTGCGTCAACAGAATTAAATGGCACATCAATACTATATATATACTTATCATCCTCCCTTACAAATCTAGCTGATCCAAAAATAACAGGAATTATTGGATTATTAACTTTATCTCTAGATTTATCATTTAAAGTAATTTCTATATCTTGAAAATCATTACCATTGGCTGTTGTTAATGCAAGTGGGTATACAGCAAAATCATCAGAATAAGCCTCAAAACTATATTTAAAATTTCCATCACCTGCTGTGTAAGTATAATTAGAAGCATTTATTATTGGCATTTCATTTGTTTGAATATAAAAATCACGCTCATCAATAAATTCAGAATTACGTCCATCAACTACTTTAACATTAAAAAAACACCTACTAACATCACCAGCAATTCCAAAATTAATGCTTAACTGCCCATAAACACTAGTCGGTTGTTGTCTAATAGTTTGAGTAGTCCAACTTCCATTATCTAAATTTTTCCAACCCTTACTTGCCCAATCAGTCCAATCATCTCCGCAACTCTCATCCTGATATTCATCACAACCTAAATCATTAGTACAGCCATTTTCATATGGCGTAATTTCCCAAGTTAAAAGATCACCATCTTTGTCACTAGCAAGTATTGTAGCCGAATACGGTTGGCCCTTATTAGCACGCGAAAAATTATATCCTGCAATACTCGGAGCATGATTATTAGTTTCTTGCTTAAAAGAAATACCACCATCAGCGCCACCATTAGCGCTACCAGCACACGCCCCATCACTAATTTCAGTAACAAAACCAGACTCCATTACAGCGCAAACAGTGTAAGCACTAGCACCACTAACAAAAACAAATAAAAATATAAAAATACTAATTACCTGAATAAAAAATAATTTTACTCTAAACATTAAAAAAAAATTAATTTAATTTTTGCGTAAATAATTATAGGAATTCTTTAAAAATAATTTTTTAAGCTTTTTTTATAAAATTCTGTAATTTTTAACTTCATGTTAATTAGAACCATTAATCCCTACTCCTTAGTCACCCTAATAACTTCTTCCATTGTTGTCATGCCGCTTAGTACCTTTTCAACGCCATCTTCTAAAAGACTACTCATGCCTGTTTCACGAGCCATTTTAGTAATTTCATCTGCATTTTTCTTTTTCATTACTAAATCTTTTATTTTCTCATTCATTTCCATAACTTCAAATATACCAAGTCTACCAACTACGCCCTTATTATGACATAACGCGCAACCTTTTCCTTTATAAATATAAACCTTTTTTAAATCTTCATAACCTTTTTTCTTTAACATCTCCTTAATAGAAGGGTTCATGTCAATAATTCTTAAAGTATCTTCGTCTATTTTTGTTGAAGCCTTACATTTAGGGCATATCTTGCGAACCAATCTTTGCGCTATAATAACATTCACAGTAGAAGCTACTAAATAAGGCTCAACATCCATATCAATTAAACGAGGAAGTGTTGTTGCTGCATCATTAGCATGAAGTGTAGTTAAAACCAAGTGACCGGTCATAGCAGCATTAACAGCAATATTAGATGTTTCTTCATCACGAACCTCACCAACCATAACTATATCAGGATCTTGACGCACTATTGCTTTTAAACCCTTAGCAAAAGTTAAGCCGGTCTTTTGATTAACTTGAATTTGCGAAATTCCTTCAATATCATATTCAACCGGATCCTCAATAGTAGAAATATGCACATCTCGAGTATTCAAAATCTTCATAACGGCATAAACAGTTGTGGTTTTACCAGAACCGGTTGGTCCTGTTACCACTATCATTCCATGTGGATTTTTAATCGTTCGCTTAACCTTTTTTAAATCATGATCAAGCATGCCCAAATCCGTTAAACTATATTGCCGTGACTGAGAAGAAAGCAAACGCATTACCACGTTTTCACCTTCTGTAACCGGCACAATAGAAACACGAACATCAACCTCTTCATCTTGAGCCTTAAATTTTAATTTTCCATCCAAAGCCGCTCTATGCTGGTCAGTCCTCATCTTAGACATAATTTTAAGCCTAGTTAAAATCAAATCAGACAAATCTTGAGGCACCTCTAGAACATCATGCATAATTCCGTCTATTCTAAAACGCACTAAAACCTTTTCATCATAAGGCTCAATATGAATATCCGAAGCCTTGTTTTGATATCCATACAAAAGCATAGAATCTACAATATCCACTATAGCTTGATCTTTTTCCGTAGATGTTGATTCAGAACTTGCAAATTTTTCTAAAAGACGATTAAAAGCTACTTTAATATTAGCCTTATATCTAGCTAAAGCATTTTTAAAATCATATTCTGTAACAAAATAAGATTTTACTTTACATCCTGATTTTTTTTCAACCATATGCTTAGTTTCTAAATCTTCCATATTAAGCATGCCAGCTCGAACAACATTATCCTTTTTTCCAAAAACAATAACACCTCTTGTGCGAGCCACATTCTCAGGGATCAAATCCAGAAGATCATCATCTATCTTTTCATTTCGTAAATTAACAAAAGAATAGTTGGCGTCCTCTGCTATTAAACGCCCAATTTGCTCATCTTTTATAAAATCTTTAGCTACCAATATATCAACAACATTTTTTTTATTATTTTCAGCCTCATTAATAATAGACAAAAAAACCTCCTCCTTAATATGACCAGGTCCAACTAATAATTCTTTTAGCTTTTCATTAGTTATTTTCACTTAATAATTTTTAGCTTAATTAATACCTCTTTTATTTTTTCAACCACCTCTTTCATTGAAAAATTAGCTTTTATTAAATAATCATAAGCCCCTAACTCTTTCGCTCTCTCAACATCAGAATCCTGCCCTAAATTCGATAAAACAATAATAGGAATTTTAGCTAATTCCTTATTCATTTTAATTTCACCAAGAACCTCAAAACCATTCTTTTGAGGCATTATTAAATCAAGAAGTAATAAATCTGGTTTATTTTCTTTAATCTTAGCGATAACTTCATTACCATCAAACCCTGTATGCACCTCAAAACCAGCCCTTTTAAAACCATCTTGATATGCACGAGATATAAACTTGTCATCTTCGCCAATAAAAATTTTAATTTTTGATTCTTTCTCTTCTTTTTTTTCTTGTGTAGCTTCTGCCATAAATAAAATTAACTATTACAAATAAAAACCTATTAATTAATTATATTCTGCTTATCAAATAAATGTCAATTTTAATTTATTAACTATTTACTTCGTTAATTGGCAGACGAATATAAAATGTTGTACCTTTGTTTTCTTCTGACTTAAATTTTATCTCTCCTTTTAGCCCATCTATTATTGTCTTAGCTATATAAAGCCCAAGACCATTACCATCAGTAGCAATCTTAACAGCATTATCTGCTCTAAAAAATTTAGTAAATATTCGATCATGTATTTTCTTTGGAATACCTATGCCGGAATCTTTTATACTTACTTGAAACATATCATTTTTAGATAATAGACTTACTATTATACCACACTTATCAGGCTCTGAATATCTTATTGCATTTGTAATTAAATTATGTATCGCTTGCCTTAATAAATTTGAATCTGTTAATTGCTTTTTTAAAATAAACTTACTTTTTTTAAATTTTACTAAACAGTTTCTCTCACGCGCCAAAGCATCGGTTTCTTTAATAATATCTAAAATCAAGGCTTCTATATCTGTTGGTTTTAAATTAATCTCTAGTTTGCCGGCCTCTATCCTAGATAAATTCAACAAATTATTAACCAACTGAATCATTACCAAAGCAGATTTATACATACTTCCAACATATTCTTTTTGATCTTGATTTATCTTTCCAACTGATTCATCTAGAAGCATTTCCGTGAATAACCTAATTGAAGTTAAAGGTGTTCTTAATTGATGAGAAGCTACTGATACAAATTCACTTTTTAGCTGAGATATTTCTTTCAAATAAGTTATATCATGCAAGATAATCGCACCACCGGCTATCTCTCGTCTAAAATCTCGTATAGGAGTAATAAAAATTTCAAATGTTCTTCTATTAATAGTTACATCCTGAAAAACAGCTGGTTCGTTGTTTTTAACAACTTGATTAATAACTTCGCCTAAATCAACATCTTTCTTTTTATCCTTAATATCAGGATCTTGGGCAAAAGTTTTTTTAATACCTCTTAATTGCTTTAAAAAGTTTTTAAAAGTAATCTTACTTTGCTTTTTCCCAATAATTTCCTCTGCTTTTGGATTAGCCAATATAACTCTTCTATTTAAATCAAACATTAAAACTCCATTGCTCATAGAATCAAC
Source organism: uncultured Gammaproteobacteria bacterium (assembly GCA_964569045.1). Classification (GTDB taxonomy): domain Bacteria; phylum Patescibacteriota; class Patescibacteriia; order Patescibacteriales; family BS150m-G62; genus BS150m-G62. The sequence continues at coordinate 16,079 of CAZMSR010000005.1, read as the reverse complement.
TAAATTTGAAAATCTGGAATACTCAGAGCTAACTAAAATACGTAATCTTTCTATTGTTTGTGTTACATTGCTTACTATTGTATTAATTGTACTTAATTGTTTTTTTGGTATTACTTTTCTACCAGAAAAGAATATGCTTATAAATCCAATTTTTTCATTAGATATTTCAATGGGCAAATGAACTTCTGATTTAAGTTTTTCTTCAAATTTATAATTATCATCAATATAAAGAAACTCAAATTTTAAATTATTAATATTATTTTTATATATTTTGCTTTTCTTTTCTTTTTTAAGCAAAGATTTTATCTTTTTTTTAATATATTTTAAATTCTCTTTTCCTACCGGATCTTTGGAATAAATATGAACATTTTCATCTAAATAATTAGCATCGAGCGGCGCTATTAAAAAAGCGACCACTGCACCGGGCAATATATCATTAATAGCAATTCCCGTGCTATGCATTACAGAATCAAGCTCCAAGCTCAAGCCAAGGCTACGTGTTAATTGACTAATAGCTTCAAGCTCTTTATACTTTTGCTGCAATTCATCTCTGGCAACATTAACATCTTCCAATATATTAAGAATAGCTAGTCTCTGCTCTTCAACTTCTTTTCTGTCTTCTTGAACATCTTCTAAAATATTGGCTAATGCTAGCTTTTCCATTTTTAACACATCCTTTTTTGTTAAAGCTCTTTTTCTCACTTTACTTATACTGTTTTTTTTCATTTTTTCTTTTTATTTTTTACGCGATTTTTCTTTTTTAAGTCTTTTAATTCATTTTTTAATTCAATCATTTTTAATTCACGACCAACAGCCAGTTTATTAAATCTTTCTAACTCAGCTAATTTCTCTTTTAATTCTATTGTTCTTTTAACAACCTCTTCTTCTAAATTCTCATTCAAAATTTTTAATTCTTGCGTTCTTTCATCAACCTTGTCCTCGAGATACGCTTTTGCTTCTTCCAATTCAAGAGTTCTTTCCTTTACTTTCTCCTCTAAATGGTTTTTAGATTCCTTTAAGGCGTTTGATGTTTTCTTTAACTCGCTATATTGCTCCTTTAATGATTTATTTGCCTTTACTATATTCTTTGTCATAATATTAAAACTCTTAGCTAGCATACCGATTTCGCTCCTACCTTCAACTTTTACTTTCTCACTATAATCACCATCTGATACTTTTCTTGTAACTCGTGATAATTCTTGAATCGGCTCTGTTATTCTCTTAATTAGGCTATATACTAAAACAAAAACAAAAACAACAATAGCCAAAGAGGCTAATAATATTTTAATTTTAATAATCTCCAAACTAGAATACACCTCATCAACAGATATCTCAGTTAAAAGGGTCCAGCCATTGGGCAAACAATTAGAAGCACCGACCACGCGCACTTTACGATAATCACTATACTCACCGACAACCCTATCACCATACTTACAACGAACCACAGGCCTTGTTATATTTTTTTGCTTTAAAACCAAATCTTTAAAAAACTTAGTTTCAGATATAATATAATTTGACCTGTTAACTAAATAAACATCATACCTACTCATTGAATCATACGCTCCTTGTCTTAATATCTGACTATCATAAGATCCGGATAAAACAGAGTTTAATATTTTAGCGTCAAGATAGCCAACTAATATATCATAATTATTTTTTATTTTACCTGTATCTATTTTAGTTATAGCAACTAAAGTTGGCATTCCATTAGTCAAAAAAACATCGCTTAAATATGCTTCACCAATCTCAAAATTCTTAACAATATTATAATAACTCCAATTCTTTCTACTATCGCCATCGCTCTTACCGTCAGATGACCAAATAACTTGCCCGTCACTACTTAAAATCTCAGTTTTGTAGTAAGGGATTCTATTTTTTAAAAAACCTTTAAATAATTCCACATTATTTTGATCATAACTAATCTGTCCCTCGTTTATCTGACTAGAAATACTGCGCGAAAAATTTAATACATCAGCCTTACTTGATTCTAAAAAATTAATAACTTCTGCCTCTTTTGCTTTTGAATTAAAATCAAGATTACTTTGAACTTGAGCACTTAAAGAATTTTTAGCGGTAGTAAAACTAAAATAACCTGTTAAAAGTACTGATAAAGCAGCCACAAGTAAAAAACTACCCAAAAGTTTAGTTCCAATTCTTGAATAAATTGGCATTTCTCCAACTACTATTAAATAACCGTTTTTACTCTTCTGAGCCTTAATAAAACCTATAATCACAAATATAAAGCCAACAAGTACAGAAAAATGCCCATACCACCAAAACAAACTATTTTGAACATAAAAAAATGATATTATTATAGAACTCGTTAAAAAAATTACACCCACTAGTAAATTCAATAAAAATACTGACTTTAACTCACGATATTGATGAAATAAAAAAATAAATATTAAGAATAAAAAAATACAAGCAAACCCTAAAAAAAGATTTGATAACTCCTGCAAAAATAATGCGTACTCAGGTTTAACAACCAGTGAAAGCAAAATTAAAGAATAAGCCACTATTATTCCTAAAAAAATCTCTAACTTATGGTTATAAATCTTTTTTTCATATCTCTCAAGTGGTAATAATAAAAATAATAGAAAAAAGGAGCCAATAAATAATCCATAATCTTTAGCTAAAGAAAAAACTATTTTCAATATACCTAAAAAATAAAAGTCAGGCCCAGAAAGAACATATACTAAACATGAAGCACCAATGACAAAAAAACTTATCGATACTACAAACATCTGAATAATCTTACTCCTCTTGTAAGCAAAGTATGAAAAATAAGATATATAAAGAGCAAGACCACCAACCAAAATATTCAAAAGAGAATACAAAAAAGAATCACTATAAGTAATATTTAAAATATTCTCAGAAAAAAATAAACCAATCAAAATAAAATGCGCAATTAAAAAACTGAATGGAGAAAAAATTAATTTTATTTTTTTAGGCATGGGTAATTTATTTCATGAATTTAGAATATTTATAAAATCTAATTCATTTTTAATTACTTTTTTTATTATAACATTTATTTTAGATAGTTCGTTTGGGGAAAATTTCTCTAGCACATAATTTTTTATTTCTATTTTATTGTCAAAAGGTTTAATACCAATTCGTATTCGCTTAAACTTTTTAGTTTTGAGATGTAAAATAATAGACTCAACACCTTTGTGACCCCCGGATCTGGAATCCATTGACACTTTGTATTCACCCAATTCTATGTCTAAATCATCATGGATTACAACTAATTTGTCAGAAAAATCTACATCTTTTTGTTTTAAAACACCATACTTCTTAGGGATTTGTTTATAATAAGCTAAAAATGCCCTCACGCTTTCTCCGGAATTATTCATATAAGTTTCTGGTTTTAACAAAGTAGCAAAAGGCAATCTAGCAGACATTGCTTTAAATTTCTTTTCCATATTAAATAGAACATCATACATTTGAGCAAGATGGTCAGTTGCCATAAAGCCAACATTATGCCTTGTTTTTTTATATTTAACTCCTGGGTTACCCAAACCAACTATAGTAATCATATTTATTTTATAAATTCATTTAACTTATACTAATAATATTACGTAATCAGTTAATCACTGCATTTAATGCATTTATTTTTATTTCTGAGGTAAAGAAAAATAAAAAGTCGTTCCCTTGTTTGTGCGTGATTCAAACATTATTCTACCTTTATGACCTTCAATAATATTTTTAACAATTGATAAGCTTAAGCCTGATCCTACATTTTTCACACTATACGCATTTTTAGCACGAAAAAATTTATCAAACACATTTATTTGCTCAGCCTCAGGAATACCTATCCCAAAATCAATAACTTGAAACAAAATCTGCCCATCGACCTTGCGGGCCTTTATTTCTATTTTGCCACCTCTTTTTGAATATGTAATTGCATTATCCAACAACTTTAAAAATACAATTTTAATATTTGATAAATTTGCACATATAGATAGTTTTCTAGGAATTTCAACCAACATATTAATTCTTTTCTTCTTTATCTTTTGACTAAACGACTGAATCACACTTAAAATTAACTCATTAACATCTATTTTAACTAATCTTGCAGCCTCATACTCATCACCAAGTTCCAAAATTTTAAATAAATCATTAATTATGTCTCTAGTTTTTGAATTAGAATCATCAGCTTGTTTAACTAACAAAAGAATTTCTTTCTTTGTTTTATTAGTTTGTATGGCTCTTTTTAAAAGCTCTAATTCAAGCTGAACTTTTGAAATAGGTGTTCTAAACTGATGAGAAGCAGAAGTGATAAAAACATTTTTCTCCTGTGCACGTGATCTAATGACCTGTGCCAAACCATTAAATGCTTCAACTAGTTCACCAAGTTCATCATTTGTTCTTACTTTTAAATTCAAATTATAACTTCCTTTTTTTATCTTTGTAACAGCTTTTACTAGCTCCTCTAATGGGTCCACGATTCTTCTGATTAACGCATAAGCAACTAAAAATACAAAAAATAAAATAAAAAGTGTTGCAATCAATACATCTTGCTTTATTTTTTCTATTCCACGCAAAGCAATTTGTTTATTTACTTCAGTAACTAAAATCCAATTATTATTTTTTAAACAATTTACAGCACCAACAACAACATCCCCCTTATAATTAACATATTCACCCCGGTGCCCTTGTTTTTTTAAAATACAATCTCTTACCTCATTTGTATCCACTTTTTGATTTAAAATTGCACCATCCAAACTATTCCTAGGCTGAGTAATTAATAACCTTTGCTCATTAACCAAATAAATATTAGTTTTACCATTATTTAATAAGTTAGATGAATCTGTTTTTTCAAAATTATCCTGTCTAACTCCATTTACAACAGAATTCAAATCTTTAATATGAATATAACTTACAATTACCCCAATTGCTTCACTTGTATGTTTACTAATCAAAGGAGCCGATACAGGGAAAACAACATCCTTGTATCCAAAATGATGTGTACGTGAAACATCGCCAAGAAACACCTCACCATAACCTAACTTTAAAGCCCCAACATAATATTCATCTCCGATTACTCCACCCCATTCTTCATATTTACCACTACCTTTGTGCTTTTCCAAATACTCCGCTATAGCGATTTTATTTTTTTCATTTTTCACAAACCCCTTTCTTCTTCCTATTTCATTCACATCAGTTGAAGCAATTACCTCTCCATCTTTGTTGATTATATTAATACCAAGTATTGCACTATCTAATGACTTTTTATTTTTTACTAAATAGTTACTCAATTCTTTAACAACAAAAGCATCTTGTGATTCATTAATTTTAAAAACACTATCACGAATAAATCCATCTGAAGAAAAATCAATAACTCTCTTTTTAGCACCTTCCAAAAATTCCATTATATGCCCTTCTTTTGCCTCTGAAAGCATAACCAAATCAGTCATAATCTGATTACTTAAAACAGATCTTGAGCCTGTATAACTAAAATAACTAGACATAGCAGCCGTAATAACAACAGCAATAAACAAACTTGCAATTAATTTAATTTTTATCGACTCTTTAGGTTTACTACCTTTTTTAGACATAAAAAATCTTGCTCATATTAAGCATTTTTCAATTATGGGACTGTCGCCAAACTCGCTTTAATTCATAAATTTGGAAATTTTGGCTAAATTTTTTGAATAATTTTTGAGGCCTACCCTAAGGTAAGCCAAAAAAATTTGAAAAAAATTTAGCCAAAATTAACAATTTATGGGTGAAGCGAGTTTGGCGACAGTCCTATTATACCATAAACAAAAATAATTATTTATTCACTCACCATCATTACCTACCTTTTTTTACCCAAGTTTTTATTGGAGTTCCAATAAACCCAAACTTTTCTCTTAAACGATTTTCAATAAAACTAATATATGAAAAATGAATTGTATCACGAACGCCTATACGAATTCTAAATTCAGGAGGATCATCTCCTGTTTGAGATAGTTCGTAAATTCTAGGATGTTTTAATCCTTTTGATTTAGCCGGCTTATGAATTTTAACCAACTTTAATAAAAATTTATTTAAAACACTGTTTGATATTTCTATTTGTCTAGACCTCTTAACTTCTAAAATTGCTTCAAATATATTATTCACTTTTAAGCCAGTTTTAGCTGAAACAAATAATATTGGTGCCCATTTAATAAACGGCAATTTACCATATATATACTCTTTATACTTTTTTACATCATGATCCTTAACTAAATCCCACTTATTTGCAACAATTATTACGCTTAAGCCTCTTTTTACCACCTCTTCTATTATTTTTAAATCTTCTTGAATTAAGGGTTTATTTATATCTAGCAAAAACAACACAATTTTAGCCTTACCCATACTCGCCAACGAATCCACCATTCCCAAAGCATGTAAATCTTTTTCATTTTTCACTTTCTTGTTTACTGCTCGTAAATTTTGCTTTATTTTTTTATGCTGAGATCTAGCTAGGCCGGCAGTGTCAATAATATTAATGATTTCGTCTTTGTATTTAATTTCAAAATCTTGAGATTCTCTTGTAGTATGAGGTACCGTACTTACAATCACTTTTTCTAAACCTAACATTTTATTTAATAAACTAGATTTTCCAACATTTGGTTGCCCAATAATTACTACATTTACAATTTTTTTCTCTTCATCCTTTTCTAATCCATTGCTCTTTTTAAATTTACTATTTCTAATTTTTTTAAAATTACTAATAACTATATCTAGTAAATCTCCCGTACCAGATCCAGAATGAGCTGATACAGGAATTGGCTCACCTAAAGAGAGCTTAAAAAACTCTTGAATATTAAATCTATCCTTTTCATTATCTGCCTTATTAGATACTAAAAGAATATTCTTAGCACCTTTAAATATTTTCTTAAGCATAAGCCCGATTTTCCGATCTTCATCAGTATATCCTTCCTTAGAATCAACAACAAAAAGTACAATATCCGCACTAAACAAAAACCTCCTAACTTGTTTTTGTACTTTTTCTTCTATGCTCCTAGAAACCGTTTTTTTTCTAAAAAGACTATCTAAATCAATCACACCGCCTGTATCAATTAATTCAAATTTCTTTCCTTGCCATTCTACAATGCCCCTATTAGCATCTCTGGTAGTACCAGCTAATTCTGATATTAATGCTTTAGAATTTTCAGTTAAACGATTAAAAAGACTTGATTTTCCAACATTTGTTCTGCCAAAAAGTATAATTTGAGATATTTTTTTACTTTCTTTTAAACTTTTCATTTAATTTAACGTATCCACTTAGAATACAATCAACATAAAACAATAAGTGATTACGGTTCAACTTATTAATTAGTACCGATAATTAAAATAAAATCAGGTTGCTCATGAATCATATCTTTGTCTTCAAATTCTTCTGCAAGCTCATCCATTAACCAACTTGGCAAACCAAAAGATACATTTGCCCTTGCTCTCTCTTTCAAAACTTTTAATGAGGCCATTTTTTCACCATATGTTAAATCATATATCACAGATTCCTTAAAATCTCTTTTGCTCGCATTACCAATATTAACAACTTTAAAACCGATTTTTTCATACTGTTTTGCATTATTTGCAGCTAAGCCACCTATATATGTTCCGTTACGTATATCAACTAAAGGCTTTTCACTTTCAATTACAGATTTATACTCTTCTTTTTTATTAACAAATATATTTTTAATTAAATGCTTTATTTGACTAAAATCTCCAACCTTTGGAGCTAAAATATAAGCCCCTTCTTCATTAATCATTTCTACAAGCAAGCCATCATGGCTATTATCAAGCACCTCGTGAATAATACTCTTACTATCAAAATTACCATATTCATTCCATAATCTAATTGCTTTCCAAACACTAATATTAGTGCTAATATGATGTTTTAAGTCATCAATTAAACCTGTCAAGATTGAAGGTTTTAGAATTTCAGCTGACATCACTCTTTCCTTTACAGCTTTTATAACTTGCTGTTGTCTTTTTGCTCTAGCAAAATCAGAGCCTTCCCCATTAGTACCATGTCTTGAACGAGCATATTTTAACGCCAAACCTCCATCCATGTACTTCCAACCACTATCAAAATGCAGATGTTCAAATCTACTTTCATAATCCACAGCATCTTCATTGCCATGAACAGGATAGCTATAATCATCAAAAGCTCGCTCAACATAAACATTAACACCACCCAAACTATTTAAAATTTTCTCAAAACCTCTAAAATCAACTCGAACATAGTAGTCAATAGGTACATCTAGCAATTCTCCTAAAACACGTGAAGCAACCTCACCGCCTGACCCGGGATCATCCATTTCAGCAAATGCATTAATATGATTAACTTTTCTCCACCCATTACCGGGCACAGGAACAGATAAATCACGAGGGATTGATACCATTGCTAATTTTTTAGTTTTAAGCTCTATGCTAGCTAATATAATTGTATCCGTAAGATAACCACCTTGATGAGTTCTACCGCCCATTCCAAGAAATAAAAAATTTAAACGATCTCTCTTCTCTACTTGAACCCTTTTATCCTCATTCTCAACTAAATGACTAGCCTCTGAGACAAAAGGTATTTTTTCATACCAAAAACCAGAGTCAGCATCTGTAGTAACTCTATTATTAGAAAACAACCAATAACCAACAACACAAAATATCAAAGAATAAACCAAAACCCGAGATTTCAATCCTTTTCTTTTTTGTAAATTTTGTTTTAAATTTTGTGGTTCATTTTCCTCCTTTGAATATTTATTGTAATTAGAATTTCTATACTGATCCATCTCCTACTTAAATTTACATTTTATTAAATGATTTTTCATCACCGTATTTTAAAAATTTTTTATGATGAGACCGGCTAACAAAACCGTCACTTTTATCATGCTGTATACCACACCAATACTCCTCTGTTTTAGCTGCAATAACACTAGAATAATGAATTAAACCATTAGCATAACCGCAATAAATACAAAAAAATTTCTGCCAAAATGTTAAATATTTTAATTTATGTCTATCAATTTTTATATATTTTTTTCTTTTTATTTTGACTATTTGATAAATCGGGAAACTAATGTGATGATAAATTTCAATAAAAAAATCAAAAATAATTAAAGGAAAAATCATACTAAGTATTAATGGTAAAGTCAAAAATCTAACCCAATAAAGGTGAGGTAATGTTAAATATTTCATAAAAATTAATAACTTTTTCTAAACTTAATGTAAAATTAATCAAATTTAAACCCTTTAAATCTACTAATTAATAATATCACAATAAACAAAAATTGAGCAATCTTTTCTTTTTGCATTAAAAATCTATACGATTTAGCAAAAAATTACTTAATAAAAAGATAATTAATAGCCAAATGGGCAGTTACAAAAATAACACTTGACAAAGCTAGCAAATGATGCTAACATTACTGCAGCAATATACGTTCTTTTTAATCGCCTCTCAATAACGAGAGGCTAATAGTAGCATTTTGCAGAAGAGGATGAATACAATGGACGCCAAAGTAAAAGACTTTGAACAAGCACTTTCAACTTTTTCTTCATCGTTAATGCAAAATAGAACGAAAAGTAATACTCAGCCAATTATAGCACTAGACGATGAACCTATCAAAAATAACGATTCAACATCACCATTTCAAGACAAACCCACCGAAGACATTTCAAATCAAATATTTGAAATAGAAGAAAAAGTTATAAAACTAATGAATGAAATCGCCCAAGAACTAGCTAAAAAAAACCCAAACATCCAAAACAACCGATGGGAAATTTTCCTCAAGGAGGGTACAACAATCAGATCGATAATTGAAGAAAAAGCACGTACAGAGGTTAAGAAAGAAACAGAAGCTCGTGCCCGCCTGACACGTTGGGACAATGCAATTAAACGAATTATTAAAATCCTAAAACAAGAAGTTGGAGAACATAAACTACTTGATAGCGAAAAATATTGGATAAATTTATTTACGGAGTTTCAACTGCGTAGCGATGAAAAAAATAAATTAAAATCTCAATTTGGAACAGACCTTAAAAATTTAGCCAGAAGTTTGGCTGACAAAGACCCGGAACTTGTAGGACATGAATCAGACAAACTTCTGGAAAACGAAGAAATCAAAAATCTAATTACTACTCTGACCCAAATTCAAACTCGAAAAAAAACAGAAGAACTCAAAGAAAACCAAAAAAAAGCTAAGGAAAAAAAAACCGAAGAAAATGCTATTACCTGGGCAATAAACATACTAAAGGGGGAAGAAGAAAGCAATAACAAACTAACGCCACCAAAAAAAGAGCAAAAAAAACCAGTAAATCTGGGCTTCTGGGATCGATTTAACAGCAATAAGGCAGCACACATAAGATTAAAAGACCTACATGAAAACATGATGCCGGATTTTTTCTGGAATTTGTCTTTAGAAGAGCTTTTTGCTTTCCGCGGAGCAGTACTTCGCGGGATAAGTTTTGTAAATAAAATTTTGGAAAGTGATACTTACTTGCTAACAAGTAGTCCTCATAAAATCAGTCAGGAGCGCAATAAAGAGCTTAATAACTTTAAGCAAGCCAGACAAGAAATTCTAGATATTCTCCATGAAGTTTTAAGGCAATGCTATAGCATTATCACACCGGGAGATACCATATTCAAGGATCACAACAGAGTATACAATCACATTGTTGATGAGATTATACAAAGTGACTTTGCCTGGCTAATGGACAATCCAAATAAACCTCGAAAAAAACAAAGTGTAAAAAAAGGAGCTCCACGAAAACCAATTTCTTCAGCCACAGCAGAGACCCAAAGATTACGAAATAAAAAAAAATTATTCAGTGCTACAATCCAAGAAGCTTTTAAACCATATTTGAAAGAATTCCAAACAGATCCAACAAAAAAAATCATAAAAAATTATTTTGAAAAAGCCGGGTCTCCTGAGGAAGCCATTCGTTTACGTGCGATATCTGTTCGTGCACATGGAATTACGCAAGGGCAAGAAATCGAGGGCAATCGAGCTCTACAAATCTATATGGAAATCGGCAAAATTTCAGCCGAAGAATTAAATTCTGAAGCACAAAGACTACTAAAAAAACGAGAAAAAAAGAAAATAGAATAACCACCCAATTTTTCTAACCCTACATAAACAATTTCGGGGAGTCAAACACATGACTCTCCTATTTTTTTGATTATAATAATCAGATAAAAACAAATACAAAACAAAGCTTTAAATATCGCTTGTTCGATTCTGTGAAATGGCCTAAAAAAATAATCAAGACTTTTAGGCGGTGTACAAATTATTATAATTCTAATATTAAATAAATATAATACAAAAATATTGTATTTGTATTTACAAAAAATTAAGGGTTAAATTTTTTTAAAAAGTGGCTTAATTTCAGCCAGCTTATGACAAGGCTTCACTTCTCGATAAAGCCACTCTTTTTTTGATTTTAAATTTAATTGCTTTTTAATATTTTCAGAAGTTATTGGTAGAAATGGATTTATTAATATTTCAAGTGTAGCTATTAATTGAATACAAATATTTAATACTAAGGCTGCTTCTTGTTTATTGTTTTTTATTGTTATCCATGGTTCATTATCATTAATAAATTTATTTGCCCTATCAATAAAAACAAAAATATTCTTTAGTGCTTCTTTAAAACGACCTGCTTCAATTAAATCACCGACTTGCTCTAAAATAATATTGCAATTTTCAAAAATTTCTTTTTTATCTTGACTAAGGTTATCTTTATCTATTTCAGGAACTTCTCCATTAAAATTGTTCTTTACAAAAGTTAATGTGCGATTCACAAAATTACCTAGCTTCCCTAGCAATTCAGCATTAACACGAGTCTTATAGTCACTCCAAGAAAAATTACTATCGGATTTTTCAGGTCCGTTTATTATCAAAAAATATCTTAAAGTATCAGCCTCGTAATCTTTTAAAAAATCTGGGATCCATACGCCCCATTTTCGGCTTTTTGAAAATTGCTTGCCTTCAAAATTAAGATACTCTGAAGATATTATCCTACTAGGAAGATTAAAATCGCCGACCCCCATAAGCATTGATGGCCAAATTATTGTATGAAAAAGAATATTATCTTTTCCATGAACATAATAATGTATACAATTTTTGTCTAGCCAGAAATCTTGCCACTTATCCTTAGCTTCTTGATTAATTGCCCACTCTTGACTAGCAGATAAGTACCCACAAACAGCTTCAAACCAAACATAGACGCATTTACCTTCAAAACCATCTACCGGCACTGGAATCCCCCACTCAGAATCTCGAGTTATGGCACGATCCTTCAAACCACCTTCTAAAAATTTTTTAGTAAAATTTACAGCATTTTCACGCCACCCTTCGGATTTGTTCGACCACTTCTCTAACTTATCTTGAAAAGCGCTAAGTTTTAAGAAATAATGTTCAGAATCCTTCCAAATAGGTTCATTCGAGCATATTTTACACTTAGGTCTAATTAATGTTTTAGCCTCTGTCAGCTCACCACAATTATCACATTGATCACCTCGCGCACTTTCAAAATTACACTTTGAACATTGCCCTTCTATGTACCTATCGGGAAGAAATTTAGCACAATCTTTACAATATGGTAAATTTTGAGTTTTTTTAAAAATTAACTTTTGATTTAAAAGTGTTAAAAAAAGGCCTTGAACTACTTTTTTATGAACCGCATTGGTTGTTTTTGAAAAAAAATCGTACGTAAAGCGGAGGTCTTTAATTAAGTTATCATTAAATTCTTTATTGTATTTTTCTACAATCTCGGCTGGCTTTACTTTTTGTCTTTCTGCTTCTACAGCTATAGGAGTACCATGACAATCACTTCCTGAAACAAAAAGAACTTCAGATCCTTTTAAACGAAAGTATCGAGCTAAGACATCAGATCCTATTAAGCTTGATACATGCCCTAAATGGAGAGACCCATTTGCATATGGCCAAGCTGCACCGATAAATACTTTTTTTGGTGTTGCATTACTCATTTTCTAATTAATTAGTTTATTAAATTTTATAATAAAATAGCTTATTCCTTACTACATCTTACTCTTTTTGTGAAAATTAGCAATTTTTACTAGCCACAACAATTTCATGAGAGACTCATTTATTGGTATTGATATATCAGAAAATGATTTTTATGCGTGCTTTAATGAGCTAGATAAGCCCTTTAAATTCAAAAACAATCACGTAGGAATCACTGATTTTATCAATACATTAAAAAATAAAAAATATTCTAAAAAAAGTACACTGATAGGCGTTGAATCCACTGCGTCATATCATCTACCATTAACCTATCTTTCTACTCAAAAAGGTTATCAAATTAAAATCATCAATTCGATGATAACCTGCCAAAAACGTAAAACTAGCATTAGAGGAGTTAAAAACGATCCGGTGGATGCTAGTAATTGTCAGATATTGGGGTCATACGCAAAACAGTCGGAGAATAGAATGCTAAGCATATAATTTAGCAACACGAAATAAAAAGAATTTCTTGTCTGTGACACCTCTTATGAGAGCTCTAAATCCTTTCAACTTTGCATTAAACGACTCTGCTGAAGCATTGGTGCTTCGATTGGTAAAATAGTTCAGTATATTCGTTTCATGCAAACTAATTGTCTCTGCCGGTAAGTAAAATGATTCAATTTTTGATTCTTCAATTTTTTTGTACCATTTATCTAATCTCTTTTTTGCCTCTACGATTGTTTTGCTGTGCTCATAACATGCTCTCAGCATCATGGAGAGATCATAGGCTTTTTTTAAATCAGGATATTTTTTAAAAAATATAGCGGCTCTCTCTTTTTGCCTCTCACCAAATTTGCTACTAGCCATAAATAATAAATGACGACTTCTAGCTAATAGTTGTTTTTTACTGTCTCCGTTCTCATATTGATTGCCACTAACTATTTCAAACTACTTAAAAATTCCTTGTGGTAGAAAAAGTTCTAATAAGTTTTTAGTCATCTTTGTAAAACTATTGAATTAAGAAATAACTAAAAATTTAATCAAATTTTCAAATATTTTTCAACTACCTACATGCTATTCTCCGACTGTTTTGCGTATGACCCCCCGTGAGTCCACGTTGGCGGAGAGTCGTGAACAACGTTAGAACTAATTTTCTAGATTAGTTAATTGTTAATATAAAAAATGGTAAAAAATATCTAATAAAAAACCGACCATACTTGATCGGTTGTAACTTACTTAATTTAGTGCTTTTCGTCAGGTCAACTAAGGCTCAGATGAATCTATTATAGTCAGATTCAAGGTTATTTGTAGGTATATTCTCTAACAATCCTTGAGTGTATGCATCAATAGCAAGGTTGCTGTAATAATGACGACAGAGAAGTGGTGTGCATTCTTTTCGTAACAATTTTTTATTTAAGGTATGAGCCACTTGCTCATGTCGTTCACTTCCCCACATATCCATTAGACGCATCTTGTTAACGTTGCCTATGGAATATTCTCTCCGTGACCATTGAGAGCACAAGTAAACTTCTCCATCTGGATCAACACCTGCAGTGCATTGCAGGGCACAAATCCAGCAACGTGATGGTGTAGGTAGCTCAGTATCAACTCTCCCTGTTACTGCGTTTATTTGATCATCACTCATTTTTAATTGATCTTTAAACGCTCTGGATACATATTCATACTGAGTTTCAGTTAGTTCAACATCTTGTCCTGGTTCAAAATTTCCAACACATCGAATTAGTATGTTCGCAATACCAAGACTCTCAAAGTACCTCACAATCTCCACAATATTCAAATAATTCTCCCGACATACAAGAATTTTTACGCCGAATGTTGGAAAATTGGAATATTTTTTCTTCAACTCAAGTGCTAATTTTAAATTGTTCTCAACAACATCAAACTGGCTAGGGGAGGTATCACAAACATCTTCATAATTACTTGAATTTGCAGAAACGACACTCACATTGATGTATTGAATGTTGCCTGAACTAAGAATATCTGTATTTAAAATTTTATCAAGCAAAACACCGTTAGTATGAATCCCAAGTCTAAAGCATGGAGTCTTATAAGTTAACAGCAATACAAGAGCCTCGTGTGCGTAGGTTAATGGCTCTCCACCACCCGCTATACTTACGCCGCATACACCCATTCTATTTAAGTCTTCTGTGATATTAATTAAGGCTTGATTGCTCAATTCGACTTTATTAATCCGATTTCTTCGATTTCTTTGAGTATTTGAACAAAAACTGCACTCACGAATACATAATGAGGCTGGGCACAACGCCACAGAAATCGGTGGAGCTACAGTTTGAAAGATTTTCTTTGATGCTACATCATATTTTTTAAGTCTGTTGGGCAAATGAAATAAAACACGTCTCGAGGAGAGTTTTCTGCCTTCCTTAGATGTTAAAAAAGTGGTGACCGTATTTTCAAGTAACATGTCAATACTCCTTGTCTACCATGTTCTTTGAGTGGGATTATTGTGAAAAAAATCATTTATCCGTCTTTCGGTGGCTGGTGAAATATTGTTTGGTAGATCATCTCGTGGAAAAAAAGCACATTCTGATATCTCTGAATTCTGTTTATTTACATTCGGCTTTATCTTTAATTCTTTCACAAAAAAAACTATGTGGTCATTCTTACTTTCAGCATTATTATAGTAAATATCCTGCACTTCAATCTTATCTTGCAGACTAATACCACACTCTTCGAGAATTTCTCTTCGAGCAGCTTCTTGTACAGATTCTCCTTTGTCAACACCACCCCCAGGAAGAAACCAGCTGGAATGATATGTATTTCGAATTAGCAAAACTTCTTCTTTGACTACTATAAGAATTTTTACACCCAAGGTTATTGGTTGAAATACTCTCCAGTACAATCTCCTTATTTTTGTCACTATTTTTAAAATTTGTTTTCTCATGATTTTGGCATCCCCTAATTAACTTTCAATGAACTATCTAAAATATAATAAATTAAGTCAAATAAATTACAGAACTATTGCATAAAAACATCAGTTTATTATCTGCTATAATAACATGTTTGAATAAAAGATAACAGAAAACGGGACCAGACAGAAAAAGTGTCAGGTGAGAGTGTAAAATATATTGTGTAAATGATAAATTATTAATAACTAAAATTATC
>CAZMSR010000004.1:0-79615 GCA_964569045.1 uncultured Gammaproteobacteria bacterium | reverse complement strand
CTCCAGTAACTCCGGTTGTCCAAGTAACATTTCTACGACTCATAATCACACTTCCTGTAGTTGACAAATCAAGAAGACTAGCCGGATTCGTTGTACCGATTCCAACCTTTCCATCAGTATCAATCCTCATACTCTCCGACCCTCCGGCAGAAAACGTCATTGGCGTAACTAAATCTGTAGTGGATGCATTATTAAAATTAATTGTGTCAGACTCAATTACAATATTCCCCAGATAAGAATCACCGGCAACATGCAAATCCTGCTCAATATAAACATCCTCTCCTACACCAACACCACCATCCACTATTAACGCACCGGTAGTTGTACCGGAAGATGCTTCATTTGAAGAAATAGTAAGTGCAGTTCCAGAAGTTTGCGACAATGTCAAAGCACTATTTATGTCAACAGCTACATCAATATCAACAGTGCCAGATCCATTAACTAAAAGCGTTCCTCCGGTAGTATCAATTGTCGTTACATCTAAAGTAGTGGCTCCATCTACATCAAGTGTTCCACTAATACTTGTATTTCCATTAGAGTCCAAAACTTGAAAAACCCCACCATCCATAATTAATCCACCATTCAATATAGCTTGACCGCTAGCTGCAATAGTACCAGCTAAACCAATATTACCACTGCTATCTACAGTAAATTCATCATTATCACCAACTGTTAAAAGAGCTGATGGAGAAGTAGTACCTATGCCAACTTTTCCATCATTCTTAATGATAAACTGAATAGAACTTGTTGCATTAATAATACTACCGTCTGCTTGAATTGATTCTGCTCCAAACCCAACATCCTCAGTATAAATTTCGCAGACACTACAATCTGCGTAAGAACCGACTGGAATAGCATCCTCATCACCACTTGCACCACACTGCCCTCCACCCGGAGAACCTCCACCCCAATTAGCACAACGAGTTCCATTACTCACTGTTGGACAGTAATCAATAGCACCGACAACATCAGCACAAACAGCAGCTTTAATTACATCAGGAACCACTAATACTAAAAAAGAGACCAAAAAAGATATAATTATTTTTTTATTTATATTAAGCATAGGGATTTTGTTTAATTATTATTTTTTTATTTAAAATTAATAAATAATTCAATTTTATTTACAACAAGCATAAGGAATACTATTAGAGCAAACAGTAATCATGCTATTCCCGCTAGAAAAATTCCAAAAAGTACCATAATTATTAGAACTTGATGTATTCCAACCAGAGCAATCATTAGCTTCATCACTAGTTGAGCCGGCATTAATCCAATATGAACCACTAGATGGTAGATTAGTGCCACATGCTAAACTATTCATTAACTCAGCCTCAGAACAAACATGCGAACCAGTAGAACAATACCCATTAGCAGTAGCATAATCAGTAGCAGCGCCACCATTATATGCACTTGTTGAAGTAGCAGAATACACAGGCCCAAAACACCCAGTTACTTCTAAATCACCTACAACACTTAAAAGTTTATTCGGAGTAGTAGTACCGATACCAACTCTACTATTATTGTTGTCAAAAAATATATTATTAGTTGAAGTAGCCTTATTAGCAGCATCACCAACCATAAAATACCCATCAGTTAAATCAAAATTGGTTATATCCTCTACATCAGAGATAACAGCAAGAGTGCCATCCTTATCTGGGATAGTAATTGTTCGAATTGTTGATACTGTAATACCGCTTGTCTCAAAACTAGCACCTTTCTCTGAATCATCAGTGTCATAAATCAAAAAATCAGTATCAGAAAATTCTGTTGATTGACCAGCAGTACCTCCAGCAAATATACTAGGCAACTGTCCAAGCAAACTTATAATTTCATCATTTTCAACTCTCCATCTATTAGGCCCACTCCTGTATCGCAAATTAATTTTTGCTATCATAAATCCTTCACCAACATAATCCTGAGGAATATTATAATTAGCATAACCCATAGGATCCTCTATAACATCAGAAGATCTATCATAAGTACCACCAGGTAAATTAATAAACAGCTTTGACTCATCTGTCTTTTCATTTACAACTCCCCAAAAAACTAATGAATATCGTTTTCTATTATTAATAGTATCACCGGTAGAAATTTTTGTAATTTCGGTTAAGTCTGTAATTTTTGTATATGCTCCATCAGGATGATTAACAACATACATTTCGTCTCCAAAATTTGAAGCCGGGAAATCATGATCATGGAGCATTTTTACCACGCCGCCAGTTACCTTTACCTCAATATCGCTATAATAACCACCATTTACTTCGTTTACTTCTTGATAACTTGGCTCCACACCTGACTGCCATGTAGCATGCTGCGATCTAATCCATTCATTAACATGACCCATATGACCACCATTACCGTTTGCTAAATGATCACCCCACTTATGCAATGAATAAACTCCATCAGCCTGCACCGAAGAAGCGCCCTGAACCATAACTTCAGCAATTGGCACATGCTGCTCAGCAACCGGAAAACCTGTTGTACTTACTGCTAAATTCCTATTATCATTAATGTAGACATAGTTTATTTGAGGAGACGTGTCTGAGCCGGCTATTAAACTTGTACTAGTTGCCGGTGTTGAATCAACAGTATACTCAAGTCCGTCAAATAATGCAGTTAAGTCGCCTCCACCTTGTTTTTCTAAAGTCAATGTTACAGTAGAACCATCTGTTGAAGTAGCCACCACACTCACATCCTCAACAATCGATCCATCTGTTAAATATTTAATATCATCTAAAGAATTATTAAACACAGAATTTCCAGTCACAACCAAATGCCCAGTAGTTGTAGTAGCATTTGTAAATAAATTTTCCGTAGTAGTTAGACCATCTGAAGTTACAGAAAAATTATCACCAACTGCCAACAATGAATTAGGAGTTGTTGACCCAATTCCTAAGTTACCACCATCAAGCAATGTTATGCCATTTCCAGCATTATCGTACATTTTCAAACCAGAATTATTTGTTGCTAATACTGAATTTTCAAAAATATTAATATTTCCAATTGTACCAGAAGCAGTTGTCATCACACCTAAATCAGTTACATTAAATAGACTTCCAACCTGAAATAGAGAGCCGGGTGAGTCAGTTCCAATCCCTACTTTTCCATCACTCTCTATACGCATCCTTTCTTCAAAATCACCAAGATCCTCAGTAAAAAAAAGTAAGTCAGCGCTATTTAGCACTCCACCATTTTGCTTATGAGCAATAGCAGTCTTACCAAAACCATTAGCATTTTCAAAATATAAGGCAGCACCATTATTAACTGAAGAATCAACATTTGCAATGCGTAAACCTTCAATAGAATTACTATGCAAAGTAGAAGAACTAACTGCTAAAGTTTTATCAAATTCAATATCAAGCAAATTCATTGGATCTGTTGTGCTGCCAATTCCTACACCACCTTCTTCATAATACACTGAATTATTAGACCCTTCTTTCCACGTTCCGGTAATAGCCAACCACTGTGATCCATTGTTAATGGATAAATCATCATTAAACCATCTTAGCTCACCGGAAACTCCGGCCCCACTATTTCTACCAACATCATTTCCAATTACTATAGACTTATCAGTTGTAATATATCCATCACCTCGAATACTAAAATAAGATGGTGATCCAGTTACTTCAGTAACCTCGAAAGATACATCATTTTGATTAGTTCCACCTTGAGCTTTTAACCCATAACTAGCCCCCGAGGAATCATCCGCAACAAATTTACCAGACCATTGGTTATTAGTTGTACTTAATACTGCTAATTTAGCATCAGTTGTGGTAGTGCCAATACCAGCATTGCCATCTACAATTAAATCATTATCAGTATCAATGGTACCATCAAAATGAGCAGTTGAATCAACATTTAAAGTACCTGCTATACTTGTATCACCTGTACCATCATTAACAATAAACTTATTAGCATCAATAATAATACCATTCAATGTAGAAGTGGCAGACACATTCAAAGTATCTTGTAAAATTGTTCCATATTTAATTGTTAACTCTTCAGATGAATTTGAAGTATCAAATTTCATAAATGTACTAGCACCATTCATAATCTTAAGAGCATCGCCTTCATTATCCTTTAACATAATAGCATCATCAGTTGGGCCATTATTAAAATCAACTACATTAGCATAATAACTATCACCATAAACTTCAGCAAAACGAGAAGCACTAGCGCCAACATTATATGAAGATGCGCTACTATTCAAAATATGCCCACCAACGGTCACATCACCATTTATTGTAGTATTTCCAGTTGCTCCATCAACAATAAATTCTGTGCCATTTATTATTAAATCATTACTATCAAGAGTTAAATTACCACCAGTTACATCAAGACCTCCGTTTGTATCAACATTGCCAGCAAATCTAGCACCTCCGGAATCTGTTATATACGCATTGTCACCTATTGAAAGCAATTCAGAAGGAGAAGTCGAACTAACTCCAACATTACCGCCTGCCAAAATTGTTAACCGTTCAGAACTATCTGTTAAGAAATGCATAGCTTCACCAATAGCAGTAGTAGAAGCGGTATTATATTTAATTACATCAGCACTTATTTCCACTTGCCCCAAATTTGAAGTCTGATTAACAGTTAAATTCTCAACAGTTAGTCGATTAGTAGAATTATCCCAACTAAAATTAGTACTATCTTGATCCAAAGCTCCACCAGAAGCAAAAAATGGAACTGAGCCTGCTGCAAAATTTGTGAATGTTGAACTTGCAAAAGTTGGAGTTGCGCCAGAGTGAATATCCTGAGGAGTTGAAAGAGTAATAGTGCCATCTAAATCATTAACTACAATAATCTGATTAGTAGTGCTAGAAATCCAATCAACGGCATCAGTTGAGGTAATTTGACTAGATCCATTTATGTACATCAACCTATTAGCATTTAAACCATTAAGCGTTGTATTTCCATCAACCACTAAATCACTTGTACTAGCTGTAGAAAAATATGAAGTACCGGTCACTTTTAAATCGCCTGAAACATGCAACTCCTCTTCAGGCGCATTAGTTCCGATCCCAACCTTATTACTACTATAATCAACCACTAAAGTATCTGTATCAACTGTCATACCACCGGCAAAAGTAGATGTTCCAGCAACTTCAGACACTATTAACGGATCAGCAAGTGTTAAACCTCCGGTAGGGGAGAAGTCAGTTCCATCTGATCCAATATTAATTATCCAATTATTTTCCATATCCAGATTACCATTAATATCTATTGCACCAACAAACTTTGTAGCAGTAACATTACCACTAGAATCAATCCAAAATTTATCTGAATAAGATACTGGGTAATTAGGCGAAGTTGATGCAATACCTAAGCGAGAATTTGAGTTATCCCAATAAAGACTTGAACTTGTTGCAATAGATGACCCGGCATTACCAAACAAAACGCTACCGGCATTAAACGACCTCCAACCGGTACCACCTTGATTAACTAGCAAAGCATTGTCCATAGTTAAGGCGGTAGCATCAATATTACCTGAATTCGTTACTGTAAATTGATCATTATTACCAACTGTTAAAATAGCAGAAGGACTAGATGTTCCTATACCCACTCTTCCACTTTCATCAATAACAACATCATTAGTCACGCCATCACTCCTCAATAACAATTTATTTGAATCATTTGGCATACCCATAAACCATTTTTCGCCAGATCTTTCCATTCTTAATCCAGTCCATAGAGAACCATTAGTGTCCTGGACATTAATAATTGCTGTAGAGCCATCATCAATTAAATCAATCGGATACTCCGGTTCTGTTGTTGTACCAATTCCAACCTTACCGGTTCCAGAATCAATATATAAAATAGGAGCACCGGCATAATCGTTAACAACAAAATTCTCATTATTTGGAATATTTATATTCACAGAACCTGCAGGAGCTAAATTATAATCGCCGGCTTGAGTTGTTATACTTGCTTCCTGTGTAAAATCAATTCCATTTTGTGTAATATAAACAGAAGATGGGCCAATCTTTAATCCACGTTTAATCCATAAGTCATTTTCAATTGTTGAAGTAGAATTAGCATCAGTTACTGTAAACGAATCAGTTATAGTTAATATTGAAGCAGTTGTGCTAGCTAAAGTGGAGTCACTCACTACATTTAATGTTCCAGTCACTCCTAAATTACCAGCCAAATTCAAACCTCCACCAGCTGTAAAATCTGTTAATTCATTTCCAATATTTAATATTAAATTCTCTTTCAAATCAACAGCATCGCCAAAACTTGACTCACCACCAACATTCAAAGTGGTAGAAATTATTGCACCACCTTGAACACCAAACGTAGCTCCGGGAGTAGTTGATCCAATACCAACATTACCGCTTTGATCAATTGTTAATATTTCATCACCTGTTCCATAACGTATATGCAAATCTCCTTGCCCATCAGCTGAATCTTGCATAGAAAATATTGTCCAAGGAGATGCATTTGTTAAACTTTCAATCTGCAACATAGCACTTGCTGTTGAACCTGTATTAAGCAATTTTAAAGATCCGCCATCACCATCAGCTCCAATAATTTGCAAATTTGTAGAAGACGCAAAAATTGGAGGCGCTACATTACCACTTGGCGGGGCTTCAGTAGGTGAAGTCCATGCAGCATTACCAATACTAGGCATTAACAATAACGCAAAAAAACTCAAGCACCAAATCAGTGTTTGAAAAACTTCAAATTTATTTTCAGAAGTTTTGCGCATGTTTAACAAAACAATTACCTAATTTTTTAAATTTTTGTTTAATATTCGTGAATAATACAATATTATCCTGGCGATTTCATTTATATTAATCCTTTACTCAACCATATATTTAGCTAATTAGAGTTATTAACATTATAACAAAAAAACAAAGCTCTCTCTAGTGGAAAAGTACATTTAATTTACTTTTTCTTTTTAACAAATTACAATTACATACATGAATATACTAGGCATTAATATAAATAAAATTTCAAAGGTAGCATTACTAAATAAAATAAAAAACAATCTAAACACCAACGATCAGCACTATATTGTAACACCCAATCCCGAAATAATTTTAAAAGCACAAAAAAATGAGGAACTCTTTTTTATTTTAAATAATGCCAGTTTTTCTATAGCAGACGGATTTGGAGTAAAAATTGCCGGATGGTTTATTGGGACAAATACTCCAAGAATTACAGGAGCTGATTTAATTAACGATATATTAAAAATAGCTGAAAACAACAAGACTGATATTATTTTTTCAATTTTAAAAAATGGACTATCAAACAAATACGATATTAAAAACACTATTAATAAACTATATCCAAATTTAAAATTTGAAGTATTAATTTATAATAAAAAAATTCCAATCATTTCAAACCAAAATAATAAAATATTAATTTCAACACTAGGTGCACCAAGACAAGAAATTCATAACTATCACATACTTAAAAAAAATAAGCATATAAAATTAGCAATAGGAGTAGGGGGAAGTCTTGATTACTTAACTAAAAAAGCTAGACGTGCTCCAAAACTATTACGTGCACTTGGGCTTGAATGGCTTTGGCGAGTAAGTTTATATCCAAAAAGATACAAAAGAATAATTAATGCGCTTATTATCTTTCCTATTCAGTTTATAAAATGGCGATTCATAAAGCCACACCTATACAGGCCTAATGTTGTATGCGTACTATATAAAAAAGAAAATAATAATTACAAAGTCCTTATCACAGAACGCAGGAATGAACACGGATGCTGGCAACTTCCTCAAGGTGGCACTGATGGAGAAGATTTAATTAAAGCTGGCACTCGAGAATTAACAGAAGAAATTGGCACAAACAAATTTTCACCGGCTTTAAAAAGTAAAAATATACATAAATATAAATTCAGCTCACCAAACTCACACAATATTAAATACGGTTACAAAGGGCAAAAACAAGGACTATTTATTGCAAAATTTATTGGCACAGACAAAGATATTAATATATGCCCCTATGAGCATCAAAACTGGAAATGGGTTGAAGCAAGTAATCTAATAAATGAAGTAGAAGAAGTACGCAGACCGGGCACTCAGAAATACTTAAATATCTTAAATAATTATTTACTTAAAAAAAAATAAATCAAATTTAAAAACAGCTCTCATCCCAGCTGTTTTTTTATTTGCAATACTTTACTCATTCACATAATCAATCACTTCTCCATCCAAATATTTTTAGTGCCATAACACCATTATTGGTCATAATCCTCATATTCGACGCATATGGACTAGATGTTGCAATCATAGGAATGTAATAAGTTGAATTTTCATGATATATCCTGAGTGATGACGGAACATCTCCGGCGGCACCAATTAAGTCACCACCAAAAAAAGTACTTGTTGCTACTGACCCATCAAAAACATTCCAAAATTGCAAGCCTAAATTCGTCAAGCCCATCCCAAACTGTGTAAAGTGATATGTCCATATAATTGTTTGATTACCTGTCTTAAAATAACATTCACTTGGAAAACTAAATCCTCCTCCCTCTGCTGAGTTACACTGATTAGTGATCTCTATCCAATCTATTCCATTTACTGTATAAAAAGGATTACCGGATGATGACGGGATAACTATTTTAGCTGGTTTAGTAAATACTAATGATATACCCGGAGCACCCATTGATATCACTGCTGCTGTTGATTTACCGGGGATTTCTACTTCCTCTACTTTTGGTGGCTGAATTGTTCCATCCCAGCTTTCTGGAGCAAATATTTCTGTTTCATCAGGAATTTCTACTTGCAAACCTCCTTGAGCAATCACAATTGGCTCTCCTTGTATACCCGACTCTAATTGAACACTATCTACTTCTGTGTCTGTAAATGCAGTTCCCATAACATCAGCTATAGCATCTTGAATTGAAACATCTCCCGATGGTGTAGATACTGTTGTGCTAGTTGCACTTACATCTGCCTCAACAGCATCATTAAATTCTAATTTTTGATCATCTTTTAATTCAATAACAATAGTGTCTGTTGGCAATTGGGCTGTACCCGGCGAACTTGTATCAGCTATAGCAATTGTAGTTGAGGCACTAGCAGTAAAATCCTGTTTTACCGTAACCGGATCATAAATCTGACCATAAGCATCTGATAGAATCGTTTCGCCTGTTGTTGAACCGGTGCTTGCCACAGGAGTAACTTCAAATTTTAAATATTTATTAACATCACCACCAACCAAAGTATAAGTGCCGGCAGTAGCACTGCCGATTGCCACAAAAACACCATCCTCAGTATCTGCTTTTAGCCATCTAAAAATAGAGCTTCCTTCAATATCATTCTCATAATCAGAGTATATGTATCCACCGGTTAACACTGATCCAATTAATTTTGAACCACTAACACTAACTCCAGTAGTTTGAGGAACTAAATTAGACACAGGGGTTGATACAATTTGATCTGACGCAGTACTAAGCACAACATCTCCATTAGTTGGGGCATTAACCGCTTTAGGTATTACTTCAAATTTTATGTATTTACTTTCATCAGCACTTACTAAAGTATAACTTAAACTTGTAGCTCCGGATATCGCAACATAACTACCATCAACAGCATCAGACCTTAACCATCTAAATGTTGATAAATTTTCAGCATCATTATTTTCATCAGAATAGGTATAAGCACCAGATAAACTCTGACCAACTACAGCGTTCCCATTAATACTTACATTAGTTGCCACAGGAGCTACTGCGACTTCAATTATAGGACCAACTGACGTACTTGTAGCTACCTCACCAATAGTTGGGGCAGTATCAGCCACAGGAGTAACTTCAAATTTAAGGTATTTATTTAAATCAGTAGAAGTAGCAACATAAGCTTGTGAAGTTGCTCCGCTAATAGCAGCATATGTACCTTCAGCTGTATCAGCTCGATACCATTGGTAAAGTGAAGTGGCCTCAGAATCAGAATTAGCATCAAAATATGTATAATTTCCGGTTAAGGTTTCACCAACTGTTGTTGTGCCGATAATACTTAGACTAGTTGCAGTTGGCGGAGCACCAACCTCGATTGTAGCACTAGACGTTGCTGTTATACCTATAGTTGGGGCTATAGTTGAAACAGGTGTTACTTCAAATTTAATAAATTTAGCTGCATCACTAGAAGTTAAAGCATAAGTTATATTTGTTGCCCCGCTAATAACAGAATACGCACCTTCGGCACCATCTGCTCGATACCATTGATATAAAGATACTCCTTCAGAATCAGATTCTGCATCATAAAATGTGTAATTTCCAGTTAAAGTTTGGCCGACTTCTTGTGTTCCTGTTAGATAAACTTGTTCTGTATACATTTGTGTTGGCAAAGTAAAATTTTCAGTCCAGCGCGCAACTCCTTTAGAAATTCTAAATTCATCTACATAGCCATCTAAGGCAACGCCTGCTATTACTCCGCCATAATTTCCAATCATAAAAGTATTGGCACTACTACCATATGTACCAGTATATGTACTTGAACCTAAAGATGTTCCATCTAAAAATAACTCAAAAGTATTACCACTGCGAACCAAGGCAATATGATGCCATGAAGCAGCACTAGGAGTATTTGCAATATGAAAAATTTGACCACCTGATGAATTGTATAAATCCCAATAACCTTGATAAAGTCTAAATTGCTCTTGATTTGAGCCAATATCATAAAAATATTGATTTTCTCTAACTTGACTAAAATACATCCAAAAATCAATAGTAAAATCATTAGTGCCAAAAGCAAAATCAGTACTAGCCGGGATTGATACTCCATTAGCCCCACCATCAAAATAAATACTTTTCCCACCAAATTTACTTTGGGTAGCACTTTGGGTAGCACTACCTTGAGCAGCAATAGAATGTCCATTATTAGAATCGTCTACAAAGGCTGTTCCATTTCCATCATTATGTAGTAATAATTTTGTATTTGAATCAATTCCATTTTGCATTAATATTGGCATTGTCCCAATAACCTGCGCACTAGCACTAGATGTAGCTGAATTTCCTGTTGTAGGGGCAGTATCGGCTACAGGAGTAACTTCAAATTTAAGGTACTTTTGATAATCAGCCATTACTAAATCATAAGTTTGCGAAATTGCTCCGCCAATTGCTGAATATGCACCTTCAGCTGTAGCAGCGCGATACCATTGATATTCTGATCCACTCTCTGTATCTCCATTTAAATCTGAATAAGTATAATTACCGGTTAAAGTTTCACCTATTGCTGTGGTCCCGCTAATGCTTAAACTAGTTGCAGTTGGTGACACCTCTCCTTGCGCTATTGCACCGGTTGCTGCACTTAAATATGCATTACCTGTAATTGGGGATATGGTAGAAACCGGAGTAACTTCAAATTTAAGATATTTTCCAAGATATGCTTGGTCAACCACATAAGTTTGGCTAGTTGCTCCACTAATTGGAGTATAAGTGCCGTCTAGTGTATCTGAACTTAACCAACGAAATAATGAAGTTCCTTCAGGATCACTTTCAGCGTCTTGGTATGTATAATTTCCGGTTAAAGTAGCACCGGTTTCTTCTGTGCCGGATATTGTAGGAGACGCAGAATAAGGAGATGCCGGGGGAGTAAAGCCATTAATCCATCCTTTGTCAGTACCAATAGATACACTAGCTTCATCAATATGACCATCAAAATAATGTCCAAAAGTGAGTGGGGTGGTTGATGGACCTGGATACGCAGTATTAGCCGTATAACTTAGTCTTACACCATCTCTAAATATCCCCCAACCATTTAAATCATAAACAACTGCAAAATGATACCACGTATCTGCTAACCAACCACTCCAATCAGCACCAGTATTGAGATCTACAACGCGAGATGAGCCTTGAAAAACTTCTAATCTAGCTCCAGTTGGTGGACCAAAAGTAATCCAAATCCCACCATTATCAGAACCACCATCACCAAAAAAATTATCCCAATTACCAACATCATTAAATCTCACCCAAGACTCAATAACTAACGGCTGTTCACCCCACTGAATATTAGTTTTATCAACAACCTCTAAACGTCCATCACGAACACACTGAATAGAACTACCTCCGAATACTGGCGTTGGTCCTCCACCGACAACAGTTTCATGAGCAATAGCATCAAAATAATCAACAGTATGACTATACGAAGAACTATCAATAAAAACCTGGGAACCGTTAGATGTATCAGAATGAACCAATAATTTTATATTTGAATCAAGCGCTAAAGTAGGCGCGGTACCACCACTTGCCAATACAACTCCAGCATAAGGATGTATAAATGGTGTTTTTTTAGACATAAAAAAACCCATTGACATAGCAAAGATATTCACAAAAATAAATAAAACCAACAACCATGGTAAATGCTTATGGCTATTAGTTAAATTACTGTAATGATGTTTGACTAGATTAATAGCTTTTTTGGGCATTGTTCAATAAACAACAAGAAACAAATATTATTAACAATTATAACACAACCATAGCATTCAAACTATAAAGTCCAATTTTATTAATAAAGCTTTATTTTATTCATAACCAATACTTAACACAACCCTTAATCAACCCTCCATCCAAACATTTTAATAGCTCTAACAACACCATCTATTAATATTCTCCAATTTGATGCATAAGGACTAGATGTAGCCACAACTGGTATTCTATAGGTTACACCTTCTTTCCTTATTTTCAATGGAGAGTCACCATCACCTTCAGGGTCACCACCAAAAACAGTTGTAGTAGCAACTCCTCCAAAATAGTTACTAAACAGATGTAAATTTAAATTCGTCGACCCCATTCCAAATTGCGTAAAATGATATGTCCATACAATTGTTTGATCACCTGTCTTAAAATAACATTCATCAGGAAAGCTATAGCCACCACCTTCAGCTGTATTACATTGATTTGTAATCTCTGTCCAATCAGTTCCATTAACAGTATAAAATGGATTACCGGTAGAAGAAGGGATAACTATTTTAGCAGGCTTTGTAAATATAAGTGATATACCGGAAGCCCCCATAGAAATAACAGAACCGGTTGATTGCCCGGGAATTTGAGCTGATTCAACAATAACAGGTGGAGCAATAGTACCATCCCAACTAGCTGGAGCAAATATTTCTGTTTCATCAGGAATTTCTACTTGCAAACCTCCTTGAGCAATCACAATTGGCTCTCCTTGTATACCCGACTCTAATTGAACACTATCTACTTCTGTGTCTGTAAATGCAGTTCCCATAACATCAGCTATAGCATCTTGAATTGAAACATCTCCCGATGGTGTAGATACTGTTGTGCTAGTTGCACTTACATCTGCCTCAACAGCATCATTAAATTCTAATTTTTGATCATCTTTTAATTCAATAACAATAGTGTCTGTTGGCAATTGGGCTGTACCCGGCGAACTTGTATCAGCTATAGCAATTGTAGTTGAGGCACTAGCAGTAAAATCCTGTTTTACCGTAACCGGATCATAAATCTGACCATAAGCATCTGATAGAATCGTTTCGCCTGTTGTTGAACCGGTGCTTGCCACAGGAGTAACTTCAAATTTTAAATATTTATTAACATCACCACCAACCAAAGTATAAGTGCCGGCAGTAGCACTGCCGATTGCCACAAAAACACCATCCTCAGTATCTGCTTTTAGCCATCTAAAAATAGAGCTTCCTTCAATATCATTCTCATAATCAGAGTATATGTATCCACCGGTTAACACTGATCCAATTAATTTTGAACCACTAACACTAACTCCAGTAGTTTGAGGAACTAAATTAGACACAGGGGTTGATACAATTTGATCTGACGCAGTACTAAGCACAACATCTCCATTAGTTGGGGCATTAACCGCTTTAGGTATTACTTCAAATTTTATGTATTTACTTTCATCAGCACTTACTAAAGTATAACTTAAACTTGTAGCTCCGGATATCGCAACATAACTACCATCAACAGCATCAGACCTTAACCATCTAAATGTTGATAAATTTTCAGCATCATTATTTTCATCAGAATAGGTATAAGCACCAGATAAACTCTGACCAACTACAGCGTTCCCATTAATACTTACATTAGTTGCCACAGGAGCTACTGCGACTTCAATTATAGGACCAACTGACGTACTTGTAGCTACCTCACCAATAGTTGGGGCAGTATCAGCCACAGGAGTAACTTCAAATTTAAGGTATTTATTTAAATCAGTAGAAGTAGCAACATAAGCTTGTGAAGTTGCTCCGCTAATAGCAGCATATGTACCTTCAGCTGTATCAGCTCGATACCATTGGTAAAGTGAAGTGGCCTCAGAATCAGAATTAGCATCAAAATATGTATAATTTCCGGTTAAGGTTTCACCAACTGTTGTTGTGCCGATAATACTTAGACTAGTTGCAGTTGGCGGAGCACCAACCTCGATTGTAGCACTAGACGTTGCTGTTATACCTATAGTTGGGGCTATAGTTGAAACAGGTGTTACTTCAAATTTAATAAATTTAGCTGCATCACTAGAAGTTAAAGCATAAGTTATATTTGTTGCCCCGCTAATAACAGAATACGCACCTTCGGCACCATCTGCTCGATACCATTGATATAAAGATACTCCTTCAGAATCAGATTCTGCATCATAAAATGTGTAATTTCCAGTTAAAGTTTGGCCGACTTCTTGTGTTCCTGTTAGATAAACTTGTTCTGTATACATTTGTGTTGGCAAAGTAAAATTTTCAGTCCAGCGCGCAACTCCTTTAGAAATTCTAAATTCATCTACATAGCCATCTAAGGCAACGCCTGCTATTACTCCGCCATAATTTCCAATCATAAAAGTATTGGCACTACTACCATATGTACCAGTATATGTACTTGAACCTAAAGATGTTCCATCTAAAAATAACTCAAAAGTATTACCACTGCGAACCAAGGCAATATGATGCCATGAAGCAGCACTAGGAGTATTTGCAATATGAAAAATTTGACCACCTGATGAATTGTATAAATCCCAATAACCTTGATAAAGTCTAAATTGCTCTTGATTTGAGCCAATATCATAAAAATATTGATTTTCTCTAACTTGACTAAAATACATCCAAAAATCAATAGTAAAATCATTAGTGCCAAAAGCAAAATCAGTACTAGCCGGGATTGATACTCCATTAGCCCCACCATCAAAATAAATACTTTTCCCACCAAATTTACTTTGGGTAGCACTTTGGGTAGCACTACCTTGAGCAGCAATAGAATGTCCATTATTAGAATCGTCTACAAAGGCTGTTCCATTTCCATCATTATGTAGTAATAATTTTGTATTTGAATCAATTCCATTTTGCATTAATATTGGCATTGTCCCAATAACCTGCGCACTAGCACTAGATGTAGCTGAATTTCCTGTTGTAGGGGCAGTATCGGCTACAGGAGTAACTTCAAATTTAAGGTACTTTTGATAATCAGCCATTACTAAATCATAAGTTTGCGAAATTGCTCCGCCAATTGCTGAATATGCACCTTCAGCTGTAGCAGCGCGATACCATTGATATTCTGATCCACTCTCTGTATCTCCATTTAAATCTGAATAAGTATAATTACCGGTTAAAGTTTCACCTATTGCTGTGGTCCCGCTAATGCTTAAACTAGTTGCAGTTGGTGACACCTCTCCTTGCGCTATTGCACCGGTTGCTGCACTTAAATATGCATTACCTGTAATTGGGGATATGGTAGAAACCGGAGTAACTTCAAATTTAAGATATTTTCCAAGATATGCTTGGTCAACCACATAAGTTTGGCTAGTTGCTCCACTAATTGGAGTATAAGTGCCGTCTAGTGTATCTGAACTTAACCAACGAAATAATGAAGTTCCTTCAGGATCACTTTCAGCGTCTTGGTATGTATAATTTCCGGTTAAAGTAGCACCGGTTTCTTCTGTGCCGGATATTGTAGGAGACGCAGAATAAGGAGATGCCGGGGGAGTAAAGCCATTAATCCATCCTTTGTCAGTACCAATAGATACACTAGCTTCATCAATATGACCATCAAAATAATGTCCAAAAGTGAGTGGGGTGGTTGATGGACCTGGATACGCAGTATTAGCCGTATAACTTAGTCTTACACCATCTCTAAATATCCCCCAACCATTTAAATCATAAACAACTGCAAAATGATACCACGTATCTGCTAACCAACCACTCCAATCAGCACCAGTATTGAGATCTACAACGCGAGATGAGCCTTGAAAAACTTCTAATCTAGCTCCAGTTGGTGGACCAAAAGTAATCCAAATCCCACCATTATCAGAACCACCATCACCAAAAAAATTATCCCAATTACCAACATCATTAAATCTCACCCAAGACTCAATAACTAACGGCTGTTCACCCCACTGAATATTAGTTTTATCAACAACCTCTAAACGTCCATCACGAACACACTGAATAGAACTACCTCCGAATACTGGCGTTGGTCCTCCACCGACAACAGTTTCATGAGCAATAGCATCAAAATAATCAACAGTATGACTATACGAAGAACTATCAATAAAAACCTGGGAACCGTTAGATGTATCAGAATGAACCAATAATTTTATATTTGAATCAAGCGCTAAAGTAGGCGCGGTACCACCACTTGCCAATACAACTCCAGCATAAGGATGTATAAATGGTGTTTTTTTAGACATAAAAAAACCCATTGACATAGCAAAGATATTCACAAAAATAAATAAAACCAACAACCATGGTAAATGCTTATGGCTATTAGTTAAATTACTGTAATGATGTTTGACTAGATTAATAGCTTTTTTAGGCATTGTTCAACCTTCATAATTACATATAAAACAAGCTAACATTAACTCAATTAACAACTTATTAAGAATTATACCATATCTCACACATGAACAAAACATGCTATAATTTTATTATGAAAATAGAATACCACTCAACACAACCAAACATACTTTTAAAAAAATTAAAAACAAGACTATCCGGTCTTACAAAAAAAGAATACGTTTCTAGGTTAAACAAATATGGACCAAACGAGCTACCTCGCGAAAAACCAGTCAGAAAACTGATAATTTTTTTAACTCAATTTAAATCCCCACTAATATACATTCTCTTATTTGCCGGAATTATATCCATAATCTTAAATGAACCGGTTGACGCAATGGTTATTTTTGGTGCCGTAATAATAAACACAATTATAGGATATATTCAAGAAAACAAAGCTAGCCAAGCACTTCAAAAATTGCGCGAATTAGTATTGCACAATGCTTATGTAATTCGCAATGGCAATGAAATTCAAGTAAACGCAAATGAACTTACCATTGGCGATATTATAGTAATAAAATCTGGAAATAAAATTCCTGCTGACGCACGTTTAATTGAAGCGACTAATCTAAAAATTAATGAATCATCACTCACCGGTGAGTCCATAGCTGTTGAAAAAAATATAAAATCACTTCCAAGTGGCACAAGCTTAGCGGACAGATTAAACATGATTTATGCTGGAACAATTTGTGTTAAAGGTAGTGCTAAGGCAATTATTTGCGAAATTGGAACAAATACTGAAATAGGAAAAATAGCAGAATTAGTAAGCACAACTCAGAAAGAAACAACACCACTACAAAAAAGGCTAACAAAATTCTCACAATTTATAGGCATTCTAATAGGAATAATTTCAGTAATTGTAGCGATTATTGGCATTGCACAAGGCAGAGATACTCTTGAAATGTTTCTAATGGGAGTTTCTATTGCAGTTGCTTCTATTCCTGAGGGCTTGATTGTTGGTGTAACAGTTATTTTAGCCCTAGGAATGCAGCAATTATTAAAAAGAAAGGCCTTAACCAGAAAATTAGTTGCTGCTGAAACCTTAGGATCAACAACAGTAATTTGCACAGATAAAACAGGAACATTAACCGAAGGGAAAATGCACGTCTCAGAAATAATCATTGGTCATAGTACAACTCAGCAACCAACAACTTTAAAAAACTCCAAAACAATTCAATTAGCACTAAAAATTGGAGCAATATGCAACGAAGCTATAATAGAAAATCCACATGAACCATTAACAAAATGGAAAATAATAGGCGACCCAACTGAAGCTGCCTTATTGTCAGCCGCTAGTCAAGCAAGTATAAACAAAACAATATTGTTAAAAAATGAACCAAAAATAGCAATACTACCTTTTGACAGCGCAAATAAGTTCATGATAACTCTTCACAAAAAAGACAATGCCTACAGCTTATATCAAAAAGGTGCTGCAGAAAAACTTCTTAACAAATCAAATTTTTATTTTGAAAATAATAAAAAGAAAAAACTCACAAAAATTGATAAAATCAAACTAAACAACACTTACAAAAAACTAACTAAAAGAGGTTTAAGAGTAATAGGTGTAGCAACTAAAAATTTCAAAAGCAGAAAAAAAATTGACCCAAATTTTATTAACTGGAATGATTATGATAATAATTTAACTTTTATTGGATTTATAGCACTTAAAGATCCACTTAGAAAAGAAGCACGTGATACTATTAAAATTTGCTCAGAAGCGGGAATAAGGCCTGTAGTTATTACCGGGGATCATAAACTAACAGCTCAAGCAATAGCCAAGGAAATAGGTTTAACAGTAAAAGAAAGTAACATTCTAACAGGAACGCAATTAAATAGAATATCCGACACATCTCTTAAAAAGATTGTAAATAAAGTCAATCTTTATGCAAGAGTTAATCCTCACCACAAACTAAGGATTGTTAAAGCATTGCAATCAAAAGGTGAAGTTGTTGCCATGACAGGAGATGGCGTAAATGATTCACCAGCCTTAAAAGCTGCAGACATAGGCATTGCAGTTGGTGAGGGCACAGACATAGCCAAAGAAGCATCTGACATCATACTCCTTGATTCAAACTTTAAAACAATTGTTGCTGCAGTAAAACAAGGTAGAGTAATTTTTGCCAATATCAGAAAGGTTATCACATATTTAGTATCCGATAGTTTTTCTGAAGTAATATTAATTGTAGGGTCAATCATATGCGGCATGCCACTAGCGTTATTACCAGCTCAAATTCTATGGATTAATATTGTTAATGATGGATTACCAGACTTTTCTTTAGCCTTTGAAAAAGCTGAAAAAGGAATCATGAATGATGCACCTTTGTCCAAAAATGAACCGATCCTATCAAAAGAGATGAAAATAATAATCTTTGCTGCCGGAATAATACGTGATATCTTTATTTTTAGCATCTTTTACTACCTCCATCACAACGATTACAACATAGACTATATAAGAACTCTAATATTTGCTATGATAGGTGTAGATTCACTTTTCTATATTTTTAGCTTAAGAAATCTTCGTGAACCAATATGGAAAACAAATATACTAGATAATAAAATGTTAATACTTGCTGTTTTAATAAGTTTTTGGTTATTAATTATATCCATATATTGGCCACCACTACAAAAAGCACTACACACAGTGCCACTATCATTAAACAGTTGGATTGTAATTTTACTAGTAGCTGTATCAACAATAATAATGATAGAAATAATAAAAATTAAATTTATTAGTAAAAAAACATTAAAAATAAATCAAGCTAGCAATGCGCTCTAGAAACAAAAAAACTACATCAAATATCTCACTTTTTCATCCAGCAATAATAACATTTATTGGTATTATTATAATTGTATCAATAAGTGTACCGCTAACAAAAAATATTTCTCAAAAATATAAAGTAAACGATGATATTACAAATTTAGAATCAGAAATCGCCCTCATAGAAAATCAAAATACAAAATTAAATAAAATGATAGATTATTTTGAATCAGACCAATTCACAGAAAAACAAGCAAGGCTCAATTTTGGATTAAAAAAGAAAGGAGAAAACGTAATAGTAATACAAGATGCAAAATCAAAAGAAAAAAAAGAGATAAACAATGAAATAGATGTGTCAGATCACACGAATTATTCAAATACCCAAGAATGGTTTATTTATTTTTTTAAAAAGAAATAAAATAGTCAACCGAACTAAAGACGAAATTTGAATTCACAACCATTATTTTGCAACAAAAAACCACAATTATATGGCAATATATTTGTCCTTCTAGCGATTCACCACCAGAAGGACAAATGAAACCGAAAGTAACGTGCGGCATTCTTTGTCTTTGGGGACTGCGAATCGGCCCACAGAGATCAATGGAAACCAGTGATCAACCGCGCTGCACCATCGCCAAATCCTCTGTGAGTAACCGTCACAGAAACCTTCAGCCTCTTTTATTCAAAAAGATCATAATACTTAAAATATATCACTGATTAAGAAATTTGTCAAATTTTGTTGGCAATACCAAGTGATCTTTTAAGCGTTTTTTCGCAGGAATCACAATAATAAAAAGTAAGGCCGTCTTTGAAAATCTTTTTTACTTTCTCAGAGAAACAATTGGTACAATATTGCCCTTCCTTTTTACTTAATAGTATTTTCTATTTAGCAAAAAACTCTACTTTTTTTCCTGTAACTACTCTTTTTAAATCCTTTCGCTCTACTTCCTTTCCTTTAACAAAATAAAAAATCTTTGGCTTTTGATTTCTGTATTGGGTGATAATAACATTGGCTTTGGTTGGCATATTATTGATTTAAGTTAACTTATGGATAATTTTTTTAATCTTATCCTCGCTTGGCAATTTAATCTTATATTTCGCCACAAAAATCTTTTCCTCTAGTCCGCTTAAAGCATAAATCACTTCTTCTTGATCTGCTTCGCGACAAACTATTAAGCCGATAGCATCCCTCTCATAGGGATATTGCCGATTTTGGCGGTAATAACTGACATATTTATTCATTTGCCCAATATCTCTAGAGTCTAGATTGCCGATTTTAAAATCTACTAAAACTGTGCAAGGGATACCTTTATGAAAAAGCACCATATCTATATAATGAGCTTGATTTCCAATTTTAATTGGAACTTGCCGGCCCAAAAAAGCAAAATCGCCTCCTAATTCTTGCAAAAATTTTTCAATGTTTCTGATGATTTTATCCTCAAAATTTTTCTCACTGGTTTGAAGTCCGATAAAATTAAAATTATAGGTGTCTTTAAAAATTTCTTGGGCTTGGATGGCTGGCAATTTAACTCTCAAAGTTTTTTCTATTTCTTGGGGGGTGGTTTTGGCAAAAAGTTTACTTTTGATTTGTCTTTGTAGCTCTCTAACGCTCCAAGATTCAATGATTGCTTTTTGCTGATAAAAAGTTCGTTCTTTTTTATCCGATAACTCAATTAACCGCCTATAATGGGTCCGGCTTAATTTTCCACTCACTGAGTGGAAAATTGGATAAGTTTTGTAAAAATTAATAATTTCATATAATCTTTGCCATTTAATATCTAAATCTAGAGCTAAATTAGAAATTAATTGTTTTCCATAGCCGGTTTTATTTTTATTCTCTAATTCCTCTCTAACAATCCGTTCTCCAATCTGCCAGTTTGTTTGTAGCAAAATATTATCAAAGGCTTTATAGGCTTTGTATTTTCCTTTATTAATAAGGCTCTGTATATCTTGCAGTAGAGCTTTATAATCCTCGTTCTTAGTAAGTGTTTTTGTATTTTGGGACATACAAAATTAGTATCATTTAAAATAAATCCAATTCTCCAGACACTGTCTTATTGGACGGTCTGACACCCTCGTCTTTTTGGCTTCACGCCTCCGCTAAGCGTCAATTTTGTCAGAGTGTGACGGGATTTGGTTACCCGCTTGTTTGTTAAACTGCCGGGCGCACATCGATTAAAAAA
Source organism: uncultured Gammaproteobacteria bacterium (assembly GCA_964569045.1). Classification (GTDB taxonomy): domain Bacteria; phylum Patescibacteriota; class Patescibacteriia; order Patescibacteriales; family BS150m-G62; genus BS150m-G62. Next base: position 57,922 of record CAZMSR010000004.1, on the reverse strand, counting down.
TTTGAGCTTACGCTCAAATTTGCCACTAAAATTTTTTTAAAATTTTCCTTAAAAACTAAACCCAAAATCGTCATTTACACAAAACTATTGACAGACTCGCTCTCCGATATGGTTGCCCTAGGCAGGGAAAGATAATTTCTGCTGATATTGCAGAGTATCTACTAACCTTACTAAACCAAGTTTTTCAAAGTGGCTATTGGGGTATTTGAAATTTCTTTTTCTCCCTAGCCACTTTTTCTTTTCTATAAAACTTCTTAATCTCATTCTTGTCCAAGCATCCAATCTAGAAAATCTCCCTTTTACCATTCCATATCTAAAATAATTTCCCCACCCTCGGCTATGGATAGAGTATTAAAAGATAAATTTGAAGATAGTGAAGAACAAGAAAAGATCATTAAAAACTATGAGCAGTCTTTAAAAAAAATAAGTTAGATGGTTTTGGTGATATGCGAGCCAATAAAGAGATTACTCAAGATGAGTATTTATTTAAAAGGGTTAAGCTTGAAAAAATAATTAATCACTACGCAGAATTGATCGGAAATTTGAAAAATATTAAAGATCAAAAGAGAAAGAAATTAACAAAAGCTTATGAGTTGGTAAATGAGTTAGTGGTAAAATTTAAAGGTAGCAATAAGAATGAATCTGTGAATAAAAATAATAAAAAAGCCATTTTACTTAATTTAGGTTCAAACCCCTTACTAGAAGATAGAAAAGCCCATTTTTGCTTGGATTTACGCTTTGAGCAATTCAAGAAGTACTCCAAGAGTGCTAATATTGAAATAGCACAGGTTCAAACCTCTAAAAGTAACCAATGTAACGTAAAAACAGGCACTCTTGTACCTGCTTATACTACTCGGTGCGCCCACTAGGATTCGAACCTAGGACCTTCTCCTTAAAAGGGAGCTGCTCTACCAGCTGAGCTATAGGCGCAAAAATATCTATTCAATTAACAATAAATTATCAAAATAAAATCAATTTGACAATAGCTAGTCAAATATTCACTCACCAGCTCCCACTAGATCCACCACCACCCGAACTTCCACCCCCAAAACCCCCAAATCCGCCACCATAACCAGATCCGCCGCCTCTGCCTCCACCGGCCCACCAAGGCACACTACCTCGACTTTTGCCAACTTGATAATTATTTGAAACAATATAATCAAACCACAACCCTAAAGGAATTAATATCACCATTGCTATTATCCCGGTTACAGCACTTAAAAATACCCAAACAATTCCACCAATCACCATCCCAACAACTCCTCCCATCCACCAAGATTTACTTCTACCCAAAATACTTGCCAACCATATAGGAAAAATAAATAAAAAATAAAAAGCCTGCTTATAATCAACTTTTGCATCACCACTTCCACTATTTACAACCACATACTCTCCCTGTATTGCTAACATTATTTCACCAATAGCATCATTAATCCCTTTCCCAAATTCATTTTTCTTAAAAGACGGCTTTAAGACATTATTTATAATTAAAAAACTCTCTGCATCAGTCAAAGCACCCTCCAAACCATAACCTACCTCAATTCTCATTTTTCTATCCTCTATTGCGACAAGTAACAAAACTCCATTATCTTCATCCTTCTGTCCAATCTGCCAACTTTCAAATAACTTTACTGCAAAATTTTCAATTGCATAACCTTTTAAATCATTAATAATTACTACAGAAATTTCATTTGATGTTTGTTTTTTAAATTCTTTTAGCTTATTTTCAATATTTTTTTCATAATCATCATTAACAACACCGGCAAAATCATTCACATATCCACTAGGCTTTCCTAAGTCATAGTAAGCAAAAACATCACTAACGCTTGCAAAAAAAATAAATAATAAAGATATAATAATGGTTTTAAATAAATACATTTAAGACTTTTCTATCAAATTCCTAAAACTGAACTTTTGGAGCACTTTCTGCGCCTTCTTGTGCCTCAAAATAACTACGCACTTCAAATCCAAAAATACTTGCCACCCATCTTGATGGGACTCTTTTTATTATTAAATTATAATCAGCTGCCTTATCATTATACCTCTTTCTTTCTACACTTACTCTATTTTCAGCTCCTTCTAATTGCGCCATTAAAATTTGCACATTTTGAGCTGACTTAAGATCAGGATAGCGCTCCATAACAACCAAGAGTCGTCCTAAAGCAGATTCTATCTGAGTAGCAGCAACTGTCTTATCATTAGATGATGCTGCTCCAGAATATCTAGTTCTAGCTTCAGCTATTTGAGTAAATACATCCTTCTCTTGCTTCATAACACCCTTGACAGATTCAACTAAATTAGGAATTAAATCAAATCTTCTTTGATACTGAGTCTCAACCTGAGACCATTGATTATTAACAACTTCATCTTTTGTTATTAACTTATTATACGTAGAATATGTATACATGCCACACAAGATAACAAAAACTAATAAACCTATTAAAAATTTCTTCATACTTTTTACTAATTTTAATTAAAATTTAATGAATTTTGGATAAATTTAAATATATTAAAATAATATCCAAATATCGCTAATTTGTCAAAATCACTATACCACTCACAATCATTATATACTTGATTTTAATCAATATAGCTAATATCATTTGAACATGATTACCAAAACTTATAAAATCTACACTCTTGGCTGTAAAGTTAATCAATACGACACAAACGAAATAAAGCAAAAATTAAATAAAAATTATTTTCTGGAAGTTGAAAAAAATGCAAGCTTATCAATTATTAATACGTGCTGTGTAACAAAATCTGCAATTCAAAAAAATCAAATAGCAATCAATAAGGCAAAACGAGAAAATCCAAATAGCCGGATTGCAATTGCAGGCTGCTGGCCACAAGTCTATAATACTAGCACAAAAATATTACAACCTGATTTTATCATAAACAATAATATAGAAAAAATCATTAAAAAAATTACAAATAAGGTAAGAGATAACAATAAAATATTAAACTCAAAAATACAAAAAACAAAGAGTAAAACACGATATTTTTTAAAAATTCAAGATGGTTGTGAGCAATATTGTTCCTATTGTGTAATACCATTCACAAGAGGAAAACTACGAAGTAAAAAACCTTCAGAAGTTATTAATGAAACAAAAAATGCTATAAATTGCGGCTATCAAGAAATAGTGCTCTGCGGCATTCATCTTGGATTATATAATGAAGAAAAAGAACACAAAAAACGACAAAGAGGAGCTGAAGGAGGTTTTGCGCTAGTTAACCTATTAAAACAATTAATAAAACTACCTAAACTAGGACGAATAAGACTTAGTTCAATTGAAATAACAGAAGTAAACAATAACTTAATAAAATTAATTCAAGAATCAGACGGAAAAATATGCAAACACCTACATATATCATTACAATCCGGATGTGATAAAATTCTAAAATTAATGAATCGACCATACAGCACAACACATTATAAAAACAAGATTAACTATATTTTTAAACTTATGCCAGACTTTTCATTTACTACAGATATTATAGTAGGATTTCCTGGAGAAACAACAGAAGATTTTAATAAAACTATAGAATTTACTAAAAAAATAAAATTTTCAAAAATCCACACCTTTTCATTTTCACTACATAAAAAAACCGCTGCCTTTAATCTCAAAAACAAGGTCAACCAAGACACAACTAAAACTAGAAGCAAAACACTCAGGGAATTAAGCTCAAAACTGGAAAAAAACTATAAAAAACGATTTAATAACAAAATCATCAAGGTTTTAATTGAAGGAAAAATAAAAAACAATAAACTAAAGGCAAAAAGTGAATACTATTTTGATACTTATTTAGAAAATAACCAAATTAATTGTGCGCAAATTGGTAAAATTATAAATACAAGATACAAAGCAAAAAACTAAATCACTTGACAACTTAAAAAAATAAATTAAAATGTTATATGTGAATAACTTTTAGCACTCTAATGATTAAAGTGCTAGACAAACAATAAATATAATTTAATTAACAGGCTATAAAATAATTTTAACATATGTTTAAAAAATTAATTTTTAGCTTAAAATCATAACTATGAACATTAAACCACTTCATGATCACGTCATTGTTAAGCCAATGCGTGAAGACACCACAACAAAATCAGGTATTGTTTTACCTGACACAGTGGATAAAGAAAAACCGGAAAAAGGCGAAGTAGTTGCAATAGGTCCTGGTAAACTTAGTGAATCAGGATCACGCGCTCCCGTTAGTGTACAAATTGGACAAACCGTAATGTTTAAAAAATACTCACCGGACGAAATAAAAATTGAAGGAATTGAATATCTTGTTATTAGCGAATCAGATATAATAGCTATTCTAGAAAATTAATTTAGCTAGAATTTAGAAATTAAAATTTAATATTTTAAATTCTAGGTTCTAATTTTTAAAAAATGTCAAAACAAATCATTTATAACGAAGAAGCTCGTTCAAAACTAAAAGACGGCGTTGATAAATTAGCTAACGCGGTAAAAGTAACACTAGGACCAAAAGGTCGAAATGTTGTTATGGAAAAAAGCTTTGGCTCACCAATCATCACTAAAGATGGTGTAAGTGTTGCCAAAGAAATTGAATTAGAAGATAAAATAGAAAACATTGGAGCAGAAATAGTAAAAGAAGTTGCCTCAAAAACAAATGACACAGCCGGAGATGGCACAACTACTGCAACAATCTTAGCTCAAGCCATGATACAAGAAGGACTAAAATTAGTATCAACCGGTATTAGCCCACTAGAAATTAGAAAAGGAATTGAAAAAAAAGTTGAAGTAATAGTAAATAATTTAAAAAATATTTCAAAAACTATTTCCACAAGAGAAGAAATATCCCAAGTAGCCTCAATTAGTGCTAATGACAAAGAAATTGGAAATATAATTGGCTCAGCCATGGAATCAGTTGGTAAAGACGGAGTCATAACAGTAGAGGAGGGTCAATCCTTTGGCGTTGAAAAAGAAATTGTCGAAGGAATGCAATTTGATAACGGATACATCTCTCCTTACATGATAACTAACACTGAATCAATGAAGGCTGATTTTGAAGACTCCTATGTACTACTAACAGATAAAAAAATCTCATCAATACAAGAAGTTTTACCACTTTTAGAAAAAATGGCAGGCTCTGGAAAAAAGGATTTAGTAATTATAGCTGAAGACATTGACGGAGAAGCTTTATCAACATTTGTTGTTAATAAACTTAGAGGCACATTTAATGTTCTTGGAGTTAAAGCACCTGGCTTTGGAGACAGACGTGAAGCAATGCTAGAAGATATTGCTATATTAACAAATGGTAGAGTTATATCAGAAAAAGTAGGACTTAAACTTGAAAACGCATCACTCGAAGATTTAGGCAAAGCCAGAAAAATAAGTGCTACAAAAGACAATACTACAATAGTTGGTGGAGCAGGGGACAACGAGAGGATAAGAGAACGCATTGAGCAAATTAAAAAAGAAATAGCTGTAAATGATTCTGATTTTGACAAAGAAAAACTACAAGAAAGGTTAGCAAAATTAGCCGGCGGTGTAGCTGTTATCAAGGTAGGCGCAGCTACTGAAACCGAAATGAAAGAAAAAAAAGATAGAATTGAAGATGCTCTTAATGCCACAAGAGCAGCAGTTGCTGAGGGAGTTGTATCTGGCGGAGGTTTAGCCTTAGCAACAGCTGGAAATGCTTTTGAAGAGTTAACAGATACTCGAGAAGACACACCCGGAACAAAAATAGTTGACAATGCAATACTGGAACCAATCAAACAAATAGCTACTAACGCAGGCAAAGACGGTTCACTTATTCTATACAATATTATTAGAGAACATAAGCAAGGAAACAATAGCATTGGCTACAATGCAGCCAATGATAAATTTGAAAACTTAGTCGAAGCCGGTGTAGTAGACCCCACAAAAGTAGTAAGATCTGCTCTTGAGAATGCCGCTAGTGCTGCTGCTATGTTTCTAACAACCGAAGCTGTAATTGCAGATAAACCGGAAGCTAAAAACGAACCAAGCATGCCTGGAGGTATGCCGGGAGGCATGCCGGGTATGGGTGGCGGAATGCCAATGATGTAATCAACAAATCAACTTAACAAAAACAACTCTGTATCAAAAGAGTTGTTTTTGTTTTTCGTAATTCATTCTGATAGAATAATAATATAATATTAAATCATTCAAATGACTACATTATTTAAACCACTTCAAAAAAAAGTAAACGGAATTATATATACATTAATATTTTCCGGAATACTACTATTAATTCTAGGAGTCTTAATTGTCTGGGTAGACTTTTTAGCTCGTTTAGTAATAGGAGCATTTGTATTAGTCATTGCGTATACCTTTTTTTACGGAGCATACAAAATAATAAGTATAAAAAAAGATGTTAAAAAAATCTTTAAATTTTAAAAAATATCTGCTCATACAATATAATACATTTCTGAACGAATATACGATATGTTTCAATTTTTTAGCTAAATAAAGCGATAATAGTCTTACTTGTCCGTTAGGACCGACCAAAGAGAGTTGTAAGACTATAGCTTTAATTTAGCTAAAAAAAAATTGCCAATATTGCACTTAGTGAAGAAATCGTATTATGTTGTATGAGCAGGTATTTTAAAAAGTATTGATTTTTAGCTAATTTTATGCTTTAATAAAATTAATGTTTAACCCAACACTATCAAAAAAGAATATTTCTGAAACTAGCCATACACTTACAGATAATGCAATTAAATTATTTCAAGTAATTTACGCAAGTCAAAGTCAAAAAGAAACAAACAATGAAATTCCTAAAATTAAAGTTTCATCTTTTTTATCAAAGATGGCTTTTTATTATGAAAAAATAAGAAATAGCATTGACTACAAAGAAGAACATTTACTAAGAGAAAATGCCATAGAAAGAATATTAAAACGTGAAATTTTAATTCAAGGCAGTATTAAAAAAATTGACAGCTTAAAAATCTCAAAAAATCTCCTAACAGAGCTCATAAGAGCAGCATACCTACCAAATAACACTATACCGGAAACTAAAATAGATGAAATTGGTCAAGTTATTGAAAAATACATAAAAACCAAAAATACTTTTGAACAATCAACAAATACTCAATTTAAACAAAAAAAACAAACGACGAACTGGCTCTTTAGTTTAGCTGCTTGCGACATTGAAGAAAGACTAAGAAACAACAACATAGTCGACATAGAAATAAAACAAATATATGAAATTTTAACTAACAAAATTGAACTGCCTAAAAACTCTATTTATGCAAATGACAAAGAAATTCAAGTATATATTAGCATTTATCGCAAATTACTAAAATTTGATAACTCCATGATAGGCTTTATTGTTTTTAAATATTATATTCCAGAGTGGGATGAAGCAGACATAAATTTAATAAATAAAGTAGCGCATAATCTCCCAAAAATAATTTTAAGCCTAACAAAACAAATAAATCATCCAATTAAAACTCAATTAAATAGAATAACATCAAGATACGCAGTATTTTTTAATACTCTAACAGACACCATAACCACAGACCCAAACGTAGAATATAAAAAAGCGAAAACAAACTATAAAGAGCTTGCTTTTGATATAAAAAAAATATGTGAAAAAAAATACGATTTTACTCGATCTAGATTGTGGCGTGCTGCATTACGTAGCATACTTTATATCTTTGTTACTAAATCTGTATTTGTCTTTCTTTTAGAAATTCCTATAATAAAATGGTTTGGCGAAGAGGTGAATCCAATATCCCTAATTATTAACATAGGCTTTCCTGCACTCCTTTTATTTATTATTGTGCTATTCACACAAGTTCCGAATGAAGCAAATACCAAAAAAATCATATCTGGTATTGAAGAAATTCTTTATGAAGAAAAAAAGAATCTTAGCCCAACCATTATAAAACCACCGGCAAAAAGAGGCGCTTTTATGAACACAATGTTTGGATTAATATATACTATTACATTTTTCTCATCTTTTGGTTTTGTTATATGGGGGCTACAAGCAATTAATTTTAATTGGGTTAGCATAATAATCTTTTTATTCTTTTTAGCTTTTGTTAGCTTTTTTGGCATCAGAATAAGAAAATCTATATCAGAACTTAGAGTATCAGAGCCAAACGAAAATATATTTAGTTTCTTGGTGGACTTTTTCTATATGCCAATTGTAGCAACCGGAAAATTCCTATCAGAAAAATTCTCTCGTGTAAATGTATTTGTTTTTATTATGGATTTTATAATGGAGGCGCCATTTAAAGCATTTGTTGAAATAGCTGAAGAGTGGACAAAATACGTTAAAGAAAGAAGAGATGAAATAGTGTAATTTTATGCTCTATATTATAGCAACACCAATTGGAAACCTTGAAGACATTAGCTTACGTGCCCTTCGCTTGTTAGAGGAGGTTGATTTTATATTATGTGAAGACACACGAGTAACAAAAAAACTACTAAACAAATACAAAATAAATAATAAATTAATTAGCTTTCATGAGCATTCCGGTGAATCAAAAATTAATCACGCAATTAATTTATTAAAAGAAGGCAAGAATCTTGCCCTAGTAACAGATGCCGGAACACCCGGCATATCTGATCCGGGTGGCAAATTAGTACAACATATTTTAGATGCAAAAAATTTCTCACATATAAATAGAGACCAAGAAAAAAATTTCCAAATAGAATCAATACCAGGACCATCAGCATTAACGGCAGCATTATCAATATCAGGTTTAAGGGCAGACAAATTTGTATTCATGGGCTTTCCTCCTCATAAAAAGGGTAGAATGACTTTTATTAAAAAAATACTATCGTCTGAGTATCCAGTAGTAATATATGAATCAAAACACAGAATAATAAAATTCTTAGAAGAAATAAAAAATATTTACGCCAAAAATATTTCAAATTCAAAGTCAAGCGAAATCAAAAAATACACGCCCCTCAAAAACCTCACATCGATCGTTGTACTAAGAGAATTAACAAAAATGCACGAAACAATCTACAGAGGAGAAATTAATAATATTATAACCAAATTAAAACAAGACCCAAATGCTCAAAAGGGGGAATTTGTAATAATAATTGGCAAATAACTAATAAATGTTCTCAATTTTTGATGTAATTTTAATAGTTCTATTGTCTGGCTTTATTTTTTATGGCTTGTTTTTTGGCTTTATTAGAGTTATTGGCGGTATTGCTGGGGTAATAATTGGAGCAATCTTAGCTAGTCGCTTTTTTTTATTAATATATCCATACGTTCAAGACCTATTTATGGGTCACGATAACTTGGGTCATATTATAACTTTTATTTTTACTTTTTTTATTATCCGCAAAATAGTAGTTCTATTTTTTGCAATTTTAGATAAAATCTTTAATATAATATCTATAATTCCTTTTTTAACAACATTCAATAGAATTCTAGGTGCAATATTTGGATTATTTGAAGGAACATTAATAATTGGTATTATTCTTTTTGTATCTTCCAGATATACTATCGTGGAACACTGGTTTGGAGAATGGCTTGTTGAATCAATTATTGCGCCATGGTTAATTGAGGCGTCTAGTATTCTGCTACCAATTTTACCGGAAGCACTTAAAGTACTTAAAGCCCTAATTTAAACAAACGAAAAAAATCTCATACATTTAAGAATAAAAATTGGAAATAAAATAATTCAAAAATAAATAAACTTTTAAACTTTTTAGATAGCCACATAACTACCACAAGACCCTGGGAATTAATAAAAAAAAATGTTATAATACCATTATGCACAATTACGCAACTCTTAGCCTAAAAGCATTGGGTGATTTAATAATAGAAATTCTTTATTTTCCAATATGGTGGTACAGTCTTGGTTTATGGAATATAACTAAAACTCAATTACGTTTTTTGCGTAATCAAGAAAAATCTTTGGCTTTATTAGTGTGGATAAAAAATATTTTTAAACCAATGTATAGTCAATATGACATTACTAGCTTAGTAATAAGTTTTTTTATTAGAACAATACAAATATTTATACGAGGACTTTTCTTACTCTTCTTAACACTAGTCTCTCTTACAATAATCATAATTTGGTTATCACTGCCTTTTTTAGTAATTAATGGAATAATTTATCAAATTCAATAAATGAATTTAACAAGCAAACAATTCAATATAAACTTCATTACTTGCCCGGCATGTAATACACAAAATATACGAAAAAATCAAACATGTAAAGAATGCAACAACTTAAAAGTAGGTACTTTTCATGAAGGCTATTTTTTATACTGGAAGCAAAAATACAATCGTAAAGTAGTAAAATTCAACAAAGTAAAACGCAACATTAATACAATTTTTAATACTAGTCTTGGCTTAGCAGGGGTAATCGGTATCATAACACTCACCATTTGGATTGGTCAAAAAATAACAAGTGGCACATATAATCTCACGAATTATAAATTCTGGGAACATAAACATCAATTTATTTTTCTTTTTTGGTGTTCACTAGCATTCATAATGTTTGCCTGGTATAGATACTCATCCTCTAAGACATTCCACTTAATTAAAAAATTAAAAAATGGCGCAAAAGAATTACCAAACAATTGGGGAGAATTAAAATACTTTAACTCAAAATATAAAATTGACGTAGCATCGGGATTTAGCAAAAATTCATTAAAAATTATTGAATCATCATTCAGCTTAGCTGCAAAATTAGGAGACTCAACTGTAACACCACTACACATTAGCTTAAACTTAATAAATGACAAAACTGTTCAGATTTTCTTAAAAAGACTTAATATTAACAAGAAAAATTTAATTTTAAAAATAAACAATCAAATTTCATTACTATCAAAAGAAAATAAAAACAAAAACTACGTTATAACACTTGATAATGAATCAAAAAAAACATTAATCGAAGCCTACCTAAGAGGCTACCAAATGGGTGATAAACGAATTTACGCTCTTAACCTATTACTATCACTTCATGTTCATTCCAAAATAATAAGAGAAATACTTTTTGACATGGAAATCGATGAAGAAAAAATTAAAAACTGTCTAGAATGGTTTAGAATTGATAATCACATTAAAATACAAAAAAAACTATATTCAAAAATGGCACGCTTTAAACCTGGCGGAAGCATGGACCGTGCTTTTAGTGCAGTTGCAACCCCAATACTCGATCATTACTCAATTGATTTAACTAGAAAGGCTAAGTGGGCTAAGCTAGATTATTGCGTTAACAGAGAAACAAAAATAAGTTCAATACTCTCATCTTTTTTAACAGGAAAAAATGCATGTTTACTTGTTGGCGAAATCGGAGTAGGAAAAGAAACCCTAATAGAAAAAATCGCAAAATTAATGGTCACTGAAAACGTACCAACCAGCTTAAAAGACAAACGTTTACTAAAACTTAATATTGCAAAACTCACAAGCGGAGCTAAGCCAAATAAAATCCAAGAAAAGATTCTAGTTGCCTTAGATGAAGCAAAAAAATCAGGTAATATAATATTTTACATTGAAGACATTGAAAACCTTACAGGAATAAAATTAGGAGAAGGTGAAAGTATTTCAGTAGCAAAAACATTAGCTAGCGCTATTAAAGCAAAAAAATGTTTAATCCTTGCAACAACAACACCTTCAAGCTTTAGAAAATACCTAGAATCTCAAACTCTTGGAAATATATTTGACATAATAAATATAAATGAACCTAAAGGAAATTTAGCTATTCAAATATTAGAGAGTAAAGTTAAAAAATTAGAAAAAAAATATAAAATATTTTTTACATACGGCTGCATAGAACAAATTGTATATTTATCAAACAAATACATTCACAATCATAATTTACCTAAGAAAGCAGTAGAAATTATCGATCAAGTTGGTTTACATACAATCAAAACCAAAGGAATTAAAAGCACAGCAACAAAAAATGATGCATCTAAAGTGATATCTGATATCACAGGCATTCCATTGACAAAATTATCACAAGATGAAAGCCAAAGACTACTAAATTTAGAAAAATTAATTCATAAAGACATGATTGGACAAAATCAAGCAGTTAATTCAATATCTTCCAGTCTAAGAAGAGCTCGTGTTGAATTAAGAGAACAGAATCGCCCAATTGCATCATTTTTATTTTTAGGTCCAACTGGCGTTGGAAAAACTCATCTAGCTAAAACAGTAGCAAAAATATATTTTGAATCAAGTAAAAACATGATAAGACTAGACATGAGTGAATTTCAACATCAAGACTCAGTAAAAAAAATGATTGGCTCAAAAGAGGGAAATACAAGTCTCCTTATCGAAAAGGTGACCATTGCACCATTTTCACTAATACTCTTAGACGAAATAGAAAAAGCTCATCCAAAAATCCTTGATTTATTTCTACAAATTTTGGATGATGGTAGATTAACAGATGCGAGCGGCAAAACAACAGATTTCACAAACACAATAATTGTCGCAACTTCGAACATCGGCTCTGTTTTTATTCAAGAACAAATATCCATTGGAGTTAACACTAAAGACATAAAAGATGAATTAATAAACACTTATTTAAACAAACACTTAAGACCGGAGATGATCAATAGGTTTGATGGAGTATTGGTTTTTAAGCCTCTCAACTTAGACAATCTGATAAAAATCACTGAATTAATGATTACTGATATAAAAAAAATGCTAAATAAAAAAGGCATAATACTAGAGGTACATAATAAAGGAATTGAAATATTAGCAAAAGAAGGCTTTGATCCAAGTTTTGGTGCTAGACCGCTAAAAAGAGTGTTGCAAGAAAAAATTGAAAACAAAATAGCAGATAAAATACTATCAGGTCTTGTAAAAAGACGAGATACCATTATAATAAACAAAGAAGGCAATATTAAAATCAACAAAGCAAAGGAATTATAATCACATTCTTATGTGATTATGACAAGTAGTAAACGAATATCAACGCACAGCATAAAAATTTATCCCACAAATAACTGTATTATACTAAACTCATAATCTAACTTCAAATTTTATATTAGGTTATGAATTTAGTATAATTTAATTAACGGAAAACAAATGTATTATGCGTTAATTTTTTTTATATCCACAAGTTTTAGTTATTTTCTAACATTAAAAATAAGAACACTAGCACTAAAACTAAACATTATTGACGAACCAAGCATTGAACGGAAAAAACATACTGGTCGTACACCACTTTTAGGAGGAACGGCTATTTTTTTATCCTTTTTTTGCATTATCTTTCTAGCAAAAAATCAAATCTTATCTGGTAGCCTGGAATTAAAGCACTGGATAGGTGTATTTATTGGCGGCTTAATATTAATAATAGGTGGCTTTCTTGATGATAAATTAAATCTAAGTCCAAAACTTCAAATTTTATTCCCATTATTTGCTTGCTTTTCTGTTATACTAGGAGGAGTTGGGGTAACAAAAATAACAAATCCACTCACAAACGAACATTTACTTTTTTCAAATATTACCTCAAATATATTTATAATTATTTGGCTATTATGCATTATGTACACAACTAAACTTCTTGATGGACTAGATGGTTTAGTTAGTGGAGTAGTTGGGATAGGCGCCTTTATAATATTCATTTTTACACTAACAACTAAATATTACCAACCTGATATTGGACTAGTTAGCTTAGTTCTTGCTGGAGCATGTCTTGGATTTCTGATTCTAAATTGGCATCCAGCAAAAATATTTTTAGGTGAAGGTGGATCAATTTTTTTAGGCTACATTTTAGGCGTAATAGCTATAATTTCCGGCGGAAAAGTAGCAATCACGCTACTTATAATAGGAATCCCTGCAATAGATATGGGATGGACAATATTAAGAAGAACACTAAATAATCAAAATCCATTAACTTCAGCTGATAGATCTCATTTACACCATCGCTTAAATGACTCAGGGTTAGGTACAAAAAAAACAGTTTTACTTTATTATGCTTTTTCATGTATTTTTGGGGTTACTTCTATTTTCTTACAAAGTCGTGGTAAATTTATTGCATTAAATCTAGTTTTAGTACTTATGATAACGCTAGTTATATATTTTTCCATTAGAAAAAATCAAAAATTACCATAAATTTACACAAATAACTTATTTTTTAAAAAAACCACTAAAAAACCTCTTGTCAGCAATGAATAACTATGCTAATCTTAGTTTCATAAAGAATACAGACTAAATAATGAAAAATTATCTCTACAAAAAAATTTATGAAAAAAGATACTCATCCAAAATATCACTCAAATACTAAAGTTGAATGCGCATGTGGTAATTCATTCACTACAGGCTCTACGCTCAGCGAAATAAAGACAGACCTTTGCTCTAAGTGTCATCCTTTCTTTACTGGTAAACAAAAACTAGTTGACACTGCACGCCGCGTTGAAAAATTTGAAGCCAAAATTAAAGCTCAAAAAGAAATATCAAAAACAAGAAAAGGAAAAAGAATAAAAAGAGCAAAAAAGGCAGTAAAAAAAGCTGATAAAAAGGCAGAAAAAAAGAATAACTAAGCAATGTTTAAGCACATGACTCAAGTAGCAAAAATATTTGCTAATGTTTAAGTTGCTAAATTTATGTACGAAAAAATTAAAGAAAAATATTTAAATCTAACAGAGCAACTTGAAGACCCAAATATCATTAATAACCCTAAAAAAATAGCCCGGGTAGCCAAAGAACACGCTGAACAAAAAGCAACATATAATTTAGTTATTAAACTTGAACAAGTATTTAAAAACATAGATCAAAGCAAGCAAGTAATTTCCTCAGAAACTGATAAAGAGATTTTAAAAATGGCAAGCGATGATATTGAAAGTTTAGAGCAAGAAAAATCGATTCTAGAACAAAAACTTGAAGCAGAGCTAAAACCAAAAGACCCAAAGGACAAAAAAAATTGCATCATGGAAATACGAGCCGGTACTGGCGGCGATGAATCAGCACTATTTGCAGCAGAATTATTCAGAATGTATTCAAAATATGCTGAAAACAAAAGATTTAAAGTAAATATTTTAACCAGCAGTCAAAATGAAATCGGTGGGTTTAAAGAAGTAATTTTTGAAATTATAGGTAGTGCTGCATATGGTGAATTAAAATTTGAAAGCGGAACTCATAGAGTGCAAAGAGTACCCGAAACTGAAAAACAAGGTCGCGTGCATACCTCAACTGCAACAGTTGCGGTATTACCAGAAGCAGAAACCATGGATCTTGAAATAAAAAATGAAGATATACGCATTGACACATTTTGCTCTTCAGGTCCCGGCGGACAAAGCGTAAATACTACCTATTCTGCAATACGTATAACCCACATACCTAGCGGATTAATAGTAAGTTGCCAGGATCAAAAATCTCAACATCAAAACAAAGAAAAAACTATGCAAATATTACGATCACGACTTTTAGCATTAGAAGACGAAAAAAGACAAAAAGAAACTCAAGACACTAGACTCTCTCAAATAGGTAGTGGCGACAGATCTGAAAAAATAAGAACCTACAATTTTCCTCAAGATCGTATAACAGATCACAGAATAAACAAAAACTGGCATGGAATCACAAAAATATTAGACGGTGAAATAGAACAAATTATCCACGAACTAAAACAAGTTAATTAAAATACATCAAATTACATACATAACAAAAAAAATTCATTTCTTAGTGAATTTTTTGTTTACAGCTCAATATTGAATAATTATTATTAATTACGTATGATACACATATGTTTAATGAAAACAATCTTACCAAAGTTCCACCGCACAACATTGAAGCTGAAGAATCTCTTATTGGCTCTTTAATGATTGACAAAGATTCAATTATTAAAATAGCAGATTTAGTTACAGCAAACGACTTTTACAAAGACTCTCATGCTACTATATTTGAAACAATCCAGGAGCTTTATGCCAAACATGAACCACTTGACATTCTTAGTCTAACTAATCGACTAGAAGAAAAAAAGAAATTAAAAAAAATAGGTGGCAGATCGTATCTATTAAAATTATCAAATTCAGTAGCAACATCATCGCATGTTGTTAATTATGCTCAAATCGTACAAAGAAAAGCAATATTGCGACGTTTAATAACTGCAGCAAGCGAAATTCACGCTCTTGGGTTTCAAGAAGCTGAAGAAATTGACGGATTACTTGACGAAGCTGAATCAAAACTATTTTCTGTTTCTCAAACCTCAACAAAAAGCGCGTTTAGCTCAATTGACTCTTTACTTAACGATGCTTTTACTCGTATTGATGATTTACACAAGCAATCCGGACAACTAAGAGGCTTACCAACTGGGTACGAAGAACTAGACAAGTTACTCTCAGGCTTGCAAAAATCTGACTTAATAATACTTGCTGCACGACCCAGTGTTGGAAAAACTACATTTGTACTGGATGTTGCTCGTCAAGCTGCAGTAAAAAGCAAGCAAGGTGTTGGAGTATTTTCTCTCGAAATGAGTAAAGAGCAACTAGTTGACCGCATGCTCTGTGCACATGCCGGAGTCGGGTTATGGAAAATGAGGACCGGTCAACTTTCTGACACAGAAGAAAATAATGATTTTGCCCGTATTGCAGGAGCAATGGGTGAGCTAGCCGATGCTCAAATACATATTGACGATACATCAAATTGCAATATCATGGAAGTAAGAACAAAGGCTAGACGACTTCAAACTGAAAAAGGACTAGGTTTAATAATAATTGACTATCTACAGCTAATGGAAGGAAGGGGCAAATCCGGTGACAATAGAGTGCAAGAAGTAGCAGAAATTTCTCGCGGACTCAAAGGCATTGCTCGTGAACTAGATGTACCTGTTATCGCCTTATCCCAACTTTCTCGTACAGTTGAACAAAGCAAGCCGGCTATACCAAAATTGTCGCACTTACGTGAATCTGGAAGTATTGAACAAGATGCTGATATTGTAATGTTTTTATACAGGAAAGCAGCTGATCGAAATTTTAAAGAAGAAGAACTAACCCCCGAAGAACTAACTAGTGCCGAATTATATATAGCAAAACATAGAAACGGCCCAACCGGAAAAATCAACTTGTATTTTGATCGGGATGTTGTATCATATAAGAGTATTGACATAAAACATGAAGCACCACCACAATTTTAAAATAAATAATAAAAAAATATATTATGTTCAATAAACTGAAACAATTTAAAGAGTTGCGTGATAAGGCAAAGCAAATGCAGTCTGCCTTAGCTGATGAAAGTGTTACTATTGAAAAAAATGGAGTAAAAATTATTATCAATGGCAATCTAGAAGTAACTTCAATAACAATCAAAGAAGAATTAAAAAAAGAAAATTTAGAAGCATTATTGCAAGAATGTTTTAATGATGGAGTAAAAAAAGTACAAAAACTTATGGCACAAAAAATGCAGCAAATGGGTGGATTACCGGGACTAGGATAAATTATTTATGACATACCCGCAAATTATAAATAAACTGATTAAGTCATTTTTAATTCTACCCGGTGTCGGGCCAAGAACAGCCGAAAGATATGTTTTTTGTTTATTAAAACAAAAACAAGAAGATATTTTTTTACTAGCTCAGTTACTAATCGAATTAAAAGAACAAATAAAAGAATGCAAGCTATGCAATTGCCTTGCGGAAAATGAAATTTGTACAATATGCCTAGATAAAAATAGAGACAAAAAAATATTATGCATTGTGTCAGATGCAAGAGATATGCTCACAATTGAATCAACTCGCAAACACTCTGGCATATATTTTAATCTAGGTCAGACCATAGAAATTTCTAAAGGGATAAATAGCAACCACTTAGCCATAGAAAAATTATTAGAATACATAAAAAAAACTACACCAACAGAAATTATCTTAGCCTTTAACCCCAACATTGAAGGTGAGACAACAGCAATGTATATAGCAAAAAAACTTAAAACATATAATTTAAAAATTACAAAATTAGCCAGAGGACTCCCAATGGGGTCCAATTTAGAATACACCGACGAAACAACTCTAAATAATGCATTTAAATACAGAAATATTATGAATTAAAAAAACTAACCTTAAAAGCTAGTTTTTTAAAATACATAAAAGATGCTTATATTTGCGTTATTTCTATTTCTGAATAAGGCTGTCTATGTCCAATATTTCTTTTATACCGCGTTTTATTCTTATACTTCACAACATTAACTTTTTTAGCCTTTCCTCCGCCAACAATTTTTACCTCAACCTTATTATCCAAAAAAGGATTACCTAATTCAAGATCACTCCCATCTACATTCGATTTTAGGAGTGTTTTAATCTTAATATTCTTATTTACCTCTTCTCCTATTTTTTCAACTTTAATTAAATCTCCTTTTAACACTTTATATTGCTTGCCGCCTGTTTTAATGATAGCAATTTTATTATCAGCCATAAATAAAATATAATAATTATTAAAAACTTTAACTTACACATTAAAGACTTTTTTTGCAATTTTATACTAAAATTAATTATTAGTCAATAAAAAAGGGCACTATTAACAAAAACCCTTAACTATTTTAAGATTATCTACTTTTTAGACAAAAATAAATAGACAAATACCATACCATAACATAAATAATAACAACAAAAAATATTACAAACAATGCATTGGGCACACCATTTACTAAAAAAACAAATCCGTTACTAAATAATAACTCATTAAAAAGATCACCTAAGCTAGCACTAAAAATACTATATACATTCCAAAGCTCCATCTCTAATCTACTTATTATAAATTTCAAAACTCTCTAATTATTAGAATTACATATTTATATAATTAACACAATTATTTTATACATCACTCCCAACTATACTCAATCCCTAAACTAATTTAGAAAAAAAATTTTTAATTTCGAGCGAGGCAAAGAGAAAAAATTTTGCTTATGCCGTAGTATAGACCAAATTTTTTCTCAAAGCCACAGCCAAAATTTAAAAAAATTACCGAAATTAGTTTAGGGATTAAGTATAACTATTTATACATCTTCATTGGGTGTAATTTTTGAATAATTTTTAAATGTAAAATTAAATAAAAATCAACAATTGCCTTAGATAGTTTCTTGCAGGTACAAGTTAATTTTTTAAAATTAACCAATAATATGTTATAGTTAAATAAATGATAAAATTAATATCCTACATTTTATTAATTCTAGTAATAACCGGAAGCCTCGGGTACTTTTTTTACAAACAAGGAATAAAGCAATTAATAATAATAGAAGATGAAAAAACTGAATTCACAATCAAAAAAAACCAAAGCATTAACACAATTGCACAAAACCTAAAAGACAATAAAATAATTAACTCAACACTATATTTTAAGTTATATATTTGGCAAAAAAACCTTGACAAAAAGCTCAAAGCTGGAACACATACATTAAACACCTCGAGCAGTATAATTGATACAGTAAGCACACTAATAAATGGGGCTACCCATGGGAATGAAGTAACAATCAAAATCATTGAAGGTTGGACAAATCAAAATATAATAGAATATTTAAAAAAAAATAATCATATAAAACCAGAAAGCTTAGCACTTCTTAAAAAACCAATAAAAGAATTAGATAGCGACATAAAAAATTTCAACTTTTTAAAACTAGCACCCGAAGAAGCGACACTAGAAGGATACTTATTTCCTGATACATATAAAATATTCAAAAACACAAATGTCAAAAATATTATAATAAAAACACTTAAAAACTTTGAATCAAAATTAAGCAAACAAATGATTAAAGATATTAAAAATCAAAACAAAACATTGCATGAAATTATTATTATGGCTTCATTAATTGAAAAAGAGGTACAAAGTCCGGAAGATATGAAAAAAATTTCTGCTATCTTTTGGAATCGACTTGACAAAGACATAAAATTAGAATCCGATGCAACCCTTTCATATTTACTTAAAGATAAAATTGATGCGCACTCTTTAGTAGATTTAAAAATCGATTCACCGTACAATAGCTACAAATACAAAGGGCTTCCACCAACCCCAATAAGCAATCCTGGGTTAAACGCATTAGAAGCTGCAATATACCCGGATAACAATGAATATTTATTTTTTTTAACTGGGAAAAACGGAGTAACATATTTTGCTCATACATATGAAGAGCATTTATTAAATAAAAATAAATACTTAAAATAAACTATGCTAAATGATTCACTTACAGACAGTAACACAGAGTATCCAATAAACAATTTTAATAAAAAAAACAAAAAACTAAAATGGATCTTAATAGGCTTAGGTGTTTTTTTGACATTATTAATTATAATAATTACAACAACTATTAGCTACTACAATGGAAAAAAAGAAAAAGTTGATTATATAAACCAAAAAAATCAAACTAATTCAACTAAAAAAGATTTAAATAATGACTTATTAGCAACGCCCACTACAACAAAACCAATAGCAATATTACCAACATCTAAAAGTGATACTCAAAAAAAAGAAAAAATAAATAAAAATAACAGCTCACAAATTGAAGAACTTTCGTTTGGAAGCTTTTATCAAGAAAACCTAGAAACCATAAAAAGTAACATAAATCAACTCAACCTCCCACTAAATATTAAATCTGATGTTTCTAACTATCATAAAATATCAAGACTTATAAATCTTGACCCCCATTTAAACAATTTAAATAACTATGGGTTTAGCATAGCTTCCAATCCTTTCTCAAATAAACCAAACAATTTTTTTGATGCTTACAAAACACTCAGCAATATGGATATTCCGCCAATAATAACTACAGATTTTTTAATATACTACTATCAAAATCTCCTAAAAGACACATTCAAAGCAATAGAACAAGATTCTTTTTATAATGATTTGTGGGAAATATCCAAGGAACTGTTTGTTATTGCTGATAAACGTTATAAACATCGTTTAAACGAAATTGGGTACACTAATGATTTAGAACTTGAGGCAGCTCGCCTAGAAGCAGCTTTTTTTGCCACTGCTTTACAAATTCTCAAGCCAAAACAAGCTCAAATTTCTTCATCACATACAGACAAGACTAAATTCAATACAAGTGAATTATCAAAATATAACTTTGTACTACCGGCATACTTAAAAGATGATGTTAATCCAGAGTTAAATTTAATTAATAAAAAAAATCAAATCACAAAATCTCCTGTTCTTTTATTCAAAAGAGATTATAGGCAATTTAACCCACCTAATGAATATAAAAGAAGCGCAAAATTATCAAATTTTTACTTAGCTGCCACATGGCTAAATACTCCATTTCCAATTTTCTATAAAGACACTGTTTGCAAAAATTGCACTCTTGACAAAGATGATTGGATAATTAACCATTTCGCAGCGCACTTAATAACAAGAGATTTTATTCAAAACCAACACATAGTAAACAAGTGGGCAACAATATACAAAACACTTGCATACTTCAAAGGATTAAATGAAGGAATAACGTATTTTCATTTGAACGATATTTTTAATGAACTATTTCCAAAAAATACAATTGAAGAAATTTTCTCAAGAGACAATCAAAATATAGAAAATGACATTTCATTAATACAAAATCATTTTTTAGCAAATAAACAGAATCAAGTAAAAGAAGAAATCACTAATAACGACACATTAAACCGCGCATCTATCAACTTCAAATTGCTTCAAGATCAATTATGGCCAAATGACTACATTTTTAAAAAACTAACCAAAGAAGCAGGCATTTACATGGGTAATAAAGGGAAAAAAATACCAATAACTGCCTGCAAAGATAATAAAAAAACATACAGATGCAGAGCTATTGCTCTAGATATAGCAAATTTAATAATCCCAATACCCAACAATAACAAATACTTTACAACAAACAAAAATTATACAAACTACGACACAGCGTCAGATAAAATAACAACATCACTTAACAAATTTAATATTCATGACTGGCATAGTAACAATTACTGGAACACTCTTGATATTCTTAAAACATACTCAAAAAAACCTACATTTAACACACCTAGCTACACAAAAAATAAAAAATGGGAGGAGCGAAAATTAAATACAATACTAGCTCTATGGACCAATTTACACTTACCACATGAAAAATGGCATACAATATCAGAAAAAAAGAGCTCCTTTGAGTCAAGTAAAATATTAAACATCTATGTTGAACCGGAAATCAATCTCTTAAATGAACTTAAATCAAACACAGAGATGCTCAAAAATATACTACCAACACTTAAGGTTATTAATACTAACGATTTCACTTATTTAAAATTAAATAATTTCATAACACAAATAAACAACATATTAACTGTAGCAAAAAAAGAACTCATTAATGAAGAATCAGATTACTATGATCTAAAAAATCTAGAAAATTTTATCAAAAATTATCAAATTAAAACTCCATCAAAGAAAGAACTAGTACTTTCTTTTACAGGAGGTCAAAAAAATATTGTTGAAAATATAAATGAAATCAATTTCATTATTCTTATAGTAAGTCACAACAATGAAAAAAAACTATACATGGGACCAATTTTTAAACACACTGAATCACTCAGTAGGTAAAAAAGCTTATAAATAAAGGCTAAAAACTTTTACTAATTATTTTATTTAATGTATAATTGTGGATAAGTAACTAACTCATACTTTTAATATACTTATTTTCGAATTACTTTTGTAATCATCTCAAAATTAAAGTCGAAAATAATCACATGTATGGCAAAAATGACAAAAGCGCAACTAACAAGCGCAATAGCCGACTCAACTGGCTTATCCAAAAAAGACATAAACAATGTTTTCGACGAATTAACAAGCCTAGCTTACAAACAAGTAAAAAAAGAAGGTGAATTTGTATTACCAGGATTTGGCAAAATGGTAAAAGCAAAAAGAAAAGCAAGAATGGGAGTCAATCCAGCTACTGGTGAAAAAATCAAAATTGCCGCTAAAACAGTAGTTAAATTTAGACTAGCTAAAGCTGCAAAAGACGCTGTACTCTAAAACATTCAACTAAAAACATCCCATAGACACTTGGGGTGTTTTTAGTTATACTGTTTTAAAGATACACAACATAATGAATTGCAAAAAACTGTTGTCAAACTAGTTTTATGCTTAATTGTTAAACTAATTTCGAAAATAATTTAGCAATTGAGTATAACTCATAAATTAAAAAATCCATTAATGGAGCAAACTTGAAGACAGCTTCTATAGAACACTATGAAACTCATTAAATTAACAACCCAAACAGATATAGACAGTATTGCAAAAACATTTAAATCCGGAGAAATAATAGCTTATCCAACTGATACTATTTATGGATTAGGTTGTGATGCAACAAATTTAGCAGCAATAAAAAATATTTATAAGCTTAAAAATAGAACAGGAGATAAACCAATAATAATTTTAGTTAAAAGTTATTGTATGCTTAAAAAATACTTTTATGTATCCAAAAAACAAGATAAATTACTTCGAAAAATCTGGCAAAAAGGGGAAAAACCAACAACCGTGATACTAAATGCTAAGTCAATATTACCTAAAATACTTAAATCAACTAATAACAGTGCAGCAGTAAGAATGCCAATAAACTCAAACTTTTTAATAAAACTATTAAAAAAAATAAACAACCCCATAACATCAACTAGCCTTAATTTAAGTGGGAAAAAAAATATCACTAATATTCAAAAAACACCAAAAAAGCTTACAAATAAGATTAGACTTGGAATAGACGCAGGTATTCAAAAAAATAAAGAATCAAAGATATTAGACTTGTGTGATATAAATAATATTAAAATAGTTAGGTAAAAAAACATGTCATACATTGATACACATTGTCATATAAATTTTAACTCATTCAAAAATGACTATGATGTTGTTATTAGACGAGCCTTAAGTAAAAAAGTTGAAATCATTATTGTTGGAACCGATAGAAAATCGTCCCAAAAAGCATTAGATTTAGCCAATAGATATCAAAAAGGTGTGTTTGCGTCAGCTGGATTTCACCCAATAAACATAACCCAAAAAAATGAAAACAAAATCATAGATTCATATAACGAAGAATTTAGCCCAAGAGTATATGAAAAATTTGCTAAATTCGAAAAAGTCATTGCTATCGGAGAAATTGGTCTAGACTACTCCCACTTCAATAATAACAAAAATTTAAATGCATTAAAAAAAGAGCAAAAAATAATAATGCTTGAACAAATCAGAATTGCTAGGGAACAAAATCTACCATGTATTCTTCACTGTAGAAATGCCCATGACGATATGATTAGCATTTTAGAAAAATTTCGTAAAGAAAAAAAAGATCTTTTCCCATCTCTTGATGCATGGGGCGTAATTCACTGTTTTTCCGGTAATGAAGATCTTGCTTGGAAATATTTTAATATTGGCTTGCTCATTTCTTTTACTGGCATAATTACCTTCTCACAACAATGGGACAATCTACTTAGACGCTTACCTAATAATAAATTTATGATTGAAACTGATTCTCCATTTCTTACTCCGGAACCATTCAGAGGCAAAAGAAATGAGCCTATTTTAGTAAAACATATTGCCAAAAAAATTGGAGAAATAAAACATTTAAGCGAAGAAAGAATTGGAGATATTACCACAAAAAATGCAAAAAAACTATTCAAAATACCTTAAACACAACTTCATGTTTATATGTAAAAAAAACAGAATAACTAAAAATTAGCTAACAATCACTAAAAAAACAATTTCACAACAACTATTAAACACTCTATTATTAAATAAATTTTTATCTAAAATCTACAATTTTTTAATACAAAGATATATAGGGACTCAAAAAATAATTAAAAGTTAAATAGCAACTACACAACACAATTTTGACAAAAAAATGCTATATGCTAAATTAAAAAATAAATTAAAAAATTCATAAACTTATAAAAAAAATAAAATACATCAAACACAGCGCAAACTTAAAAAATGATAGAAATAAAAAACTTAACAAAAAAATACGATTCACATATTGCTATTAATAATATCAGCTTTAGTATAAAAAAAGGTGAAATTATTGGCTTTCTTGGACCAAACGGAGCAGGGAAAACTACCACAATGAAATTAATAACATCATTTCTAGATCCGAACAAAGGAAGCATAGAGGTAGCAGGGCTAGACGTTCAAGATAATTTACTTCATGTAAGGAAAAAAATTGGATACTTGCCGGAAATGGTCCCATTATATGATGAATTATTAGTATATGAATATTTAAAATTTGTAGCTGAAATCCGGGAAATTCCAAAAAATAAAATTAACATAGAGGTTAAAGAAACAGCAAAAGAATGCGGACTTGAAGAAGTAATTACTAAACCCATTGACGAACTATCAAAAGGCTACAGACAAAGAGTGGGATTAGCTCAAGCAATAATACATAAACCTGATATATTAATTCTTGATGAACCAACTACAGGACTTGATCCAAATCAAATTATAGAAATTAGAAAATTAATAAAAAAAATAGGACAAGAAAAAACAGTAATTTTTTCTACTCATATTTTAAGTGAAGCAAGCGCAATTTCAGACAAAATAATCATTATAAACAAAGGGCAAATTGTAGCTCAAGGCTCACCATTAGAGTTACAAGAAAAAACCAAAAAAAAATTACTATACCGCATAACCTTAAAAGGAGAACGCTATAAAGCGCTTCAAATCTTGGAACAAATAACAGGTATAAACAAAGTGTCAATACACAAAAAAGAAAGTTTAAATATTTACGAATACCATCTAGAGCCAACAAATAATGAAGATATGAGAGAAATTATATCAAAACAAATAACAGCAAACAATTATTCCATTCTTGAATTTTCCAGAACCAATGCAAGCCTTGAAGATGTTTTTAGAGAATTAACTATATAAGCACACGACCACAGCTTATTTTAAATCTAAAATGATATTAATTAAAACAATAAAACCAATTTACTCACTTCTAAAAAAAGAATTAATGCATTATTTTAATTCACCTATTGCTTATATCTTTATAGGAGTATTTCTAGTCATAAGTAATTGGCTTTTCTTTAGCTCTTTTTTTCTAGTGGGACAAAATAATATGCGAGGTTTCTTTGCTCTTTTGCCATGGATCTTCCTTTTTTTAGCACCAGCTATTACAATGCGTTTATGGGCAGAAGAAAAAAAAACAGGCACCATAGAATTCCTTCTCACTCTTCCTGTCACATACTGGCAGGTTTCAATAGCAAAATTTCTTAGCGGCATAATATTCCTTGGACTAGCCCTTATTGCGACTTTTAGTATCCCTATTACACTCATGTATCTTGGTGATGTTGACCTTGGACCAATTATCGGAGGTTATTTGGGCGCAATATTGCTTGGCGGAGCATACATTTCCTTGGGAATGTTTGTCTCTAGTTTAACAAAAAATCAAATAATTGCTTTTGTCATCGGATCACTTGCATGTTTTTTATTCTTTATTGCTGGAGCTGATTTTATTTTAGCTAGAACTCCTGCAGTAATAACGCCTGTTATGAAATTCATAGGTCTAGGAAATCATTTTCATAGTATTTCTAGGGGTGTAATTGACACAAAAGATATTATATATTATTCAAGTTTTATATTTTTCTTTATCTGGCTTAATGTGAAAAAACTAGAACTATCACGAAATTAAATATGGTTCAAAAAAAATCCAACAAAATAGATGTACTTATTCTCACTCTAAGCACTTTAGGTATTATTGCTGTAATTAATTTTTTTGCCTATAGCATTTTTTTTCGTATCGATCTAACAAAAAACAAAGATTATTCTATCTCACAAGTAAGTATTAACACAGCAACAAACTTGGATGATATTATCAATATAAAACTATATATAAGTGAAAATTTACCTTCGCAATATATTACATTAAAACAAGACATAAAAGACATACTTGATGACTATGCAAATTATTCAAATAAAGTAAAATACAAAATAATTAACCCCACTAATGATGAAAAAATAAAAGAAGAGCTATATTTTCTTGGAATTCCTGAATTACAATTCAATGTCCTAGAAAAAGACAAATATCAAATAACCAACGGTTTTATTGGTATAGCAATTCATTATGGAGAAAATACAGAAGTAATTCCAGTTATTGAAAGTACTTTCAATCTTGAATATGATTTAACGCTGGCTATAAAAAAAGTTACTTCAAAAACATTACCAACAGTAGGAATAATTAATGATTCTATAAACACAACTCGCATTGCAAATGAAAAATTAGCTCAATTTTACAAAATACAAAGCATTGATCTATCTGACTCAGAAAACATTGAGAATATACTTAGTGAAATCAGTACTTTAATACTATCCGATATTAACTCAGACTTACCGAAAAAAACACTTGAATCTTTAGATAACTTCATTGTAAGTGGAAACTCTTTAATTATTTTATCTAATGGTGTTAATATAGGAAATAATTTAGAAGGATTTCCAAACAACAATAATCTTCATGAACTTATTCAAAAATACGGAATAAATATTAATACTAATTTAGTTCTTGATAATCAATCTGGCCTCACATCCTTCTCTCAAGGTTTTGTTTCGTTCATGCTAAACTATCCTTTATGGCCTAAAATTACAAAAGATGGCTTTAATCAAGACCATACTGCAGTTGCTAAACTTGAAAGCCTTGTTTTACCATGGGCAAGCTCACTTAACATAATCGAACAAAATATCGATTCAGAAACTATAATTAGTCCATTGCTAAAAACAACAAAAAATGCCTGGCTACAAGAAGAAAATTTCGATTTAAATCCTCGCTCCAGTTCCCTAAGCATACCATCAAATAAACCTAATCAATATATACTTGCATATTCTTTATCTGGTAAAATCAAAAGTGCGTACTCAGATAATACAACCTCTAAAGCAAAAATAATAGTAATTGGTGATGCAGACTTTATATCAGATAAATACTTAAGACAAAATCCAGAAAATCTTTTATTTTTCCAAAACATCGTAGATTACTTAAGCATCGATGAAGACTTAATAAAAATTAGATCAAAAGGTGTTACATCAAGGCCAATTAAAGAAATTAATGATAATAAAAGGCATTTTATTAGATACGTAAACATTTTTGGAACAACATTTGCAGTAATATGTTTTGGCATGCTAAGATATTACTCGAGAAGAAAAAAATACAATTAAACACCAATATTAATTAATAATAGCGGGGGGCAAATAAATTTACTCAAAAATACTGTATTCAAAAAAATATAATTGAATATATATTATTTGAAATATAATTATGAGCAAAACAACTTTAAGATTGATAATTATCCTAGTAGTATTATGGGGAGCAGCTTATATATACAAAGGCCCAATGCAAGAAGAGAACATTCAAGAAGAAAATCCAGCCAATTTTTTATCTGAAATTAGCACAGAATCTATTAGCAAAATTATTGTTAATCGTGATGGAGTGACAACTACTTTAACAAAAGAAAATGATAAATTTAAAATAGAGGGAACAAAAAACTTTTATGTAAACAAAGAAACTTCAAAAAATATAATTGAAACCTTAGAAAATGCTAAAATCGCAGCATTAGAGCTAGTAAGCTCTGAAGATGAAAAAAAAGAAGAATTTGGCACAGATGAAAGCGGCATAATTGTTAGTATTATTGAAGAAGGTAAAGATGCCATGGATATAGTTATAGGAAAATTAGCTAATAATTTTGTTGATACATATATATCATTACCGCACATACCTGACACATACTCAATAGAAGAAAATCTTGTTAAATTATTTGACAAAGAAGACTGGAAAGACAAAACAATATTCAATTCAGATATTACAAAAGCAACCATGCTTCGTCTTCAATACCCTGATAAACAATTTATTTTTGAAAAAGATGGTGGTCACTGGGCACTAATTAAACCAGAGCAATTTAAAGTAAATGAAAGCTCAATTATTGATACTCTTACTACAATGACTAACTTAAAAGCCACTAAAATACCAAAACAAACATTTGATGGAACAGGACTGGAAAAACATGCAATAATCGCTCAAATAACAGGCACAAATTTTGACAACACAATAATGATAGGTGACAGCTTAAGTAATAACACAAACAACACTGACACAAATCCATTTTCTCAAATTCAGAATAACAACACCATGTATTATGCAAAAAAAGGGAATAGTGACAATATATATCTAATATCTGAGGAAGCAAAAAATAGTCTACTAAAAAGCATCAATGACATAAAAATATAAAAAACAATGCACTAAAACACGGAATTCTATATTCCGTGTTTTATTATTTACAATTCTATGATACTCTAGTAATATGCATTTTAATGTTATAACAATAGGGTCTTCACTTGAAGATATAACTTTCTACACCAGTGAATGCACACTATTAAAAAATAAAAAAAATCTACTCTGCCAAAAAATGTTAGCTTTTGAATATGGTGCAAAAATTAAAGTTGATCAAATATTTAAAACATTTGGAGGAGGGGCTGCAAACACTGCTGTGTCTTTTGCTAGCCTAGGCTTAAAAGTAGGCACTATTACATCAGTAGGTAATGACGATAGAGGCAAAAACATAATTAAAAATTTAAAAAAATACAATGTACACGTAAATCTTATAAAAAAATCAAAGACCCTTGAGACAGGTTTCTCATTTTTAATTGCCAGCTCTATTCACGCAAAAGAACACGTTATATTTTCAAATAGGGGAGCAAATACAGAACTACAAATAACAAATAAAGATCTTAAAATTTTAAATAAAAAAACTGACTGGATATACTTAACATCTTTAGCCGGAAACTGGAAAGACACTTTAAAACAAATTTTTAGCACAAACCACAACAATATTGCCTGGAACATTGGCAGCGCTCAACTAACATACAAACATACTGTACTTCTTAAATATTTAAAAAAAACACATGTATTATCATTAAACAAAGATGAAGCGCTAGAACTAGTATTAGCCTCAAAAAAATATAATAACCACAATAAACAATTTTTAAATAATATAAATAATTTATTAAAAATAATAAAAAATTTTGGTCCGAAAATTGTTCTCATAACTTCTGGTCGTAAAGGAGCGCATGTTTTTAACGGAAAAAAAATATACTTTCAAAAACCATATAAAGAAAAGAGAAGAGTAGACACAACCGGTGTTGGAGATGCTTTTAATTCAAGTTTTATAGCAGGTCTAATAAAATATGGGGATATTAAAAATTCACTCATATTGGCATCAAAAAACTCCGCAAATGTTATTGCTAAAGTTGGCGCACAAAATGGTTTAATTAAATTGTAATAATATCAATATTTTTTAATACATTGCATTATTTTTGATGTATTTTTAATACAAAAAAACGAATTTCAAATTAAAGTAATTAAAAATACTTATATAAAAAATATTAAATTTACTATTTTTTTGTATTTTTAATATATAGGATATACAAAAAATTAAAAAAATAGTGGCATAGTATTATACCTATAAACCCATCTGAATTTACTTAATTATTTCGCTAAAATTAGCTTTTTTTAGTTACAATTTATTTTTATGTATTAAAAAATGTTGACAAAATAATAAAATATGATATGCTTACGGAGCAATACAATAAAAATTAAATTTCAACAAAAAAAATAACAAAATAAGTTTAATAAAACTGTTTATTATATTCATTCTTATCCTCAAAATACAACATATGCCTCAAAAGCAACAACAAAATGTAATCGATATAAATAAATTACTACTTACCAATCTTAATAAAAGAGAGCAAGATATTGTTTCTCGACGTTTTGGCTTAAGTGAGCCAAAAAAACAAACTCTTGAAGAAATCGGACGCGATCATAATTTAACAAGAGAAAGAATACGTCAGCTAGAATCTGTTGCTCTTAAAAAGATAAAAGAACTAAAAATTCTAGAAAAGAATATCAATACTTTAAATGACCATATAATAAATCTAATCAATGAATATGGAGGCTTAATTGAATTAAACTATCTACTTGAACACCTAATAATACTTGCAAACAATAATTATAGCAACAAAGAAATTTATAAAAATAATTACTATTTTATTATTTCAAAACTTCTGAATAACAACATCAAAGAAATAACAAGTTCAAAACAATTAAAAAAATGCCTAACAAAAAACAACACTAATATAAATCATGCAGAAAAAATAATACACGAACTTTCAAAAAATATTCAAAGCAAGAACTCTATCTTAACAACTAACGAAATTATTAGTTTGGCAAAAAATCTTAATACTTTTAAAATAAATAAACCAAAACTTTCATCAATTAACCAAGTAGATGTTTTACCTGCCTTAAAAAAACTCACATCAAATGATCTTACAATAATCAAACAAGAAAAACCACTTTATTCTCTTTTAGTTGCTGCTCAAAACATCGAACAAAACAAACTTGGTTATTGGGGGATTAATAATTGGAGTGAAATTAAACCAAAGACAATTAATGAAAAAATTTACCTGATCTTAAAAGAAAATAAAAAACCAATGCATTTCACTCAAATAGCAGAAGAGATTAATAAAATTCAATTCGATAAAAAAAAGGCAAATGCAGCAACAGTGCATAATGAATTAATTTTGGGAGAAAAATATGTTTTAGTAGGAAGAGGCATGTATACATTAACAGAATGGGGTTATAAAAAAGGAACTGTAACTGAAATCATTGCAGATATAATTAAAACATCTAAAAACCCCATATCTAGAGACGAAATAATCGACAAAGTCTTAAAACAAAGACTTGTTAAACGTACTACTGTAATTTTAGCACTTACAAACAATAAACAATTTTTAAAAAATAACAATAGCTACACACTAATCTAATCATTTATCAATATAAAAAATCGGTCTAATAGCCGATTTTTTTATTTTATTTAAATAACAACCAATCAATTTATACCACTCCCAATTAACACTTTGGGACTGTCGCCAAACTCGCCTCACCCATAAATTGTTAATTTTGGCTAAATTTTTTTCAAATTTTTTTGGCTTACCTTAGGATATGCCTCAAAAATTATTCAAAAAATTTATCTTAAAATTTCCAAATTTATGAATTGAAGCGAGTTTGGCGACAGTCCCTTTGGAATAAAAACATTTCTTAATTTCGAACAAAAAACAAGCCGGAGCGTGAGGCATAATGAATAATGAATTATGTTGAACGAAAAACGAATTTTATAGCCGAAATTCAAGAATGTTTTCCAAATATTTAATTGGGAATAGTATAAATAAGTACAACGCAACAGCAACTACATACTTGGTTCAGATAAAAAATTATGCTAAAATTTATTCATGGATATTATCATTGACTTTTCTGGTATCACTAATTTTTTTAACTTACCTCCAGATATTGCTCTCGTAAATATCTTTTTTTGGTTTGGCTTACCATCTTTTGTTATAGTACTGTTTATTGGTGCATATCAAATATGGTTGGACAATAAGCAAGGTAAATGGAAAGGCGGTATTAAATTTATTCTTCTAGCAATAGATATTCCTAGAAGCAATGAGCAATCTCCAAAAGCGGTAGAAAACATGTTCAGCTACTTAGGTGGAGCACATGGCACACAAAATTTAATTGAAGAGTACATCGAAGGTCAATTTCAACTCACTTTCAGTTACGAGATAGTAAGTATAAATGGATACACACAATTTCTTATTCATACTCCGGAAAAATTCAGAAACTTAATTGAAACATCAGTTTACTCTCAATATCCGGATGCTGAAATAACAGAAGTAGATGATTATACGGAAGGTATGCCGACAAAATATCCAGACGATACATGGGATGTATGGGGTACTGAATTTATATACGCAAACAATGAAACCTACCCGATTAAAACCTACAAACACTTTGAACATCAAATGGGTCCAACTGAAATGCAATACAAAGACCCGTTATCAGCTCTTATGGATCTGTGTGGATCATTGCGAGATGGGGAGCAAATATGGTATCAAATCATTGTTAAACCAATTGGCTTTAATGAAATGGATGTAAGTGAACCGGAAATTGCTGAAATATTAAACGAGAAAATAAAATCAAAAAAACATTTAGGTGACCTAATTATTGACATGCTTATAGGTATTTTGCATAGTTTTAGTGAATTTATTTATAAAATGTGGAGCGATATTCCATCAGAAACCAAAGAAGAAGAGGACGCATCTTTGAAAATGATAGAATTAAAACCAATACAAAAAAATAAAATTGAAGCAATTTCTGAAAAAGCCGCTCAAGCAAACTTTAAAGTTAAAATTAGGTTTGTGTACATGGCAAAAAAAGAAGTAATGAATAAATCAAAAGTGGTCAACGGCTTTGTTGGGTTTTTAAAACAATTTGCTGATGTTCAGCTAAACAACTTAAAACCTGATATGAAAAAAACTGCCACCTCTCTATCATTTGCACCTAAAAAATCTCGCTTAAATACAAGAAAAAATAAAATCACAAAAAACTACATAGGACGTAGTGGATCTTCTGGACGCAACATGCAGCGAATGAGCATAGAGGAACTCGCAACTTTATGGAATTTTCCACAAGGCGAATATGTTAAAGCAACTGGCTTGCAAAAAGTAGCAGCTAAAAAATCGCAAGCTCCGTCAACTTTACCAATCAAAGACGGAAAAGAAGACGAATCCACCAACAACTTCAATGAAATCGAACAAGACCTAATTAGTCAAGAAGAAAAAAATAACATAAATAAATTAACAGAGCTTAATACAATATCAGAACCCAATAATTCACACCAAGATCTCGATGCAAATGAAAAGACTCCAAAATATCAAAAAAAATCTCCAGAAAATCTAGAATCAACAAAAAATAACACTCCATCAAATCTTCCTTTTGAATAAAAAAACATAAAAAAGTGAACAAACCACAACCGTAGTGAAAAAATATACTCACTAAAGCAAAATACAGATAATAAAACACAATAAAATTGACTAAAAAACTAATAAATAATAATATTAATAAAAATTAATAATTATTAATCATATGAATGAAATAACCTTATTTGGTAAAACAACTTTCAGAAATGAAATGCGACGCTTTGGAATCAAGGCTGATGATCGCAGAAGACACATGTACTTAATAGGAAAAACAGGGATGGGCAAGTCAACACTACTTGAGAATATGATTATTGATGACATAAATGCTGGTCGCGGTCTTGCAGTTACAGACCCTCACGGAGATTTAGCAGAAAAAATCATTGAATATATACCTAGTCACAGAATTAACGATGTAATATATTTCAATCCAGGTGATATTGATCATCCCATTGCTTTCAATGTAATTGAACATGTTGACCCTCATTTCAGACATTTAGTAGCATCAGGGCTACTTGGGGTATTTAAAAAATTATGGGCAGATTCATGGGGTCCAAGACTTGAATACACGCTAAGAAATGCAATTTTAGCAGTATTAGACTATCCAGAAGCAACATTACTCGCTGTAGTTCGTATGCTTTCTGACAAAGATTTTAGGAAAAAAATAATTACACACATTAAAGACCCGGTAGTAAAATCTTTCTGGACAAAAGAATTTGCCAGCTATACAGATAAATTTGCTTCAGAAGCTGTTGCTCCTATTCAAAATAAAGTAGGGCAATTTTTATCTGCTTCATTGATCAGAAATATTGTAGGTCAAGTAAAATCTTCCATTAACGTCCGAGAAATTATGGATGAAAAGAAAATTTTAATAATGAATTTATCAAAAGGATTAATAGGAGAAGATAACATGCAATTACTTGGTGCTATGATGATAACCAAAATTCAATTAGCCGCCATGAGTCGAGTAGATATTCCTGAATCAACAAGACAAGATTTTTATTTATATGTTGATGAATTTCAAAATTTTGCCACAGAAAGTTTTGCTAATATATTATCGGAAGCCAGAAAATATCGCTTAAATTTAATAATGGCACATCAATACATTGAACAATTAGATGAAAAAGTAAGAGACGCAGTCTTCGGCAATGTTGGCTCTTTTACAGTATTTAGAGTTGGTGCTCAGGATGCTGAAACTTTAGTTCCAGAATTCACACCAACATTTGACGAACAAGATATAGTTAATATTCCAAAATATGAATTTTACTGCAAACTAATGATTGATGGAGTTGCTTCAGATCCCTTTTCTGCAAAAGGATTACCCCCGAAAACCTTAGAACAAAAAACCAATGTTCAAGATAAAATAATTAAAGCCTCTCGTGAAAAATATTCAATGCACAGGCATATAATTGAAGAAAAAATTGCCAAATGGCACGAAGAACCCGAAGAAGGAGTAAAAAATCAACCACCTTTTACAAAAGTAAAAAAAGAATTTAGTCCAGAAAAAAAATACATTTACCCAGACAGAACAAGCCGCACAACCCAGTACTTTAACACACAAGACGACACACACAAATCTAATATCCAAAAAGATACTAACATCATAAACTGCTCAAACTGTAATAAAACAACTATGGTTACATTTAAACCGGATGGACTAAGACCAATATATTGCAAAGAATGTCTTTTAATGCAAAAAGAGTTAAAAAAAAATAAAGAAACCCTAAGAATAAAACAAAAACAAGAAGAAATAGCTAGATTTAATCAAAAAAAAGAAAATATAGAAAACAGCAATTTCAAGTTAAATTTAAGTACATTAAATAAAACAAACAACAATCTTACACCGATTAATCAAGCTCTAAGATCAAACCCAATACGTTTCGGAGGGGCTACAAATAAACAAGCTACCAATGTCACACAAAACAATGCATCAATAATTAAGCCAAAAAAAACTCAAGAATCTAATAGCACCATAGGTGAATTAAATGAAGGAGAGGAGATTAATATTAATTAATAAACCATCTACAAAAAACAATGCAACAATAGTCATATAATAAATATATTATGCTAGTTTATTTATTTAAATTTTATGAGCATCCCAATATTAACAATTGCAATATTAATATTTTCTGCGATTCTGCACGAATGCGCACATGGGTTAGTGGCATATAAACTAGGGGATCACACTGCAAAAAATGAAGGGAGGTTAACATTAAACCCATTAGCACACATTGATTTATTTGGCACTCTACTTTTACCACTCATATTAATATTATCAAAATCTAATTTTTTAATTGGCTGGGCTAAACCGGTTCCCTATAATCCGCACAACCTATCTGATCAAAAATATGGGGACTTAAAGGTAGCTGCCGGGGGTCCGATTTCCAATCTTGCAATTGCTATAATAGCTGGCGGAGCAGGTCAATTATTACCACTTGGGAAAATCACCAAAAACACAATAACCAATGCTTATTTTAGTGGAGATTACGAAATCATAACAAGTTTAATGAATGGATCATTACATGCTAGTATTTTTACAATGCTAATTATATTTTGTTTTATAAATCTATTGTTAATGGCTTTTAATTTAGTACCATTACCACCACTTGATGGATCAAAAATCTTAAAAACATATTTACCGCCAAATGGACAAATTATAATGGATAGAGTGGAGCCATATGGTTTTTTTATAATTTTTGGCTTTCTGTATCTAGGTTTGTTTAATTTTATTTGGCCAATCATATTATTTCTATTTATAAGCTTTACCGGCTTATAAATATGTTAAAAAAAATGAATCAACTATTTATTGACACAACAACTAGAAATCACATAATACTCAAGCTTCAAACACACAGGCAATACATAGAAAAAAAAATAGCCTCCAAAAATCAACAAGCAGACAAACTTCTTAAAAACATTGACATTTTATTAAAAAAAGCCAACCTAAACTCAAACAATCTTCATAGCATAAAAATTAATAACAAAGGAGGTAGCTTTACATCACTTAGAATAGGTATTATAACAGCAAATGCCTTGAATTATGCTCGCATAAATATCATTAATCAGACAAAAAAAACAAAATATACAAATCCACTAAAAATATTTAACCCTGTTTATAAAAAAATCAAATAAAGTGCAAAATCTTAAATCACAACTAAAAAACAATAAAGTAACATACCTCAGAATTAAAGCTAATCCAAATGCTAAAAAGACCCTAATAAAACAAATATTAACTGATAATACCTATAAAATAGACATTTCCGCGTCACCAAAAGATCAAAAAGCCAACAATAAACTAATACATTTTCTTGCATTAAACCTTGATATTCCAAAAACAAATGTTATAATATTAAATGGTAAAAATAGCAAAATTAAATTAATAAAATTAATAAATAATAAAATTCACTAGTAATAATTAATTCAAAAAAACTAGACATATTTAATTATTCCTACATCAATATGTCAAATACTAAAAAAAACACGCCAAAACATGTTGGAATAATAATGGACGGCAATAGAAGATGGGCTAATGAAAGAAATTTACCTAACATAGAAGGTCATTTAAAAGGTTATGAAATCGCAAAAAAAGCTCCTGACTGGTTTTTTTCACAAGGCATAAAAATTGTATCACTATTTTCTTTCTCAACTGAAAACTGGAAAAGACCACAAATAGAAGTAAACTATTTAATAAGTTTACTAAAAAGAGCAATAGAAGAAGAGCGAGTAATGGCATTAAAAAAAGACTACAAAATACTAATTAGTGGAAACATCAATGAACTCCCCGGTGACTTACCTGATGCATGCAGATGCATAATGAGAGACACCTCTGATGGAAAAAATGGCATTATTAACATATGCATGAACTATGGGGGAAGACTTGAAATAATTGAAGCTGTAAAATCAATTATTAAAGATAATTTAAAAGAAAAAAATATCAATGAAGAAGAAATAAACAAACGACTTTATACAAAAGACATCCCTGATCCTGACTTAATAATTAGAACATCTGGAGAAAAACGCTTATCTGGATTTTTGCTTTGGCAATCAGTTTATTCTGAATTTCTATTTCTAGAAAAATATTGGCCGGAACTTGAAAAACAAGATGTAATTAAAATAATAGAAGAGTATTCGAAACGAAAAAGAAGGTATGGCGGGAATTAAACATCAAGCAAACAACATATTCAGGACTTTAATATAGTCTACTACTCATTGTCCATGGAAAAACACCTAAACAACCTGTTACTTCACACATGCTGTATGAGTTGCGGAGCGAATATCGTAAAAGAACTTACTAAAAAATACAATGTCACACTTTATTTTTATAATCCCAACATTTTTCCAAAATACGAATACAACAAAAGACTAAATGAAGTAAAAAAAATTTCAAAACAATTTAACTATAATCTAATAACAGAGGACTACAATCACAATTACTGGAAAAACTTGATCAAAGGTCATGAAAGCGATAAAGAAGGGGAAGATAGGTGTAAAATATGCTATACTGATAGATTAAAAAAGACACGCAACAAGGCAAATAAACTAAAATTTAACTATTTCACCACAACATTAACTATTAGCCCTCATAAAAAATCAAGTGATATATTAGAAATAGGATTAAAATTAGAAAAAACTAATTACCCAAACTTTTTAAACCAAAATTTCAAAAAAGACAATGGGTATTTAAAAGCTACAATTCTCGCAAAAAAACTAGGTCTATACAGACAAAACTACTGCGGCTGTGAATTTTCCATAAATTAATCAATAAATATGAGAAAATAATAAAATTTTAAGAATAGCAAATATTTTTAATTTTTTTAAACAATAACATGTCAATAGATAAATACTTTAAAGAAGCTATTAATAAAAAAGGATCAGACCTTCATCTAATTGAGGGAAGTAAGCCAACAATAAGAGTTGATGGAAATTTAATAAGAATAGGTGAGACTGAAATATCAAAAAATTTTGTTAAAAAAGAAATTTACGAAATTTTAAGTAATGAACAAATTAATCAATTTGAACATGAATTAGATCTTGATTTTTCACATGAATTTTTTGGATACAGATTTAGAATTAATTTACATCATCAACAAAATAAAATTGCTTTAACTGCACGCTTAATCATTAACAACATCCTCACTCCAAAAGAACTTGGCTTTACTGAAACAATGACAAAACTCACAAGATTAATGGATGGATTAATTTTAATAACAGGTCCAACCGGCTCTGGTAAATCAACTACATTAGCATCAATGATTAATAATATTAACACTACAAGAGATGAACACATAATAACCATCGAGGATCCAATTGAATACAAATTCACTGAAGATAAATCAATAATTGAACAAAGAGAATTAGGACAAGATACAACATCCTTTGATAAAGCGCTTAAATATGCCCTCCGTCAAGATCCTGATGTTATCATGGTTGGAGAAATGAGAGATCTTGACACAATTTCTGCTGCCCTGACTGCAGCAGAAACTGGTCATGTAGTTTTATCCACATTACACACCTCAACAGCAACCGAAACTATCGAAAGGATTGTTGATGTTTTTCCAGCACACCAACAAAGACAAATACTAATCCAGCTAGCTTCTTCACTTAGAGCAGTCATTTCACAAAAATTAATCCCAAAAAAAGAAGAAGGCCGAGTAGCAGCATACGAAATACTTATAAATAATTCAGCTGTAGCTAATCTAATTAGAACAAATAAATCAGCTCAAATTCAATCAGCAATTCAAACAGGATCCAAAGATGGAATGATAACAATGAATAAATCAATTGAACAACTCGTTAAAGATAAAAAAATTGACCCAATGGTAGCTAAAAAATACACAAGAAGCGGATCAACTAAAGCAGTTTACTATTAATAAACTCTAGAAAAAACTACTGTTAGCTAAAAATACTACAAGTATTCATTCAAGAATAGCAAAAAACTAATATATAACTGTCGCTAAACTCGCTTTAATTCATAAATTAGAAAATTTTAAAATAAATTTTTTGAATACTTTCTGTGACATACCCGAAGATAGGTCAAAAAAATTTAGTCAAAATTAACAATTTATAAAAAAACGAATTTAGTGAGAGT
Source organism: uncultured Gammaproteobacteria bacterium (assembly GCA_964569045.1). GTDB lineage: Bacteria > Patescibacteriota > Patescibacteriia > Patescibacteriales > BS150m-G62 > BS150m-G62. Next base: position 18,163 of record CAZMSR010000004.1, on the reverse strand, counting down.
TCTAGGCTACAAAAAATCTTATGACAAAAGATAGGTGGAACGATATAATTTCAGATATTAAAGAAAAATTTGAAATTCTAGACAAAGGGACCGAAAAAATAGAAGAAGAAGGAGGAATATCAATTGAATTCATTATTTTCAACGTACCAATTGGAAAAATAAGGCTCGAACTAATTACTAAGCCGACAATTCTTAATAAAAAAGTAACATATTCGAATAGAATAGGGTCTGCACAACAAGTAGAGTATATTTACTCCGATAGCGAAGTGCGACACACTCTTAACGCATATAAATTTGATAAAAACACAAACGAATGGAAGGAAATAAAGGAAGAATTATTTAAATAAATATGCAAAAAAATAAAAAAAATCTACTTTTTGTTGTTATAATTTTTTTTATTCTAGAATTACATTTATTTTCAACAAAACTATTTTTTATATCACTTCCAATTATTAATATTTGCTTTATTGTACATTCCATTAAATTTAGCAAAAATTTATCAAACGCAATTCTGCCTTCAATTCTAGCAAGCAGCGTTTCATCCTTTACAATTCTACTAGAAAATAAAATTATAATACAGATATTATTAACTTCTGCTACTTTTTTCTTATTTTGGTTTTATAATTTACAATCGACCTTCTTATCCAAAAGAACATTTGATTCAACATCAAACTACAAGAATATAACTCTTTATGGTAATTTTATTGCATTCTACTTCTCTTCCTCGTTCATTTATGGACTTTTAGCCTACCTTAGTCTTAATTTATTTTGGCTATTAATTCTCCTTACACCATTAATAGCACTACTAATTTATAATGCACTCAACACAATATCCTTAGAAAAAAAATATATAAATAGTATAAATAAAACAAATAATATTAAAATATTATGGTTTATTATATGCATAGCCACCGTGGAATTAGCCTGTATTATTGCTTTTTTACCTTTTAATTACATGACACTAGGCCTAATACTATCATTGTGCAATTATGTAACAATCGGACTCACTCAACATCACATAAAAGGAACCCTTAGTAGACACAATATTCAATTATATATAAGCGTTGGGCTAATTGGAATTATACTAACAACTATAACAACCAGATGGATGTAAATCAAAGTATGCTATAATAATAAAAAGATACAAAATTATCCCCATGCAAATAAAAACAATACGTCAAGCAAAAGACTTAAAAGAAAAAAAAATACTTCTTAGAGTTGATTTTAATGTACCTTTTAATAAAGGTGAAATTTCAGATAATTTTAAAATTAAGTCAAGTATCTTAACTATTCTTTTCTTATTACGTCAGCAATGCAAAATAATTATTATTAGCCATATAACAGCTAACAATTCGCTTCGAAAAGTAGCCATAGAGCTTCAAAGTATCCTAAAAAATACATCAGGAAAGATATTTACAGGAAAAGTAAATTTCATAAATGATTGCTGCGGGTTTAAAGTAGAAGAAAAAATTGCAAACACAGATTATGAAGATATAACTATTCTTGAAAATATTCGAAATTACCCAGAAGAAACAAAAAATTCGTATAATTTCGCAAAACGACTTTCAAGATTGGCAGATATTTACGTAAATAATGCATTTGCAGTATGCCACAGATCTCACGCAAGTATTGATGCCATTAAACGCTTTTTACCGTCTTACGGAGGACTTTTACTTGAAAGAGAAGTTAGCAACTTAAATAAAATTATCAACCCTGAGAAACCGTTCGTGGTTATTATGGGAGGAATTAAACTTGAAACAAAAATTCCGATACTCGCAAAATTATACAAAAATGCTAACTACATGCTGCTTGGTGGGGCTATTGCAAACTCTTTTTTGAAATTAATAGGCAACGAAACAGGGGTTTCGAAAATAAACAATAAGAACACTAAATTATTAAAAAATAAATTAACATCCAAAGACAAGCAAAAAATTATAACTCCAATTGATGCAATAATAAGGACATATGATAAACACACAGGAGAGACTATACTAAAAAAAGATATAAAAGATATTCAGGCATATGATAAAATACTTGACATTGGCCCTGAAACTATAAAATTATATTCCAAAATTATTAAAAAAGCTAAAACAATTGTATGGAATGGTCCTATGGGAAAATTTGAAAATAACAAATTCAAACACGGAACATTAGCCATAGGAAAATCTATAGCAGCAAGATCCAATGGGATTGCTTTTGGTGTTGTTGGTGGAGGCGAGACAATAGAAGCTCTACACCAAACAAAAATGTCAGAGTATATTGACTGGATTTCAACGGGAGGAGGAGCAATGCTTGCTTATTTAAGTCAAAAAGAAATGCCGGGATTAAAAGGACTAACAATAAAAAGCTATTCAAAAAAATAATAACGATCATGCAAATAAACTTCTAAATCACACCCTAAAAAATATCAAATACACAATATGTTCCATAAATTAGCATTACTTACTATCAGCATTACTCTTATTATCACATCATTTTATATTGGCATACTTTCTCGCAACGCCTTAAAAAAATATGCATTCATTGGCATCACAGAAGAGCAAAGAAACTCAATTACCGTGCAAGGCGAAGGAAAAGTTATTGGAATACCAGATACTGTCACTATCAATATTGGCTTATCAACAGAAGATGAATCAATTAATACAGCGCAAAATATAAATTCAAAAACAATAAATACAGTAATTAATAAACTTAAAAATGAAATAAAGCTTGATAAAAAAAATATTAAAACCACAAATTACAACATTAATCCACGCTATGACTGGAAAGATGGAGAAAGAATTCTAAAAGGATACATAGTAAGTCAAAATATAAAAATAAAAACAACTAATCTAACAAAAATTAACAAAATTCTGCAAATAGCTGGTGAATACAATTTTAATCAAGTTGGTGATTTAAATTTTTCAATTGACAATAAAGAAACTTTAAAACAAGAAGCACGAATAATAGCATTAAAAAATGCTAAACAAAAAGCCAAGTCATTAGCTGATGTAATGGAAGTAAAACTTGGAAAAGTACTCAGCTTTTCAGAGCAAAGCAACTCACGGTCTTTCCCAATCATGAAATCATATGCCACTATTGAAGATTCACAAATAAACAAAATAGTTCCGGAATTAGAGGCTGGCGCGGAAACCATCAAAATAAACGCAACTGTTGAATATGAAATCCACTAGATAATAAAATATAAAATGTCAAAAATAAAAAAAATACAAGCCAGGGAGATATTAGACTCAAGAGGCAACCCAACAATAGAGACTGAAATAATTCTTAGTAATAGAATATTTGCTAGTGCTAGTGTACCATCAGGATCATCAACAGGTTCTCATGAAGCTTTTGAATTAAGAGATTGTGATAAATCACGATATAGGGGAATGGGGGTTTTAAAGGCTGTTAACAATGTAAATAAAAAAATTTTTCCAAAACTTAAAAATATTAGTGTCTACAGGCAAGAAGTTATTGACCAAATAATGAACGAACTTGACAGTACAAGCAACAAAAAAAATTTAGGTGCTAATTCCATACTTTCAGTTTCTCTTGCTTGTGCCAGGGCTTCTGCAAAATCAAAAAAAATTGAATTATTTAAATATATTGCCACAAAATATAATTTTTCACCTAGCAATTTTAAAATACCAACTCCATGTTTTAATATTTTTAATGGAGGAAAACATGGCGACACTAATCTAGATTTTCAAGAATTTTTAATAATTCCAATAAATAATAAAATAAAATTCAAAGAAAAAGTAAGAATAGGTGCAGAAATTTTTCATAAACTAGGGGATATTTTAAAAAAAAACGGACTAGATACTGACACAGGGAATGAAGGAGGATATGCTCCTGATATTAATTCGAGCGTTGACGCTCTTGATTTTATTATGTCAGCCATTATAAAAACAGGCCTCACCCCAAAAAAAGACATTGGTATTGGTATTGATGTTGGGTCCAGTGAACTTTATAATCGAAAAACAAAAAAATACATTTTTCGTCTAGATAGCTCATATTTTAGCTCAACAAATTTAATTAACCTCTATGAAAATTGGCTTTCTAGATATCCTATTATCTCTATAGAAGATGGCTTAGCTGAAGATGATTGGCTAGGATGGCAAGAATGGAACAAAAAAATGGGCAAAAAAATTCTAATAATTGGAGATGATTTATTTGTCACAAATATTGATAGATTATGCAAAGGAATAGAAAATAAAGCAGCTAATACAATCTTAATTAAACCAAACCAAGTAGGGTCACTTACAGAAACAATCCAATGCATCAAATTAGCCAAAGCTAATAATCACAAAATAATGATATCGCACAGAAGTGGAGAAACTTGTGATAGTTTTATTTCTGACCTAGCAGTTGGAGTATGCGCAGACTATATCAAAGCTGGTTCACTATCACGCAGTGAACGTTTAGCAAAATATAACAGATTGATGAAAATTGAAGAACTATTAAAATAAATAGTTACTAATTTAAAAATAATAATATAAAATAAAAAACCTGTATGGGTTTTTTCACACTTTTTTACTTCTTGCGACCAAAAAAAATCTCTTACAATATTATCAAAAAGCAGCTATGTCAAACGTTTTACCACTAATTCTAATAATACTTGATGGATGGGGAGTTGCAAATCCAACAAAAGGCAATGCTATCACATTATCAAAAACTCCATTTTTTGACAATCTTCTAAAAACTTTTCCAAATACTACTATCTACGCTCATGGAAAATATGTCGGTTTGCCCAAAGGTCAAGATGGAAACTCAGAAGCAGGTCATATAAATATAGGAGCAGGAAGAATAGTAGAACAAGAATCAATAAGAATTGATAGCTCAATAAAAAAAGGACTCTTTTTCAAAAACAATGCTTTTATAAATGCTATTAAACATGTTAAAAAAAATAAAAGCAAATTACATATCATGGGACTTGCTTCTGGGAAAATGAGCCCTCACTCAAGCCCAGAGCACTTAAAAATGCTAATTAATCTTTCTGAAAAAGAAAACGTAAAAGAAACATACTTGCATCTTTTCTCTGATGGAAGAGACTCTTCACCAAGAGGAGCTTTAAAATTTATTAGCTCAATTGAAAGAGACTCTCTAAGAGGCGAAAAAAAAATCTCTACAATTATGGGTAGATACTATGGGATGGACAGAAAAAAAAACTGGAATAATACTAAATTAGCATATAATGCTCTTGTACTTGGAGAAGCAAATACGGCAAATAGCCCTCAAGCGGCCATAACTCAAAGCTACAATGCTGGCATTACAGATGAATTTATAGAGCCATTTGTAATGAAGAACAAAAAAAAGCTACTGCCCAGAGTAGATAATAATGATGCAGTAATATTCTTTAATTTACGCTCAGATCGAGCAAGACAACTAACTAAATGTTTCACTCAAAAAGAGTTTAATAAAAAAAATCCAAATTCATTCAAGAGAAAAAAAGTATTAAAAAACTTAAAATTTGTAACAATGACTGATTTTGGTCCGGATTTAGATAGCATAGAAACTGCATTTCATGGCATAGAATTAAAAGACACTTTACCTATTATCTTAAAAAATTACAGGCAGCTCTATGTAGCAGAAAAAGAAAAATATGCTCACGTAACTTATTTTTTTAATGGAGGTTATAATGCTCCCTTATCAAACGAAACCTGGAAAGTGATTCCGTCGCCAAACATCAAACACTACGAAGAAACCCCGGAAATGAGCTCAATAAAGCTCACAAACATAGTCATTAATAACTTAAGACATAAATCTTTTACTTTAACTCCTAAAAGAAAAAATAATTTAATATGGCACAATGATTTCACTACATTAAACTTTGCAGCTCCGGATATGATTGGTCATACTGGCAACATAGAGGCCGGCGTTAAATGCTGCGAAATAATTGATTTGTGCTTAAAACGGATAGTTAAAGCTTACTTACAAATGGAAGGCACTATTGTAATAACTGCCGATCATGGTAATATCGAAGAAATGATTAATCTTGAAACTAACGAAATTAACACAAAGCATTCAACAAACCAAGTACCCTTTATAATTGTAAATAAAAAACTAAAAAATTCTTTAGTACTAAAAAATAATGGATACTTAGGAAATATAGCCCCAACAATTCTAGACATCCTAAACGAAAAAAAACCAACTACAATGACCGCAAGATCACTCATTAAATAGAAAATTATACCATCCGGAATTAACGCTTAAAAATAAAAATATTTTTGAATTTCGTGCGAAAAAAAAGTCGGCGTGCGAATCATAATAAATTATGTTGAGCACGAGGTTAGTTTTGCAACTGAAACTCAGGAATTCTTTCCTGATAGTTAGCAGAAAATGGTATTGAAACAAAAATGACAAACAAACAAACCAAGCCATTAGTACTACTTAATATCGAAGGTTGGGGTATTTTTCAAAAATACGACGGAAATGCAATTTTAAATGCAAAAACACCAAATTTTAAATCACTATTTTCTACATATCCTGCTACTACTTTATCAACTGCAAATTCAGCCAATCCAATATACAATACAATCACCAACTATCAAGCTCTTGGACAGAATAATAACGAACACACGATAAATCAACCAATCACTTTATTAAAGTCAGATATAATAAATGATCTATGTATAAAAAAAACAATAAATCATGCAGCAAAGAATAAATCAAGCATACATTTATTTAGCTCCATAAATTCAAAGCATGAAAATTCTATTACATCCAACATAGTTTTATTTATAGAAATATTAAAACAAAAAAATATAAAAAAAATATTTTTACATATTTTTCTTAATAACAAAAATAACTTTAAAAAAGAAGGCTTTGAATTAATAAAAAATTTAGAGAAAATAATAAAAAATAAAATTAAACTCTGCAGTGTAATTGGCGGTTTTTATGCTCTAGACACAAAAAACTATTATATAAGAACAGAAAAAACATACAAAGCACTAATAGAAAATTCAGGTAATTTAACTAATTCTATAATTGACTCAATTTTAAAAAACTACAACAGTTCTATAAATGATAATGAGATCACACCAATTATAGCAAGCAAAGAAAATATACCGATAGGACAAATTAAAAAAAATGATTGTTTGCTATTTATTAATAATAATCTATATGAACTAAGGCAATTACTTCATTCAATTTATAGCAAAAAATTTAATAAATTTAAAAAAAAATCAACCGACAAAAATTTACACTTAAATATTTTTACATCAAAAGGCCACATAGTAAACAATGATTTTTTTACACAAAAAAACAACAAACAATTATCACTAAATTCATTAATTTCAGAAAACAACAAAAATCAATTAATAATTACAGACAGTAAGTCACTAGCATTTATGGAGTATTTTTTAGGTGCAAACTCAGAAAATAACAAAAACACAAGCACAATCCTAATACCAAATAGCACTACATTAAATCAAAAAAATAATATCATAAAAATCACAAAAGAACTAATTAATCAAATAAACACCAATAAATATCATTTAATAATTACAACTTACAACTTAATTGACACAGCAGCTCATACAGGAAATATAAATAAGACAATTAAAGCCATAGAAAAAATTGATGAACAAATTGGCATAATATACAATCAAACAATTAAAAAAAATGGCACACTACTAATAACATCAGCTTTTGGAAATGCTGAATATATGTATAATCCATTAATAGAAACAATTGAAACAGAACACACCGATCATTCTGTCCCTTTTTTAATTATCAACAAAAAATATGAAGGAAAGAACATAAATCAATTTGAATTAAATGAAGAAGACCTAAGCCTTTTAAGAACAACCGGTTCCTTAAATGACGTTGCCCACACAATCCTTAAGCTACTAGACATAAAAACAAACGATACGTTTTTAAAAAATCATTATTCTAGAGCACTTTAAATCACTAAATAGTAATTAAATACCCAACTACACTAACTAAAAATCCTATTAAACTGCCAATAACAACCTGCAATGGAGTATGCCCAATTCTCTCCAATAAATGGGGGTACTGATGCTCAAGAACATGGTCATCTTTTAAATCATTAACCAAGATATTCAAAGTCTTGCCATGCTGTCCTAAATACTGTCTTAATCCAACAGCATCCCGAATTACTAAAAAAGCAAAAATAAAGGATAGCCCAAAAATTGCCGAATCAACCCCCTCACGTAAACCTATTATAGTGGTGAGTGACACCACCATAGCCGAATGCCCGGACGGCATACCGGAATAAGCTAAATATTGTTTCCAAGTCACTTTTTCTTTCTTAAATATCCGAGTCAAAATTTTAATGGTTTGGGCAATAAAAACACCTGAAATTATTGGCAAAATTATTATTAAGTACATAATTAATTAATTGAATAAAGCAAAAATCAAAAAATATTCATGATTTTTGTAAATCAAATTTATTATATGAATTATTTGTATGCTATTATTTTTGGCATCACCCAAGGATTAACAGAATTTCTTCCAGTGTCAAGTTCCGGCCACTTAGTGCTACTTCATGAATTATTTAATCTACCAATAATAAATGAAATGCTTTTTGATGTTTATCTTCACCTAGCAACCCTATTTGCTGTAATTATTTTTTTTAAAAATGATATATTAAAATTAATAATAGGTTTTTTTAATAACCTAGATAAAGAAAAAAGAAAAATAAATCCATACTCCCGCTTAAGCTTACTAATTATTGCAAGCACAGTACCAGCAGCTCTAGCCGGTTATTTTTTAGAAAATTCTATTATAAAATTTTTACGCTCAGCAGAAACTGTAGCAATAATGTTAATTTTTATTGGTGTTCTATTTATAATTATAGAAAAAAAATCAAACCAATATAAAACAATTAAAGAAATTAACTTAAAATCTGCACTCACAATCGGCTTTGCTCAAACCATAGCATTAATTCCAGGCACCTCCAGATCAGGCATTACTATTGTAGCAGGATTAGCTAATAATTTAAAGCGCGAAGAAGCGATTCGTTTTTCCTTCCTCTTGTCAATACCAATAATTACAGGGGCGGCAATAACCAAAATACCAATGATTTTAAATGTAAATATTTCGCAAACTGAGTTATCAGTTTTAATTGTAGCTTTTTTATCAGCTTTTATTTCCGGATTCCTTGCCATAAAATACTTTATAAAATTTGCTGAAAGGCACACACTTAAAACTTTTGCTTACTATCGATTTGTATTAGCTTTTATAATTATTGTTTTTGGTTTAATTTAAAAAAATTAATAATAATCTAAACAATAGTATCTCATAATCAATATACAACCAAGTTGTACAAAACAGCAAAAAATTTTATTGTTTGCTAAACAATAAAGCGTCTGATAATATTACTTTGACTTTAAATTATAAACACAATACCATCCTCAATTAACGCTTAAAGATAAAAATATTTTTCTAATAGTTGATTAAACATGGTACAAAATGCATGCGAGCAATTATTCTCTGCGGTGGTTCTGGAACCAGATTATGGCCACTAAGCAGAAAAAATTACCCAAAACAATTTCTCAAGTTATACTCAAAAAACTCCTTACTCCAAGAAACTTTTTTACGCATAAATAAATTGATAAATGCTGAAAATATTTTTTTTATAACCAATGAAGAAAATTTTTTTAATGTTTTTAACCAAATTAGAGATATTTATAACAACTTCCCCAAAAACAATATATTAATTGAGCCATCTAGTCTAAATACAGCACCGGCCATTACTCTTGCCGTTAAATACCTTACAGATGTTAAGCATATTAATCCAAATGAATCCATTGTTGTGTTGCCATCTGATCACTATATTAAAAATAATAAAGCATACACGGAGTTACTATCCATTGCAAAACATGAAATCAACAACAATATTGGGACCATAGGCATCACACCAACACGTCCTGAAGTAAACTATGGGTATATAAAAAAAGGACAAAAAAAAGAAAATTACTTCCTAGTTGATGCATTTATAGAAAAACCAAATAAACATAATGCTGAAGAATACATGAAAAGCGGAAACTATACATGGAATGCAGGTATGTACATATTCAACAGCAAATCATTTATTCATGAAATCAAACTCCACTGCCCGGATGTATACAATATATTCAAAAAATCCCATGAATATTTTAAACAAAATTTCAATATATTACCTAATATTTCAATAGATTACGCAATAGCTGAAAAATCAAACAAAGTTATAGTTTTTGAGGGTGATTTTGGGTGGACTGATATTGGATCATTTGATGCTCTTTCAGATGTAATAAAAAATAACAAAAAATTAATTTCTCATAACTCTTACAATATTTTTTCTCATTCTGAAAATAATCGCGTCATAGCTACTGTTGGAGTAAGCGATTTAATAATTATTGAAACTAGTGATTCTATTCTTATCCAAAAAAAAGGACAAAGCTCTTCAGTTAAAAATATAGTAGAAACACTTAAAGAAAAAAAAATAAAAGAACTTGAACACAACCTCATCATTCATCGACCATGGGGAAAATATGAAATACTAATGAATGGACACAAGCACAAAGCCAAAAAAATAACAGTATACCCGGGAGAAAAATTAAGCCATCAAGCACATTATCACAGAGCTGAACACTGGATAGTTGTCAAAGGAGTTGCTAAAATTATAAATGGATCAAAAGAAGAAATATTAAAAGAAAATGAAAGTACGTTTATCCCATCGTATACCAATCATAGGTTAGAAAACCCTGGAAAAATAAATCTAGAAATTATTGAGGTGCAAACCGGCAACTACCTTGAAGAAGACGACATTATTCGTTACGATGATATATATAATAGAAAATAAATATGTTAAATTCAAAAGAAATTCGCGAAAAATATTTAAATTTCTTTAAACGCAAAGAGCATACCATAATTACCAGTGCTTCTTTATTACCTGAGAATGACTCTACTATTTTATTTGTCAATTCTGGCATGTCTCCGCTTGTGCCTTTTTTATCTGGGGAAAAACATCCGGCAGGTAAACGTTTAGTAAATTTTCAAAAATGCTTTAGAGCAGAAGATATTGATGAAGTTGGGGATAATAGACACAACACATTTTTTGAAATGCTTGGAAATTGGTCGCTCGGCGATTATTTTAAAAAAGAACAATTAGAATGGTGGTATGAATTCTTAATAGATGAATTAAAAATTAATCCAGAAAAACTATACCAAACAGTTTACCTTGGCAACAAAAACTTAGATATTCAAAGAGACCGGACTTCAATAAGTTTATTAGTAAAAATATTTAAAAAACATGGAGTTAATGCAAACATAGGTCCGGACACAGAAAGCGAGGGAGAGGAAGGACCCGGCAGAAAAATAAATTTTCAATCTGAACGAATATTCGCGTATTGTGATAAAAACTGGTGGCAAAGGGGGGAAGCAGTAGGTGAGCTAGGAGGACCGGATTCTGAAACATTCTATGACACAGGCAAAGAACACAACACTAAATATGGAAAATATTGTCATGTTAATTGTGATTGCGGGAGATTTATAGAAATTGGCAATTCAGTTTTTATGCAATACAAAAAAAACAATGGTGGGTGGAGTGAATTATCAAGCAAAAATGTTGATTTTGGTGGCGGCTTAGAGCGCCTAACAATGATTATTCAAGAAAAAGATAATATATTTGAAACAGATCTATTTATCAATACAATCAAAAAAATTGAAGAGCTCAGTGAAAAAAAATACAAAGGTCATGAAAAAGAATTTGAAATTATAGCCGACCATTTAAAAGCTGCTACATTTATTATTGGCGACGAAAAAGGTGTTGGACCTAATAATACAGACCAAGGATACATAGTACGCAGACTTATTAGAAGAGCAATTAGATTTTCAAAAAATTTAGGAATTATGAATAAAATTTGGATTTCCAAAATCGCAGAAATAGTTATTAATGACTATAAGGATGTTTTTATCGAATTAGACAATAACAAAAACACAATTATTAATGAATTCAATAAAGAGGAAAAAAAATTCACCAACACCCTTGAAAAAGGCTTGGTTGAATTTTCAAAGTTAACAAATAAACTAAAAAAATTAGGGCTAAAAACAATAAACGGGAAAAATGCATTTAATTTATACCAAACATATGGTTTTCCAATTGAAATAACAAAAGACCTAGCTTACGAAAATAAACTCTTAGTAGATATAAATGAATTTAATAATGAAATTAAAAAACACCAAAACCTATCACGCCAAGGAAGTGAGGCTAAATTCAAAGGAGGATTAGCTGACTCAAGCGACAAAACGAAAAATTTACATACTGCCACTCATTTAATGTTGCATGCACTAAGAAAAATACTAGGTAACCATGTAGAGCAAAAAGGATCAAATATCACAACAGAGCGGCTCAGATTTGATTTTTCTCACGATAAAAAACTAACAGACGAACAAATCAATAAAATTGAAGATTTAGTAAATAAAGCAATAAAAGCTAATGCTAATATTAAAATAGAAGAAATGAGCACCGAAGAAGCAAAAAAACAAGGTGCAATAGGTGTTTTTGACTCCATGTATGGAAAAAAAGTAAAGGTATACACAGTATCTCAAGGTAATATTATTTATTCAAAAGAAATCTGCGGAGGACCACACACCGATAACACTGCTGATCTCGGCCACTTTCAAATAAAAAAACAATCTAGCGTAAGCGCAGGCGTACGTAGAATAAAAGCAATACTTACACTAAATTCATAATCTAATTTTTTTGCACAAAGCGGTGAATAAACATCCTTCCTACACTCCTTGACAAACAAAATAAAATAATATACAATACCTTAAGAAATTAACTAAAAATAAAGCAAAAAATAATATACCAATCTTAATGTCAAAAAATAACAGCCCTCAAACTAGCTCCAAAGATTTTATTGAAGTAACAGGTGAAATAGTAGAACTTTTACCGGCTACAACATTCAAAGTATTAACCGAAAATGGTAATGAAATATTAGCACATCTATCAGGTAAAATGCGTATGCATAAAATAAGAATACTACCGGGCGATACAGTTAAAGTCGAAATGAGTCCTTATGATTTGACAAAGGGAAGAATTACGTATAGACTGTAAAAAGTTTAAAAATTCAGGTAAAAAGTGAAAAATAAAAAGCTTTAAACTTGTTATTTTTCACTTTTTACTTTTCACAAAATGAAAGTAAGATCATCTGCAAAACCAATATGTAAAGATTGTAAAACTATTCGCCGAAAAGGTAGAGTCTGGGTTATTTGCAAAACAAAGAAACACAAACAAAGACAAGGCTAAATTTAATTATTAATAACCCCAAAAAACATGATAGCAAGATTATCTGGAGTAGTATTACCAAGTGATAAAAGAATAGAAATAGCATTAACTTATATTTTTGGTATTGGAAAATCAAAATCAATAAACATTCTAAATGAAGCTAATATTGACTCGAATAAAAGAACAAAAGATCTAACAGATGAAGAAATAAATACAATAAGAACTGTTGTAGAAAAAGAGAAGGTTGAGGGTGATTTAAAAAGAGAAATAATTGGTAATATTAAAAGATTAAAAGAAATGAGAAGCTACCGTGGTTTAAGGCACATAAAAGGCTTGCCAGCTCGAGGGCAAAGAACAAAAACAAATTCGCGAACAGTACGTGGAAACATAAGAAAAACAGCAGGATCTGGTAAAAAAGGCGCTGCACAAAAAACATAACCTAAACTAAAAAGATTTTAATTTTTATACTAGAAAAATGGAAGAAACAAAACCCAAAAATAACTCAGACAAGAAAACCACGTCAAGCAAATCAAATATAAACACTAAACAAAAAAAAGAAAGCGAAACTCAAGATTCACCAAAAAATTTATCTAAAAACATGGGTACAAAAACAGAAAAAATTGAAAAAGAGTCAAAAATTATTATTGACACTGAACTTAAAAAAGACGATAATAACTCAATTGAACCAAAATCAACACAAGAGGATGCCTTAGCAGACATACCGGAAAGCATAAGAAAAAAGCTTGAACAAAACAAACAAAATGCTAAACAAAAATCAACAAAAAGAAAGAAAAAAAGCAAAGAAAAAAAACACATTACAGTTGGCAAGGCTTTTATTAAAGCAACATACAACAACACAATTATTAGTCTTACTGACGTAGAAGGAAATGTTATTAGCTGGGCAAGCACAGGAATGGCAGGATTCAAAGGACCAAAAAAATCAACTTCATATGCTGCTCAAATAATAACAAGAATAGCCTCAGAGAAAGCTAAAAATCATGGACTAGAAGAAGTTTCAGTGTACGTAAGGGGAGTGGGGACAGGAAGAGAGGCAGTAATCAGAACACTCAACTCATCCGGAATCACTATTAACACAATAAAAGACGTAACCCCGGTACCACACAACGGATGTAGACCAACAGGTCCACGAAGAATTTAATATACTATACCACTATAAAAAAAATGGCAAAAAACCTTGAACCAAAATGCAAACAATGCAGAAGAATTGGAGAAAAACTATTTCTAAAAGGAGATCGGTGTCAAACTCCAAAATGCGGAATTACAAAAAAAAGTTATCCACCGGGAATTCATGGACCAAAAGCTAGAATGAACAAACAAAGTGGATACGGAATGCAACTTTCAGAAAAACAGAAAACAAAAAAGCAGTACAATCTTTTAGAAAAACAGTTTAAATTAACCTTTGAAAAAGGGAAAAAACTACCAGGTGATGCAGGAGAAAATTTAATTAAAATGCTTGAAATGAGACTTGATAATGCTATATATAAAGCAGGATTTGCAAAATCTAGATCAGAAGCACGTTTTTATGTTAATCATGGACATTTTCAAGTTAACAATAAAAAAGTAAACATACCTTCATTCCAAGTAAAGAAGGGTAATATTATAACACTAGTTGAGAAAAGTAAAAAATCTCCACACTTTAAAATATTGGATGAAGCATTAAAAAAACATATTGCACCGGGCTGGCTCAATGTTGACCCAACTAAATTAAGCATTAAAATATTACATGCGCCTACAGAAGAAGATATAAAAAAAACTAACATAAATGCTTCAATGATAGTGGAATATTATTCAAGATAATCTACTAATACGTATAAATTAAACGCATTAAAAAAACGTATTAAAAAGCCTGAATTATATAAATACATTAAATTCGCAACATGCTATGCGTTGCATGCTCAATGAATTATGAACAAAATTGCATTACCACAAAAAATTGAATTTAAAAAAGGCAAAAATATCAACAATGAGATTGTTGTAATTGAATCATTATATCCAGGATATGGACCAACTATCGGAAATTCAATCCGAAGAGTATTATTATCTAGCTTACCTGGCGCAGCAGTTGTTGGCGTTAAAATAGAAGGCGCAACTCACGAATTCATGTCACTTCCAAATATTAAGGAAGACATTTTATCAATAATTCTAAACTTAAAAAAATTACGTCTAAAACTTCACTCAGAAGAGATTGTAAAGCTTGAATTAAACATAACCGGAGAAAAACAAGTACTAGCAAAACATATTGAAAAAAATTCAATGGTTGAAATAATGAACAAAGACTTAATAATTGCAAACATTACTAGTAAAACAGGAAATTTAAAAATGGAAATTTCTGTAACACAAGGCAGAGGATATGAATCAGTTGAATCAAGAGAAGAAAAAAAGGGTGAGATTGGATACATAGAAATAGATTCAAAATTTTCACCGGTAACCTCAGTAGGCATTAGCATAGAAAATGCACGCGTAGGAAAGATGACTAACTGGGATAAATTAGTATTAGACATAACAACTGATGGAATTGTATCACCTAGAGAAGCCTTTGAACAATCAATTGAAATATTAATTGATCAATTTAAAGCACTAACACCAGAAAAAAAAGAAAAATCAAAAGAAAGCAAGAAAAAAAGTGAAAAATAATTAACGATTATTAATTTGAAAAAATATAATCTCAATTAATACATCGCACAAAAACAGTGAGACATAGAAATAAAAACAAAATACTAGGCAGAAAAAAACAACCACGTAAAATGATGTTAAAAAATTTAGCATCAAGTATTTTAATGTATGAAAAAGTAGTAACAACAGAAGCTAAAGCAAAAACAGTTAAACCACTTGTTGAAAAAGTAATTTCAATTGCCAAAAACAATAATCTAACTGCAAGACGTCGTTTAATTCAACTATTACCGCAAACACTTGCAATTAAAAAACTCATGGACGTTCTTGGTAATAAATACAAAGAAAGAGCTGGTGGATATACCAGAATTACTAGAATAAACCAAAGAAAAGGTGATGGTGCTAATATAGTTCAAATAGAATTAGTATAACTTATGAAAAAAATTAATAGAAATTCACACAAAATCAATGCTACAAATAGCAGTATTGGAAGATTAGCCACAAAAATTGCAACACTATTACAAGGCAAAAATAAAACCGACTTCGAACGTCATATTGATGGCGGAGATATTATTAATGTAATAAACATAAAAAACGCTAAATTTAGCGGCAAAAAAATTGATCAAAAAAAATACCACAGTCACTCAGGGTATCCGGGAGGACTTAAAGAAACAAAACTAAAAGACTTATTTGCAAAATCACCTAACGAAGTATTAAGGAAAGCAGTAAAACAAATGCTCCCGGCAAACAAACTCAGAGAAGACATGCTTAAGAGACTAATTATTAGCTAGACATAATATTTAACGTGATATGAAAAGTATGGCAAATTCAAAAGAGAATAAAGATACAATAAAAAACACTTCTACAAAAGAAGCTAAAAAAACCGACAAAAAACCTAATACACAAAAAGATTACAACCCATTTGAAGGTAAATTTATTAGTGCAACCGGCAAAAGAAAAACTTCTACTGCACAAGTAAGACTTTACGAAAATGGCAAAGGAATCATATCCATAAATAACGACCGCATTAATAACTATTTTGAACAAAATTTAATTATTATAATCAACCAACCATTAAAACTAACTACTCATCTTAAAGATGTAAATTTTTCAATATTAGTAAAAGGTGGAGGCAAAAAAGGTCAAGCACTTGCAGTTAGACATGGCATAACAAAAACACTAATATTACTAGACAGAGAACTTCGTTCAAAGCTAAAAGCAAAAGGCTGGATAACACGCGACCCACGTAAAAAAGAGCGTAAAAAACCCGGCTTAAAAAAAGCTAGAAGAGCGCCGCAATGGTCAAAGCGTTGATATATATCCTTCCAATCGGTAGCCATTTGGCTAAAATTAGCTAAAAATTGAATAAATACTACATCTTCCAAGAAGACTAGTCTGTTAACACAGATTAGTCTTTTTTAGTTTGTGGAAATCTCAGTGGTTTGGTTGGGAGTAGAAATTATCCCTTGTGGATAACTTTATGAAGTAACAGTCTGTGTAACTTTTTCTACTCCCAATTAAGTTAAATATCGCTCGTTTTTAAAGGTCGAATCGAGCTTGATCATTTAACAATTAACTAAACTAAAAATTAGCAAAGGAGATAATGATTTATGACGCAAAGGGATAGAAACATTAAAATTAAACGCCAAATGGAGAAAATGTACAGAGAAAGTTGGCTTAATATCTGGCAAGAGCGATCACGTCCGCTCTTATGTGAGCAATTTAAAAGAATGGGCGGTAAATGTGTGCGCTGTGCAGAGGCTTGGTGCAATGCTCAAACTTTCAAGGCAGTAAATTACGATATTGAACGAATAATTTGCTACAAATGCAAAAAAATCATTAAGCGTAAACCAAGATGGCCGAATAGATGTACTGGTTGCTCAAGAGAGTGCAAAAGACTGCAATACATAAACGCAAAAAATCTTTGTGATAAGTGCTACTTAAGTGAAATCTACTCTAAAAACTAATTATGACTAATACAAAATACGTAATTAACTATCACTTAAAAAATATGAACTATATTCTAGGAAATGTGCTGGACAACATGAATTACGATGATGAAATAGAGAGGTGGTATGGGAAAAATGACAATAGTCACAACGAAGAAAACTTAGACAAACAAAAAACGCCTGAATCTCGACAAAGCCACAAGCGTTTTAAGTAAAAATCTTAACAACTAATTAAGACTCTATATGACATGATTACTCATACATACAATCATGATGTAGGAATATCCTACCAATCATTTCATATTGAGTTAATAGACTTGTTGCGAAATAAGATTAATTAATAAAAAATTAGACACACCACCCC
>CAZMSR010000003.1:0-90773 GCA_964569045.1 uncultured Gammaproteobacteria bacterium | reverse complement strand
CAGAGTGTGACGGGATTTGGTTACCCGCTTGTTTGTTAAACTGCCGGGCGCACACAAAAAACCAATCACTCAAAAGTAATTGGCAAATATTTATATCCAACTAAAAAACCAAACAATAAATATAAACTTTTTTTATTTAATTTGTTTTATTAACATTTCTTCATTATTTTCTTACTTACCTCTATTCATTGCCTCATTTGCTAACTTATCAGCTTCTTTATTAAATTCACGTTTTATATGCTTAAATTCTATTTTTTTAAAATTTTGCCTATAATCATGAATTTGCAAAAATAAAGGAGCAAGTCCTGAATTTTTAACTTTGTATTCACCATTTAACTGTTTAACTACTAACTCACTATCTAAATTAGCCTCAACATGATTTGCGCCTTGCTTATTTGCTTCTTCTAAGCCCCTTATTATCGCCTTGTATTCAGCTTGATTATTTGTAGCCACACCTAAATATTCAGAAATTTGTGCAATAATTTGACCTTTTTCATTTTTTAATACTGCTCCAATGCCAGCCGGTCCAGGGTTGCCACGAGCACCTCCATCAGAATAAATAATTAATTTCATAATTATGTTTTTTTTATATCAATAACTCTCATTTGAGCTTCGCTCCTACCATTAAATCCGTTAATTTCTAACATATATACTATATCTACCCTATCACCAATTGTAAGATGCTTCCATTTTTTAGCCTGAGTAAAACCAATTGCACTTATAATACCAGACCTTCCATTTGTTAGCTTAAATTTTATATGCTGCTCTTCCATTCCAAGTAAAACAATATCAGCTATTATTACATCTCGACTAACCATTACTGGTTTTGGATTTCCTTGTCCAAAAGGCGCTAATTTATCAAGTTGCTCTAATAACTCTAAATTAACTTCATCTAACTCAAGTTCGACGTCAATCTTTACCTTTCGCACCAAATCTTCCAATTTAATATTTAAATTTGCATGCTCTAAAATAGTTTTTTTGAAATTTTCTAAATCTTTTTTTGCTAAGCTAAAACCGCAAGCAGCAGGATGCCCTCCATATTTATCTAAATACCCTGATGCTGCGTCCATAGCTTCTACTATATTATATTCCAATATACTTCTTCCCGACCCTTTGTAACCCTCTTTAGTTTTTGCTAACACCAAAGCCGGCTTATGATACTTTTCACTAATTTTTCCTGCAACAAGCCCAACAACCCCCTCATTCCATTCTCCATTCTCAGGGCAAACACCGATTATTATATTATCACTTTGATTCTTAATTTGATTTTCAACATCATCAACAATAATCTGAGTTTGCTCTTGCCTTTCAATATTTTTTTCATTTAATCTACTTGCAATTATTCTAGCTTCTTCAGGACCCCTAGTAACTAAAAGTTCAAAAGCAGTTGTAGCACGCTCTATTCTTCCGGCAGCATTTATTCGCGGGCCTATCTGAAAGGCAATATTTCCTGCATCAACCTTTTTCCTAGCATCCGGTCGAAAACCAGCAACTTTCAACAACTCTTGCAATCCAATTCTCTGCTTACGGGAATTAATCAAATCAATCCCCTTTTGTGTTAATACTCTATTCTCACCTCTAAGAATTACGCAATCAGTAATTGTCCCAATTGCCACCAAATCAAGAATCCGATGCTCAAGAATATTCTTATCTTCTTCTTTTAATTTTGTTTTACTTATTACAGCTTTAGCAAGCTTAAAGGCAACTCCCACTCCTGCCAATTTCTTAAAAGGATATTTTTCTTCAAGCAATGCAGGGTTTATAATTATACATTCAGGTAAATCTTCTTTTTTTTCTGGAGCTAGATGATGATCTGTAATAATCACATCAACTCCCTCACTTTTAGCATATGCAACCTCTTCTTTTGACTTAATACCTCCATCGCAAGTAATTATCAACCTAAAGCCTCTTTTAACAATTGTTTTTACTGCCTCTTTATTTAATCCATAACCTTCACTAACTCTATCTGGTATATATATATCAACTTCGGCTTTTAAGGTAGTTAATGTTTCAGCAAGTACTGCTGAAGAAGTGACACCATCCGCATCATAATCACCATAAACCATAATTTTATTTCTATTCACTATATGTTTAATCACTAAATCAACAGCTTCTTTCATCTCATTAAATTTAAAAGGATCATGAGTTAATTTATTATAATCAGGATTTAAAAAATCTTCTATTTCTTTTTTACTTTCAAAACCTCTATTTTTTAAAATTTGTTCAATTGACCAATGAAATAAATTTATAGTTTTTTTACGCTTAATCTGCGCGGCTATTTGCCACTCCTTATTATTTTGCATGGAAACATAAAATTAAGAATTAAGAACTAAAAATTAATCTAACTTTCAGCTCTTACTTTATTCTCAATCATTAACCTAAAAACTAAGTCCCACACCAACAGTAAAAAACACCATAGCAATTATGATTATTACACTAAGCACTGTCCAAATTTTTTTTATTAACTTTCTATTCATAAATTTATATTATCACAAAAATTTTTTAAAAAAAATATAATTAATGCTTGTCACTAATTATTGACAAAAATATTTAAAAATTGATATAATAATAATACTATAAGTAGCAGCTCCTTTGCTCCTTCAAAAAGAAAAAAATGAACGCAGACTCTATGAACTTAGTCATGCAAATACTAACATTCTCTTTTGGAAGCCTAATTACCATAGCACTACTATCCCTTACTATCACCTATATCATAAATTTACTAGAAAAAAAACTAAAGAATAGTATTAAAAAAGAATAAAAAACCAACAAAAAATATTTCCACTATTATAATAAAATTAGTGGTTTTTTATTATTGTTTTAAAACTTTAACAAAAACATCGCTTGGAATATCAACCCTTCCAACACCGCTAGCCATCATTTTCTTTTTACCCTTGCGCTGCTTTTCTAGCAATTTTCTTTTTCTACTAACATCCCCACCATAAAGCTTAGCAGTTACATCTTTACGCATTGCTGCAATTCTTTCAGCTGCTATAATTTTCCCACCAATTGCTGCTTGAATTTTTACAACAAACATTTGTTTTGGTAAGCTATCTTTTAAAGTATTTACTATTTTTTTTCCTTGTGCAAAAGCATCATCCCTATAAACTATCATCGAAAGTGAATCAGCCAATTCCTCAGCAACTAAAATATCCATTTTAACTACATCTGCTACTCGGTAATCCAAATACTCATAATTTATTGAAGCAAATCCAGAGCTTATAGATTTTATTTTATCATAAAAATCAGTTAAAATAGTAGCCATTGGAATCTCATAATGCAAAATAGCTCTATTTTTATCAATATACTCAGTATTGAGGTAAATACCACGCTTGCCCTGTGCTAAATTCATTACCCCACCAATATACTCTTTTGGCGTAATAATATCTAACTTAACCCAAGGTTCTTTAATTTTATTTATCTTACCAACCTCTGGCATTTCCTGTGGAGTATGAATTACATATTCTCTGCCATCATTTTGATAAACCCTATACGCCACGCTTGGCACAGTAACTATCAACTCTAGATCATACTCTCTTCGAAGCCTTTCTTGAAAAATCTCCAGATGAAGAAGACCCAAAAAACCGCACCTAAAACCAAATCCTAATGCATGAGATCGTTCAACTTCATACATCAAAGCAGCATCGTTTAGTTTTAATTTAGCTATTGCCTCACGCAATCTTTCATAATCATCCCCTTCTTTTGTAAATATTCCAGCAAAAACAAAAGGCTTAACTTCTTGATAACCATCGAGAGGAACCACCTTTTTATTATTAATCGTTGATTGAAAAATTGTAATAGTGTCACCAACTTTGCACTCTCCGACCTCTTTAAAACCGGTGACAATATAGCCTATATCTCCGACTGACAATTGTTTTTGCGGCAAATATTTTGGCTTAAAAATTCCAACTTCTGTTGCTTCACTTTTTGTTTGCGTGGCCATTAAATATATCTTATCCCCTTTTTTAATCTCACCATCAATTATTCGCACATGTGCTACAACACCTTTATATTCATCATAATTAGAATCAAAAATCAAAGCACGCGTAATTAATTTTTCAGAATTTAAAAAAGGCGCAGGAATACGAGCAACAACTTCATTAAGAATTTTTTCAACCCCATGACCAGTTTTTCCTGATGCGTGTATAATTTCAAATTCTTTACAACCAAGTAAACTAACGACTTCTTTTGTTGTTTTTGAAATGTCAGCAGCCGGCAAATCAATTTTATTAATAACAGGTATTATTACTAAATCCTGCTCTAAGGCTAAATATAAATTTGCCAAAGTCTGAGCCTGTATCCCCTGAGTAGCATCAACAAGCAATATTGCCCCCTCAACAGCAGCAAGCGATCTAGAAACTTCATAACTAAAATCAACATGCCCTGGAGTATCAATTAAATTAAGCACATAATTAGAACCGCTAAAAACATAATCCATTGTTACCGGCTGCAGCTTAATTGTAATCCCTCTTTCTTGTTCAAGCTCCATTGTATCTAAAAGTTGTGCATGCATATTTCGCACATCAACTGTCTGAGTAATTTCAAGCATCCTATCAGCTAATGTTGATTTACCATGATCAATATGAGCAATGATACAAAAATTACGAATATTATTATAACGCAGTTCACTATTCATAATTGCATACTAACGCATAATTCAGCAAAATACAAACGATTATTAACTAAATTAACATACATATAAAAAAGTCAAAATTATTTTATTTTGACTTTTTTAAACTTCACCAAATTACCAAACTTATTTACCACTCCAATGTTCCTCCGGTTTGATACTCAGTAACTCTACTTTCAAAAAAATTCTTTTCTTTGCTTAAATCAATAGCTTCACTCATCCATGGAAAAGGATTAGTTGCTTTATATTTATCTTCAAGTCCAATACGCTCTAATCTGCGCCCAGCAATATGCCGCATATATCCTTCAAATAAATTTGAATTAATACCAAGTATTCCTCTTGGAAAACAATCTTTAGCAAAAGCCACCTCTAAACACACTGCTTGATCCACCGCTTTATATATTTTTTGAATTATATAATTTGACCACACTCCGGGATTTTCATCTTTAATTGTATTAATTAAATCAATCCCAAAATTCATATGCATTGACTCATCTCTCATTATATATTGAATCTGTTCAGCCGATCCGACTAATTTATTTTGTCTTTGAAAACTTAAAATAACCGCAAAACTAGTATAAAAAAATAATCCTTCACAAATCAAATAAAATCCAATTAAATTCTCTAAAAAACTTTGAATATTTTTCTCTCCTAGCGTTGAAAATTTTGAATCAAGCACACCCAAACTAAAATTAATTAACATCTGATCTTTATTAAAAATCGATTCTTGCTCTCTATACATGTTAAAAATCTCACCCTCATCAAGCTCTAAACTATCAACAATATATTGATACGCGTGGGTATGTATAGCCTCTTCATATGACTGCCTAAGTAAATACATTCTACACTCTGGTGATGTAATATGCTTATATATTGCCAAAACTAAATTATTAGCAACAATAGAATCACCGGTAGTAAAAAATCCCATCACTCTCTTAAAAGCAAGACGTTCATCCTCAGTTAAACCATTAGGATCTTTCCATAATTCAATATCACGCTGCATTTGTATCTCTGTTGGCAACCAATGATTAGCATTTGCATCTAAATACGCTTGCCAAGCCCATTTATGCTTCATTGGAGAAAGCTGAACAACATCAGCTTCTTCTCCATTGATTATTTTACGATCATTTACATTAACTCTCGATTTTGATCTTTTTATTGGTTGTATAAAACTTTCGACCATTTTAAAATATTCACTTCTCTTTCTTTTAGTCAGTCCCCCGATTAGAACTTTACTAATACTAGGCTGAAAGGTTTCTTTCAATTTGTATACCCTAGAACAAGAGAGCCAGAAACAGGAGATGGACTAAACGAAAGAGAAGATTATTTATATACTTAATTCTTAAACTAATTCAAAAAATAATTTTTTTTAATTTTGAACGAGGCAAAAAGAAAAAATCTTGCTCATGCCATAGCATAGGCCAAATTTTTTCTCAAAGCCACAGCCGAAATTTAAGGAAATTATCGGAATTAGTTTAGGAATTAAGTATATATTAATTTATCTCGTATTGCCGCCCCCTCAAGCGAGAACCTCGTTTTACTAGGCTGAAAGGTTTCTTTCAATTGGTCTTACCCTAGCAATCCCAGGCCAAAGTAAGAGAGAGGCAATATGAGATAAATTAATTTTTTTTATTTTTTTATGATTATTTACTATGTCTTTTTTATTTTTTTATTGGCAAGACTCACAACTCTCACCATCTTTAGCAGAGCAAGTTATATCATCAGCTTTAATTTTACCACTTCTAACATGGGTACCTTTATCACCAACAGTTGACTTTTCAACTTGAGTTGCGCCTAATGTTCTTAAATAATAGGTTGTCTTCAGTCCCATCAACCAAGCATTAATATAAATTTCTGCAATTTCTTTACCAGATTGCCCTCTGTAAAAAATATTTACTGATTGAGATTGATCAAGCCATTTTGACCTTGCTCCTGCATGCTTAACAAACCAAATCGGACTGATTTCAAAAGCTTCCTTGTATTTATCGCGAATTGAAATTGGTATTTCTGCAATATCTTGTATTGATCCATCTTTAACTTTTATTTTTTTAAAAATATCTGCATACCACAGATTCAGCCTTTTTAATTCATGTACCAAACTTGTATTAATTACAGTAAACTCACCTCCCATATTAGACTTAACATACAAATTTTTATAAATTGGCTCTATACAAGGAATACAGCCTGATATATTTGAAATTGTTGCCGTTGGGGCTATAGACAAACAATTAGAATTTCGCATACCATGTTTCTTTATAGACTCTCTTACAGGCATCCAATCCATCTTTCCTTCTTTATTAATACGCAAAATTTCGCCTCTTTCTTTCTCTAATAATTCTAAAGTATCAATCGGTAAAATCCCCCTATCCCATTTAGACCCAGGATAACTATGATAAACACCTCTCTCTTTAGCTAATTCTGAACTTGCCAAAATTGCATTATATGACACTAACTCCATTAATTCATCAGAATATTTCACTGCAATTTCAGAATCAAAATCTAAATTCTTAGCATACAAAATATCCTGGAATCCCATTATTCCTAGTCCAACTGGACGATGTATTGCATTAGCATTTTTTGTTTCTGGAATAGGATAATAATTTACATCAATTACATTATCTAGCATTCGCATAGCAATTTTTACTGTATAGGCTAACTTTTCCTTATTAATATCACCTAAATTTTGGTCATAATGTTTAGCTAAATTAATAGAACCAAGATTACATACAGCAGTTTCATCACTAGTGCTATTAAGAGTAATTTCAGTACACAAATTTGAACTATGCACTACTCCGACATGATCCTGAGGTGACCGAACATTGCATGGGTCTTTAAAGGTAATCCAAGGATGTCCTGTTTCAAATAACATTGTTATCATCTTTTTCCACAAATCAGTAGCTTTTATGCGCTTAAATATTGTTATTTTATTCGCATCAACTAATTTTTCATATTCCTCATATTTTTTCTTAAATTTCATGCCGTACAAATCATGTAAATCAGGTACTTCATCTGGAGAAAAAAGCGTCCACTCTTGATCATTTATTACGCGCTGCATAAATAAATCAGGAATCCAATTAGCAATACTCATATCATGAGTTCTTCTTCTTTCATCTCCTGTATTTTTTCTAAGTTCTAAAAAATCTACAATATCTAAATGCCAAGTTTCTAAATATGCACATACTGCACCTTTCCGTTTTCCACCTTGATTAACCGCAACTGCTGTATCATTAACTATTTTCATAAAAGGAATTACACCTTGAGACTTACCATTTGTACCTTCTATATGAGCTCCGGTTGCTCTTACTTTTGTCCAATCATTTCCAATGCCTCCGGCCCATTTTGAGAGCAAGGCATTATCTTTTATCACTTTAAATATATGTTCCAAATCATCATTAATTATTGATAAATAGCATGAAGACATTTGCTCATGTGTAGTCCCGGAATTAAATAAAGTAGGAGTAGAACTTACGAATCGAAGAGTTGAAAGAATCTCATAAAACTCAATGGCACGATCTTCTTTATTTTCCTCTTTTTGAGCCAAGCCCATTGCTACTCGCATCCAAAAATACTGAGGCACTTCTATTCTTTTTTCATTTATATGCACAAAATATCTATCATATAAAGTCTGAGCACTCAAATAATTCAATAGATTATCTCTATCAACCTTTAAAGCATTACTAATCTTTTTAAAATCATAATCAAGTAATACAGAAGACAATCTTTTTGCTTCTACACCTTTTCGTACATACTCCTCAAACTTTTCTAAATATATTTTATTAAAATTATCTGAACTTATCTTCACTTGAAAAACTTCCTTATAAACTGATGTTAAAAGTAATCTTGCTGCTAAAAATGAATAATCGGGGTCTCTTTCAATATAACTTTTTGCTGCCATTACTAAAGCCTTACTAATATCATTTGTGCTAATTCCATCAAATATATTCTTTTTAAACTCATTTAAAATATTATTTTTATCAACCCCTTTTAAATCAAATGCGGCGCGGTCTAATATATATTCTAGTTTATGGATATCAAATACATCACTAACTCCGCTTCTTTTTAAAACTTTGAGCAAATTCTTTTCCATTCTCTTTAGCTCATTCAACCTTGACTCTGCACGCATTTTTGCTCTTTCAGAACGATATAAAATATATATTTTTGCAACTTCAAAGTTATCAGATTCTACGAGTTTCCTCTCTACTAAATCCTGGATATCCTCAACATTTGGAATTAAATCTATTCCATTGTAGTCTTTTTCAATTGCCATAACTACCTGCTCCTTAATAATAACTGGAAAATCATTAACAACCTTTTGCTTACTAGCTTCAAGAGCCTTATTAATTGCAACCTCTATCCTATTAGGATCAAAGCTCACAATATTACCTGATCTTTTTCTAATATTTAAAATTGACATCAATTTAAAACTTCTAAACTTACACTTTTTATAAAAAATATAATTTATTATACAAGTGCATAATAGAAGTATGTTTATCTAATATGACAAAATTCACTAAAATCATTCATACACAATATATAGTACTGTAAACACTGAACAAACCACTATATATAGATTCAATGCTTTCTTATTATATCACAAGAAAAATTTGCATCAAATTTGCCAGGATTAGTTAAAAAAATAAAAAAACTATAGTATCATTATAAGTAATAAAAAATTTAACTGTGGATAAATGAAAATACTCTTAATTGAAGATGATCAAAAAACAGGCTTTTTGTTAAAAAAATATTTAGAGCAAGATTGTTATGTAGTTGATTGGACAAAAAATGGAACAAAAGGATCTTTCTGGGCTCGCACCAATAACTATGACCTAATAATCCTCGACTATGTGCTACCTGAAAAAAATGGGAAAAAAATTTGTACCGAAATCAGAAATGAAAATATAGATACTCCAATAATAATGCTTACAATAAAATTTGACATTAATGATAAAGTTGATTTATTTAATTCTGGTGTTGACGATTATTTAGTAAAGCCCTATTCATATCAAGAATTAAAAGCAAGAATAAAAGCACTACTAAGAAGAAAACCTACAATAAAATCAAACATAATTAATATTAATATGCTTGTAATAAATACCAATAAAAATCAAGTAAGGTACAATAATAATGATGTATATTTAAGACGCAAAGAATTTTTAATATTAAAATACTTAGCTGAGAATAGAGGAAATATAATATCAAGAGCTGAGTTAATGGAAAAAGTATGGGATATCAATGCTGATGCTTTTTCAAATACAATTGAAAGCCACATCTTAAATCTTAGAAAAAAATTCAAAAAAATTACAAACACAAAAATTATTATTACAGTTCCTGGCAGAGGTTACATAATAAACGAAAAATAATACTATTTTAGTTTAGACAAATATTTTGTAGCATATTTTGTACCATACTCAAATATCCTCAAATAACAATCATTTGTATTTTCATGTTTTACATAACCTCCTTTTTTGCATTCGCGGCACGCCTTAGCTATAGAATTAACAACAATCCTAGGCTTTAAACCACAATTAATATTATAAGCATCATCAGTTGACAATAAATGCTTATTTTCATTTATATATTTGTCAATTTCACTTCGTACAATTTTTTTAATTTTAATAAATTTAATCAATTCCATTTATTTAACATTTAATTCTATACCCCACACCATTAATAGTTTCAATAATATTAACTTTTGTTATTTTTTTGAATTTTTTTCTAAGCCTTAAAACAGTGGCTTCTATAGCATTGGAAAATAAATCTGCATTCACATCCCACACATTCTCTATAATTCCCCCTCTGCTTACCACCCTATTTTTATTTCTTCCCAAATACTCTAAAAATAAAAATTCTTTACGAGTGAGTGTAATATTTTTATTTAAATATTTTACACTATAAGATCCTGTATCTATTTCTAAAGCGCCAATTTTCATAACAACATTATTTATTTGCGTCGCTCTTCTTAGAAGTGCATTAATTCGTGCCTTTAATTCCTGATAAGAATAAGGTTTTTGCATATAATCATCTGCTCCGGCATTTAACAACTCTGTTTTTAAACCAGGCTCAAATTTAATGCTTAATACTAAAATTAATGTATTTTTTTTATCATCTCGTATCTCATGAAGAACATCCTTGCCTTCTTTTTTTGGCAAAATATTATCTAGTATTATTAAATCATAACTACTAGTTCTTGCCAAAAAAGATCCACGCTCTCCATTATCAGCAATATCAACAACAAAAAAATCATGCTCCAATTTTTTTTTCAATTCTTTTGCCAATTTTGCATCATCCTCTATTAATAAAATTTTCATTTATCTATAATTTAATAATAAATAATTTTTCAAATTAACATATTAAAATAAAAATTGCAATATTAGCAAAAAAATGTCATAAATTTGTCATTTTTTTATTAAATAATTTTCATCAGGAATAATGCATAAATTACTTAGGCTCAAACTTGTGCCATGATCATTAAAAATTAATAACATAGAGGAAAAGCAATGGACCATTACGCGCATTCAACAACAAAAAACGCAAACAATACAAATGATGGGGTACTTGCCATAAACACATATGGTGAGATAGTTTTTGCAAATCCTGCTACAAAAAAAATGTTTGGCTACAGTTCATATGAATTAATGGGATGTAATTTAAAAACCATTATTCCTACTTCATTTCATTTTAAAGGTATTCAAGACTATTTCTCTAAAAACGAATATGAAAAAGAAATGTTTGGACTACATAAAAATGGTTCCACTTTTTACCTAGAATTAAATCTTTGCGAATTTAATTTTCTTGGGAAAGAGCTATTTATTGGTGTTATCCGCGACTTAACGGTTAGAAAAACTTTTGAAAAAGGTTTGATAGAGGCAAAACAAGCAGCAGAAAATGCAAATCGTGCTAAAACCGAATTCCTTTCCAATATAAGCCATGATCTTAGAACACCTTTGCACATAATTAAGAATTTAGCTTATCTTGCCAAAATAAAAGCAAAACGTCTTACAGAACTAACCTCAATCAATTCTCTGGCAACTTCAAGTGAAATCAAAGAAGACTTGGACAAAATAACATTATTTTTAGAAGGAATTCAAGAAAGTCAAGCAAAGCAATTATCCTTAATAAATGACTTACTTGATTTAGCTAAACTTGAATCAGGGTTAGTGGATCTCAATAAAGAAAATTTTGATCTAATAAGCGCTATAAACAAAGAATTAGATTCAGTAAAACTATTAATTAAAGAAAAAAAATTACACTTACATTTTGAATCCAAAGAGCAACATCTTCAAATAACCGCTGACAAAATTAAAATATTACGTGTAATTCAGAATATCTTGAGCAATGCCATAAAATTTTCTAACCAAGGTGGGCTAATAAAAATAATTATCTCAAAAGATAAAAATAACTCATTTAGAATTATAATCAGAGACCAAGGCTGTGGAATTCCGGAGACAGAGCTAAAAAATATATTCAATAAATTCACTCAAAGTCATAATAACAACCAAAAGACCGGAGGCACAGGACTCGGACTAGCAATATGCAAAGAAATTATACTAGCTCATAATGGCAATATAACTTGTAAAAATAACAGCAAAGTCGGCGCCAGCTTTGAGATCACCCTCCCAATTTGCAATGAAAAAGAAAACACAAAATAGACAAAAAAACAAAGACAATTTTAATTATTGACGATAACAGCAACATTCAAAGCATATTCTCTTTAGCCACTTAGAAAATTAGGTTAAATAGCAAGCTCGTTTCAAGAAAAAACCAATTCGCTGCATTTACGTTTTTAAAAATGAGGACAAACAATCAAAGGAATAAAATAATGATACAACCTAAAACAGCAATGAATGCAAGGATTCTCATCATTGACGATGAAGAGCAAAATAATGTAATTTTGCGAGAATTTCTCGAAATGGAGGGCTACACAAACGTGCAATCCACAACAATACCAGTTACAGGACTAAACCTTTTAACTCGAGAAACCTTTGATTTAATTCTCTTAGATATTGTAATGCCTATCTTGAATGGTTTTGACTTACTTAAAGCGATTCAAGATAAATCACATCATGGACCGATCATAATCCTATCAGCAAAAAATGATGAAAACACACGCAATAAAGCTCTAAAAACCTCTTTAGTCAGAGACTTTCTCATTAAGCCCTTTAAGCGACAAGAGCTTTTATTACGGGTAAAAAATCTGCTTGAACTGCACTTAACTCAAATAGAACTAAAGCAACAAAATTCAAACCTTAACCAATTATTACAAGAAAGTACAATAAGACTAAAAGACCAAAAGATACGACTAAAGAATCAATATGAAAAAAGTCAAAAACAACACAAATTAATTCTTGCCACTCAAATTGATTTAATGCATAGACTTGGTATGACAGGAGAAATACGTGACGATGAAACCGGAATGCATGTTAAGCGGGTTAGTCAGTATTCTAAACAATTGGCTTTAGCAATCAATCTAAGCAACTACCAGGCAGATGCTTATATTTATGCAGCCCCCATGCATGATATCGGAAAAGTCGGAATTAGAGATGACATCTTACTTAAGCCAGGTAAATTTACTGCAGAAGAACGTCAAATAATGAATGCACACACAATTATTGGTGCCAAAATACTTGCTAATCCAACTTCAAAATTAGTTGAAATGGGTCGAATCATAGCTCTAACTCACCATGAAAAATGGAATGGTAATGGATACCCAAATGGATTAAAAGGCAAAAATATACCACTTCCGGGTCGAATAGTTGCAGTCGCCGATGTTTATGATGCCCTAACCTCAAAAAGACCTTATAAATCTGCATGGAAAGAAGAGCAAGCACTTGACCTTATAAAAAAAGAAAGAGGCGAACAATTCGACCCTGAGTTAGTTAATGCTTTTTTCAGAATTCTACCTCAAATCCATGATATTAAAAAATCCTACCAGGAGCTTAAAAGTGGAGAAAACCATGCTTAACTCACAAATTCCAATCTTATCTGATAAACCAAAAAAACAACCAAGAATTCTTGCAGTCGACGACGAACCTTACATGCTTATGATCATAAAAGAATTCTTGGATGAAACCGAATATCAAGTTGAGACAGCAACTAACGGAGAAGAAGCTTGGAATAAGATACTAAAAGCAGATACAAATTATGACCTCGTATTACTTGACTGGATGATGCCAAAAATGAGTGGTCTTGAGATACTTGAAAAAATTCAACATTCAAATAGACTTCATTCAAATCAAATTATAATGCAAACAGCGCGCGCTAACCCAAGAGAAATTCAAAAAGGGATTAATGCTGGAGCCTATTTCTATTTAACAAAACCATTTAAAAGAGAAACGCTACTTGCATTAATAAAAACTGCATTAATAGACCGTAATAACTATCTCACACTACAACAAATATCTTCAAATAGAGATAAAAAACCACCTACCAAAAGATTTACTATAAGAAGCCTTGAAGAAACTCATAATTTAGCCAAAATACTTGCAGCTCTTTGCCATAACCCAGGCTCTGTAGGCGTTGGTTTTCTAGAGCTATTAATAAATGCCGTGGAGCATGGTAACTTAGGCATTACCTACGAAGAAAAAACAATGCTAATAAGCGAAGGTATGTGGGAAGAGGAAATCAAAAGACGTCTTAAAAAAGCAGAATACAGAAAAAAATTAGTGATAGTTCACTACCATGAAGACTCAAACAATAATCTTGTCTTTACCATCAGAGATGATGGTCATGGATTTAACTGGCAAAAATATCTAGAAATTGACCCACTCCGAGTAACACATTTACACGGACGAGGCATTGCCATGGCCAAAAAAATAAGCTTTGATACTCTTGAATATAACCAACTGGGCAATCAAGTAACAGTTACTGTACAACAAAAAAATTAAACAAAAAATCGTTCTTTATAATTGAGCAAAGCGCAATGCAATGCTCTTTTTTTTATTTCGATTTTATTTTTATTTTATTTTTTTATTAAATTTATTTCAACTGTCTATATATATAATTATCAACATATAAGGCTCTTTATTAAAATTAATATAATTAATTTTGAAAAAGGTCGAAAGAGCACTTTTACAAACATTTTTTTAGCAAATCACTCTTTTGTTAAATTGCGCGATTCAATAAAAGAATATTTTCTGCTAAAATACAATATTACAATGAAAAATTTAATCGAAAAAGCTTTATCAACTAAAGCTGGAAGAAATTCTGCAAGCCTAGCTGCATTTGTTGTTACTGTTGCTGGTGGTGGCAATCCTTGGGGAGGAGAATAAATACACCCATCTAGCTGGATGTTCATAATATCATCCAGCTAGTTTTTAGAATAATTTAACATGAAACTATTAAAACTAACAAAAAGACTTATTCAGCCAAACTCGACTAACGAAGATCTAGCTCGTAAAGAATTCATATTATATATACTTTTATTAGGTTCAATAATATTATCAGCCGTTGGAACTTTAAGAGTTATATTAAGTACGTTAAATACAGCACAGTATTCCGAGCAACAAATCAATCCATTAATATTAACAGCAATTACAATTTTCTTCATAACATTATTTATCCTAACAAAAAAGAAAAAAGTTATTTTTTCATCATATATTTTAGTAAGTTTTTTATTTTTAATTACACTATCCTCTTTTATTTCATGGGGAGCTGACATGCCAGCAGGAAGACTAATGTATGCACTAATAATAACAATGGCAGCTATATTAATTAGTACTAGAATCGCAATAATAACTACACTCATATGTTTTGCTTCACTAATTCTATTAACATACTTACAACAATTACATATTCTAAACCCAATATCAACATGGAAAAATACCCCAACAAATCTAGGTGATGCATCAATTGCCGGATTCACTTTAATGATTATAGTATCAATAACCTGGCTATACAATAGAGAGCTCGACAAATCATTAAAACGTGCAAGAAAATCAGAAAAAGCACTTAAAAAAGAACGTGATTTACTTGAGGAAAAAGTAGAAAAACGCACAAAAGATTTAGCAAAAGAGCAAAAAAAACGAATTGGACAATTATATCATTTTTATGAATTTGGCCAGTTATCTGGAGGTATTTTTCATGATTTAGTAAATCACTTACAAACAGTTTATTTAAATATCGAAGAATTAAAAACCGACAAAAGGCAAAACGTAAAATTACCACCTAATATACAAAAAACAGTAGACGAAGCAAATAATAATCTCGAAAATGTAAAAAAATATTTAAATGCAGCTCAAAAACAAATCAAACAAAGTAATACTGACACTTACTTCTCAGTCATAGACGAAATCGATGATTGCATATCAGTACTTGATTATAAAACCAAAAAAAGTAGAGCTAAAATTTTTTTCAATAAGCCGAGTACAAAAATTATAACATATGGCAATAAATTTAAACTAAACCAAGTATTAACTAATATATTAAGCAATGCTACTGATGCTTGTGCTAAAACAAAAAATAATAAAACACCTTGCTCTATATTTATTGAATTAATTCAAAAAAACAAAAAAATTATTATCACAATAAAAGACACCGGCCCTGGAATAAAAAAAGGAGTAATAAATAATATTTTTAAACCATTTTTCACAACAAAACAAACAATGGGTCTTGGCTTATATACCACGCAAAAAATTATTAAAAAAGATTTTAAAGGCTTAATTGACATTAAAAGCGAATATGGAAAAGGCACAATAGTCAAACTTGTAATTCCAATCACATATAAATAAATTTTAATACTAATCTTTTTTTAAAACTCGGTTAGTGACCGAGTTTTTTAATAAAAAACATATGACAAACGAAGAAGCATTAGATGAAATATTCAATTTCATCCCCAAATCAATCCTAGAGCAAATCAAAGAAGAAGGAGCTTATAAGAATATTCTTTCAGGCAAAATCAAAACTGGAGCAGAAGTGTATGACTTTATTAACGAAGAGCATGCCAGTTTACAGGATGCAGATTACTCTTGGTTATTAGATATACTAAAACCACACTTCAACGAAGGATCAGTGCTTCAAATTGGGTGTGGTCGAGGAGATCTGCTTATGCGCTGTGCAGATGCAGGATACAATCCTATTTATGGCATAGACAGATCTAAAATAATGCTAAATGAAGCAAAATACAGACTAGAAAGTTATACAAATATCAAATTATTTCCGGAAAAAATCGAAAATTTTAATTTTACAAAATTAGATCATATTAAAAATGTTATTATGAATAATTTTTGGGGAATGATAGATAAAGAATCGTCTATTAATCTCTTAATATCATTAAAAAAATGCATATCCACAAGTGTAAAAATATTTATTGGCTCATATACAGATAAACCAATAGGGAAAAAACGATTAAATGCTAACAATATACTTAAAAATAACTTAGGCTTTACTTTCTCCTTTGGTTTTTTTACAGATTTTGACTCATGTGGATATAATTCAACCACAATAAAGACAGGCAAAGAAAAATATTTTATTTTAACTCTTAAATAAACTTGAACGTCAGTTCAAACAAACCCAATAAATATGATCAAAGAAACTATTAAAAAATCAATTAAATTTCTATTAGCAGAACAAGAAAGAAACGGAAGCTTTCCAAGCTACACATCACTCCATGAAAATAATTTTAACAATGCATATAAATGTGAATCTGTATTTTCAACAACCTTAATATTATCAGCTCTATGTAAATTAGCTGAAACACCTGAAATAAAAATAATAAAACGCAAAGCTGCCTACTTTCTTTTAAATCAAAAAACCAATCATTGGACATTTAATTATTGGGATCGACGCTCAAAAGATTATTTAAAAATGCCATATCCCGATGATTTAGATGACACAAGCTGCGCTTTATCTGCGCTTTATGAATATAACAACAAACTAATTGACGGCGATGTGATGGCAAAATTTGTAACACTTTTAACTCATTTAGAAATAAAAGAAGGAGGACCTTATAAATCATGGATCACTAATCCGGAAGCTGATAAAGTTTGGCATGATACAGACTTAGCCGTTAACAGCAATATTGCATACTTTTTATCTTTACACGAAGTAAATCTTGAAGGATTAAACAATTTTATAGATAAAGCAATAACAAGAGAAAGTTATACTTCTCCATACTACACTTCTCCATTTCCAATAATCTATTTTATATCAAGGTCATATAATGGCATAAATAAAAAAAATATAGCAGACTTTTTAAATAACGCAAAAAATAAAAACAACAATTGGAATAACCCATTATTCACTGCTCTAAGTTTAACCACATTAAACAATATTCACCACCACAACAATCAAGAAGAAAGCATTGATTATATAATAAAAAATTGTAAGAATGGCGCATGGCCAGCACAATCTTTTTATTTAGGAATTAATCCAAAAGGTGATAATAATAAGTATCATGCGGGTTCAAAGGCCTTAACAACGGCATTTTGCTTAGAAGCATTATCCAAACACAAAAATAACAAACAAAAAAGAAACATAAATAACTCTGAAAACAAAAATTTTATAAAACATGAAGTTATAAAAAACACAAAAACAGTATTTAAAAAACTAGACCAAAGCTCACAAAAAGAAATTAACCAAATCCTAGAAAAAAACCTAAAAACCGACAAAGAGCAACCAATAATACTACTTGCATACTTTTTTACTCAAATGCTTAACAATGCAAATAAGCAGATAAACATCAATCATAATATTTGCTTAGGAGAAATTAACTTACAAGGCTGGATAGCTTATACAATTTATGACAACATTATAGACTATGAAGGAGATGAGAAACTATTACCAATAGCAAATATTTTATCACGAAAAGTATATAAAAATATTCTCTATATTAGCCAAAACAACCCAGATTTTAAAAACTTTTTTGAAGATATTCTAAGTAAAATAGATTCAGCAAATTCGTGGGAAATTAACAATTGCAGAATAGCCATTAAAAAAAATACAATAGATACTAAAAATTATATATTTCCTGATTTTAAAGACTTGTCTATATTAGCTCAAAAATCCATGGGACATGCTATTGGACCAATAGCAATACTAATGCTTCTTGGGTATTCAACCGATTCAAAAGAAGTAAAACATTTATTACTATTTTTTAAACACTACATTATTGCCAGACAATTAAATGACGATGCACACGATTGGGAAAAAGATTTAAAAAATGGACAAATAACATATGTTGTAATAAAAATTCTAAAAAAATATAAAAAAAACAAAATAAATTTAGAAAAAGACTTACATAATTTACAAAAAATATTTTGGTATGATTGTATAGAAGAAATATGTAAAAAAACAATATCACACACAGAAAAAGCCAAAACCTATATTCAAAAAATTAAAATTATCAATGATTACACTTTATTTAATAACTTTTTATTTAAAACTCAAAATGCTTCACAATTAGCCCTAGATGAACGAAAAAAAACTATTGAATTTTTAAAAACATACAAAAAAATGGAAAAATAAAAAAAGCAACTAACAATATTAAATTATTTTTTAAATCTAAAACTTAACATTTTAAAAAAATGAAACAACTCTCCACTCCTAAAAATAATACACAACAAAATATAAGCAGTTAGCCCAAAAATTGCCGCTATAAAACCCTGCATAAATACGCCCCATAACTTTTCCATGTTCACATACCAAACCAATAATTCTTTTGAAAACTGAATCACTACACCACAACCAACAGCAGCAGCACTAAACTTAATCACCGAACTAATAATCCGCACCTCGTCTAAATTCCCCATCCTTGCCTTTAAAAAAATCCAAAGCAAAATAAAATTAAAAATACTTGCAATTGAAAAAGCTAATGCAAGACCACCAACTCCCATTTTAATAGAAAGATAATAAGATAATACAATATTTAAAATAGCACTAGCCAAACCTAGCATAAAAGGCGTCTTTGAATCTTCTTGTGCAAAAAACATTCTTGACAGCAATGGAATAGTAGCTTGAGCAAATAGAGAGATAGCAAAATACTCAAGAGTCTGTAAAGTCATGATAGTATCATTCCAGTCAAATCTTCCCGTCCCAAATATAACACGTATAATTTGGGCTTTTAACGTCATTAATATTACTGTAGAAGGTACTATAAAAAAAAGAATATTACGAAAAGTCTTTGAAAATGTTTTAATAAAAAGCTCGCTATTTTTAACATGCACAGAAAGAGCAGGAAAAGCAGCTACAGCAAACGATATTCCAAAAATCCCTATAGGAAAAAATGCTAAATTATTAGCTAGATTAAACACACTTAACGATCCGCTTTCAAGAGTTGATGCAATAATAGTAATAACAAGAAGATTAATTTGGAGTATTCCTAAACTCATCAGTCTTGGCACCATTAAACGACCAATTTTCCTTAATTTATTACTTTTTAAATTTATAAAAAATCTATAACGAAAACCAAGTGTAAATAAAGTTGGCGCCTGAATCAACAAATGCAAGAAAGCCCCGAAAACAACACCGTATGCTAAGCCATAAATACCCCAAATCGGTACAAAAAACAAAGCACCGATTATTATCCCAACATTATACATTATTGGACTAAGCGAATAAACAAAAAATCTCTTAAAAGATTGCAGCACTCCTCCCACCACTCCGGATAAACCCAAAATTATAGGAGAAAAAAACATTATCCTAGTTAAAAACACTGTTTCTTCAAACTTGGCACCACTAAACCCGGGCGCAACTAACTTCATTAAAAAAGGCGCTAAAATTACACCAAGAACAGATAACCCGATTAAAGCCAGCAATAAAATATTAATAAGGTTATTAGTAAACTCCCAGGCAACTTTATGCGAACCTTTTTGAATAATATCACAAGTTTTCCCATCTTTCTTTTGCAATAACTCTGTAAAAATTGGAATAAACCCAGCTGAAAGCGCCCCTAAAACAATTAAATTATACACTAAATCAGGCACTCTAAAGGCTGCAAAATATACATCTAAAGTATCTCCCGCCCCAAATTCACCTGCCAAAATTCTATCACGAAAAATACCCAATATTCGACTAATTAAAGAGGAAACAGCCACGAGTGCGGCTGCCAATGTAATATTATTAATTTGAGCATTAATTAATTTTTTAACCATGTATATATAATAGTCTTTTTAAGGTTTTTAGTAAAGAAAAATTGACACCGGAACAAAATAGAATCTATACTTATATAAATGCTACAAATCTACAATACTCAAACAAAACAAAAAGAAAACTTTAAGCCGATTAATAAAAATAAAATTAGCCTTTATTATTGTGGTCCTACTGTTTATTGGACTCAACACATTGGGAACCTAAGAGGAGCATCATGTGTTGATTTTGTGGTTCGAACATTAGAATATCTTAAATACAAAGTTAAATATGTTCGAAATTATACTGATGTTGGTCACTTAACAAGCGATGCCGATATTGGCATTGACAAAATGGAAAAAGCAGCAAAAAGAGAAGCACTTGACCCTATAAAAATTGCAAATAAATACATAAAAATTTATGAAAAAGACACTCATGAACTAAATCTATCAGAACCGGATGTAAAACCACTTGCAACCAAACATATAAATGAAATGATTGAAATGATTGAAATTTTATTAAATAAAGGATTTGCTTACTTAACTGATTTAGCAGTATATTTTGATATTTCCAAAGCTAAAGACTATACTCGCTTATCAGGACAAGTACTTAAAGAAAACATCAAAGGAGAAGGTGCTGGAGATATCACTGACCATCAAAAAAAATCAGCGCATGATTTTGCCCTTTGGTTCTTTAAAGCAGGCTCTCATAAAAATGCACTTCAATATTGGTCTAGTCCGTTTAAATCAAAGCTAGTTAATAATGGTGAAGGTTTTCCGGGTTGGCATATTGAATGCTCAGCTATGAGTCGCAAACACCTTGGGAATACCATAGATATTCATTTAGGTGGAATAGAGCATATACCGATTCACCACACTAATGAAATAGCCCAAAGCGAAAACGCAAACAACGTTAAATTTGTTAATTATTGGATGCACAATGAACACTTATTAGTAGATAATAAAAAAATGGCAAAATCCGAAGGAACTAGCTACTCTTTAAGTAAAATAAAAAATAAAGGCTTTCAACCCCTAGCTTTACGGTACTTATTCTTGCAAGCACATTACCGCTCTAAATTAAACTTTACATGGGAATCCTTAAAAGCTGCTCAGAATGGATATAATCATTTGTGCGAAAAAATAATAAAACTAACAAACAACAATAAAGGTAATATTGATAACAATTTTAAAACTAGGTTTACTAAAGCCATATTAGATGACTTTAATACTCCGGAAGCTTTTGCTGTTGCGCAAGATTTATTAAAAAGTGATTTAACTGATAGCACTAAACACGCAACAATTATTGATTTTGACAAAATCCTTGGTTTAAATCTAAAATATTGCAATCAAGCAAACATAGATAAAAATCTTCAAAAAAAAATTCAAGAACTAATAAATAAAAGAAACAAAGCTAGAAAAGAAAAAGACTGGAAAGAAGCTGATAATATAAGAAATAAATTAAATAAACTAGGAATAAACATAGAAGATAAAAAAGAAACAACAACCTGGAAAATCCACTAATCTTAAAATAAATATAAAATAACTTCACTTCCTTTAAATTCTCAAAATAAACAAACTTATTTTATTCATTCCATTAATATAAACAACTTTTTTTCAATAATTTTACATTCATACCACAAACTAAAAAAAAATAAAAAACTACCAATTAGCTTGTAGTTAATAATATTATTGTTGTAGAAAATATCGTTTCATTCTTTGCTCTTATTGGAGTTTATACACTAATTTAATTTATAAGCTTACACAAAATTACACACAATATTAATAGATGAATTACTTAATTTTAAATAGCATTCACTAAATCAATTATTGCTAAATTTACATAAAAATGATAATATTTAGTGGAATTTTTAAATTTATAATAAATTATATGGCAAAATTTATCATAAACGGTAAAGCAGAGCTAAGTGGAGCAATAGAAGTTAAAGGTGCTAAAAATTTAGCAATTAAAATTATTCCTGCGTCAATACTTTCTAAAGAACCCATCACCATAACAAACTTACCAAATATCGAAGATGTAAAAAAATCCCTCAAACTAATTGAATCACTTGGAGGAGAAGTAAAAAAAAGTAAAAATAAATGCACTATCAATACCGCAAACATAAACAGTGCTAAATTACATAAAAAATTAGCAAGTCAATTTAGAGCTTCAATAATGTTCGCAGCCCCCCTTCTAGCACGTTTTGGCGAGATTGAATTCCCTCATCCAGGTGGCTGCGTTTTAGGTGCTGCCGGAAGACCTATAGATTTATTTTTAGATGGTTTTAAAGCCTTTGGCGCTGAGGTAAAAGAAAATGAAAGAAGTTACATTATAAAAACAAAAAAACTTACAGGTTGCGAATATTTTTTTAATAAAATAAGCGTTACAGCAACAGAAAGCATGTTAATGTGCGCTATTCTTGCAAAAGGTAAAACCACCTTAAAAAACTGTGCCATGGAACCAGAGATAATAGCGTTGGCTAACTACCTGAATAAAGTTGGTGCAAATATTATCGGTATTGGCTCTCCCACCATGACCATAATAGGCAAAGAAAGTATAAATGCAGACACTTTCAAGGTTATTCCTGACAGAATAGAAACTGGCACTTTTGCTATCATGGCTGCTCTTACAAAATCCAATATTAAAATACTAAACTGCGATCCTAACCATATAGAAATATTGCTAAATATATTTAAAAAACAAGGCATAAATTTCAAAAAAGACGCTTCAACATTAGAAATATTCCCAACCAAAAAAATAACACCTTACAGCATTAAAACTCATGAATACCCAGGATTCCCAACTGACTTACAACCACCTTATACCTTACTGGCAACTCAAGCACAAGGCACTACATTAATTCACGAAACAATATATGACCAACGACTATTATTTACCGACATGCTAAAACACATGGGCGCAAACATCATTACATTTGACCCTCACAGAGTACAAGTAGCAGGCCCAACAAAGCTATATGGTCACAAACTAATAAGCCCGGATTTAAGAGCTGGAATAACTTTAATTTTAGCAGGACTCATAGCAAAAGGAACAACAGAGATCGATAATATTTATCAAGTAGACAGAGGCTATGAAAATATTGACCAAAGATTGAAAGCAATAGGAGCTCAAATTTTGAGAATACCTTAAATCAACATCAAAATAAAAAATCAATGACTCACAAAACCAGAAAAATTTTATTCATTTTTTTTTCATTCTTATTTTTCACAATATCACCCACTATTGTATTTTTTGCATCTGGATATAAATACAATTTCGAAGAAGGTATAATTCAAAAAACAGGATTAATAAATATCAAAAGTACACCAAATAAAGCCACAGTATTACTCAACAACCAAGAACAATA
The DNA here is from genome assembly GCA_964569045.1 of uncultured Gammaproteobacteria bacterium. GTDB lineage: Bacteria > Patescibacteriota > Patescibacteriia > Patescibacteriales > BS150m-G62 > BS150m-G62. Next base: position 66,720 of record CAZMSR010000003.1, on the reverse strand, counting down.
CCATCTTTTAAAAAAACTACTATTTAAAAAAGAAGATCCAATAAAAACACCGGCTAATATAATAAATTTATTGCCGAACAATTACTCAATAACACTAAAAAAAGAAGGCTTTTGGAGCTGGCAAAAAAATGTAACACTTAAACCAAATAATGCAATAAATTTAAAAAATATATATCTTCTTGAAAAAAATCTACCAGAATTATTAGCAAATTTAAATATTACTCACACTAACATAACTTCAAATTTTAATCATATTTTAATTCAAGCGAAAGAAGGCTTTTATACACTAAACATAAAAAACGAAATCATAGAAGAAGTAACAACATATAAACTAACAAACGTAGCAAACAAAACTATTAACTTTATCACTGATAAAAACTGGCTAGAAAAAGAAAATAATCATCCAAAATCAAAAAACAAAGCAAATTCGATTAAAAACACATATTTAAACGATTTTATTAAAAAGAACAATATAACATTTAATAAAAAATTAAACAACAATACATCTATAGTGGATAATAATCAAAAATTATGGGAATTTAGCCAAAAAAACAATTCAATAAAACTACTAACAAATTCAAGAGATCAAATACTATTCACTGAAATAATGCCAAAAGAACATTATATAATATATGCCACAAAAAATTATATTAACGCTTACAATCCAAGAGATATGAATGGCTACTTATTAGCAAATTTAAAAAATATTAGCAATATTTATTTTAATTATCCTAAAAAAACATTATATTTTTCAGGAACCTTGGGAAGCAAAACAGGATATTATAAATTAAAAATATAAATTCTAAAGTGATTTCATAAAATTTCTTAAATCTTCACCAATTTCTTTATTTTTTAAACCCAATTTAATAGTAGCCTTAATGAAACTCAACTTATCTCCCGTATCAAGCCACTCCCCTTCCAATTCTTTTCCATACATAACACTTCCATTCTTAAGCATAACATCAAAAGCGTCAGCTAATCTAATTTCGCCAGACAATCCATTATACATACCATTCAATGTATCCAAAACATCAGCTGTAATAATATACTTTCCAACTGCAACTAAATCACTTGGAGCGTCTTCTGGTTTTGGCTTTTCAATTATATTTTTAATTTCATAATTTCCATTTTCTATTTCCCTACCATCAATAACCCCAAATTTATTTACCCTTTTCTTATCAATTCTTGATAAACCAATTACAGGTCTATTATATTTACTATAAATATCCATCAACTGCTTAGCAGGAGGCACTTTTGCATCATACAAACAATCTCCAAACATAACTAATACCGGTTCATCACCCACTATATGGCTAGCACAGCTTATTGCATGCCCATCACCTAATGGCTCTTTCTGCCTAACATAAGAAAACTTAGCCAAAGATGAAATCTTCTGTACCTCTCGCAAAAAATCATGCTTTTCTTTTTCCACTAAATTATGCTCAAGCTCAAAAGAATGATCAAAATGATCTTCAATTGATCTTTTACCTCTCCCGGTTACAAAAATAATCTCCTCCACGCCAGCCTCTACTGCTTCTTCAACCAAATATTGAATAGCTGGCTTATCAACAACTGGGAGCATCTCCTTTGGTTGTGCTTTTGTAGCAGGTAAAAGTCTAGTGCCAAATCCAGCTACTGGCAATATTGCTTTTTTAATTTTAGTATTATACATTTTTTTTAAATTATTTAAATTTCCATTTCCAAAAATATTTTGCCCAACTTTCAATATGAATTCTAGCTAATTTATTATTAAATGGAGCTAAATACCAAGAATTCTCAGCGCTCCCTCTTCCATGATAATGATATATTGAAACATCCGGATAATACAAAACTTTTAAACCAACCTCCTTAATTCTTCTACACAAATCCGTATCCTCAAAATACATAAAAAATCTATCATCAAACATCCCCACTTCATCTAACACACTTCTACTGGTCAACAAACAAGATCCCATTAACCAATCAGCTTCAACCTCAGTGTTCATATTATACTCTCTCATTAAAAATTTGTCAATATTATTTAAAAAAAATTTTCCCAAAGGCGTTCTTCTATAAACCGGGGTTAATATCTCTGGAAATCTAAAACACGAATCCTGGTGATCACCATCAGGATATAATAATTTAGGGCCAAGCATGCCAACATTCTTATCTCGCTTAAACCTATCACACATTTTTTTTATTGAATCTTTTTGCACTATTATATCTGGGTTTAAAATAAGTAAATATTCACCACTTGCTTTTTTTAAACCAATATTATTACCTTTTCCCATCCCTAAATTAGCACCGGTTTGAATAAAATTAACTTGAGGAAACCTATCTTTTACTTCTTTTTTAATTCCATCATTAGAATCATTATCAACTAAAATAACTTCAAATTGATAATTACCATAATCAGCTTCATAAATTGATTTCAAACAATTTATAGCTTTTTCCTTAAGTTTGTAATTTACTATAACTACACTTACATCTACCATTTTATTAATTTTCTTACTAACACCCAATAAGCATTCAAAATAGGGTTAGCAATATATTTTAAAACTGGATTATTTATTTCTTGAAACTCAACCTTACCAACAACATTTTTAACAATTTGAGAATCATTAATTTTACGTAACTTTTTTATTTCTTTTCTTGTTTTTATTATTTTCTTCCAAGAATCTACCTTTAAAAAATATTTATAAACATTTAACTTTACCCCAATCCATCCATTAATCAATGAGTAAAACAACATACCTACATCCATTATTAATATTGCTGGCAATAAAACTAAAATAGTAGGTATTTTATAAAAATGAAACATTAACAAATACCTATTTCGCTCCATTTGATATATCATTCTAACTGATCTTGAAAACTCGTATTTATGATACATTACAGATCTAGGTGCTAAAACTATTCTGTATCCAGCTAACCGAGTCTTTAAACTCATTTCAATGTCATCATGATACATATAATACTCTTCATTATAACCACCAATAACATCCAATACTTCTTTCTTAATAATAAATGAACACCCACTGGCATAACCCTTAATTTCTGGAGTCCCTTCAATTTTTCGATCATTCTCTCCATAGCCATCTGTAAACCCAAAACCTAAAAAATGCAAAATATTTCCAACTGAATTAATTTTTAAATCTTTAGGCTCTTCACTCTTATATCCAAATCCAAAACTTCTAGCTTTAACATCCACTAACTCCTTTTTAGAAAAACCAGCTTTTGGATATAGCAATAATTTTGATTGCACTATTCCATTATTATCATACTTTTCCAATGCTATAATTAATTCAGAAAGCCAATTCACATCAAATCTTGTATCCATATTAGCTATTACAAAGTACGCACAACCATCATCTAGACCCGCTTTAATGCCGGCATTATTGGCAGCAGCATAATTCCCATCATCACGAGGCACAACTTTGACTTCTGGATACATCTTTTTTAAATATTTTCTTGTTTCACTACTAGTTGCATTATCTATAATATAAACTTGGAATAATTCTTTGGGATAATTTTGATTACGCAAACTATCACGACACTCACTTAAAAACTTTTTAGCGTAATCTTTATAATTAACCAAAATAACGGCTATTTTTTTATTATCCATTGTTTTTTACTTTAAATTGTATCCACTAATTATTTCGTACTAAGGTGTTAAATGGATACTATTTTTTTAATCATTTTCTTGAAATAAATATGTTATAAAAAAAACTAAAAATCCAAGCGATTTTTAATACAAAATACTCTAGTCTACTATGCCACTTCTTAAAATATTTTAACATACTATCACGAAACATTCTTTGTTTTTTGCCTCTACCAACTAAAGAAAAACTTTGCCCAATATAATCAACACATTTAGCAACCGGAGTGTATTTTACTTTATAACCAGCATTGATTACTTGTTGGCAATAATCCACTTCTTCAAACCAAATAAAATAACGCTCATCAAGCATTCCGATTTTATCAATAACCTCACGTCTAATCATAAAAAAACTACCTCTTATTGAATCTACGCTCGCCTCTTTCTCATAATCAAAATCTCGCATCAAATATTTATTCACTACTCCAGGAAACACATGAGGCACTTTTAATACAACCATAAGCTGATCAAATAAAGATGGAAATCTCCTAACATGCGGTACGGTTTTCCCATCTTGACTTATAAGGTGGCACCCCGCTACTCCGGCCTCTTTGCGCTCATCCATCCAATTAACCATTTTTTTAAATGTGTCTTTCTGAGCACGCATATCTGGATTCAAAAGTAATACGTATTTACCAACACTTTTTTTAATAGCTTGATTATTAGCTTTAGCAAAACCTAAATTTTCTACATTTGCAATTAGTTTCACTTGCGTAAATTCCTTTTTTACCATATCACCTGACTCATCAGCCGAATTATTATCAACAACAAAAACCTCAAAATTTATATTTTGAGTATGCTCATAAATTGCATTTAAATTTTCACGCAATTTATCTTTCACATTCCAAGATACTATTACTATACTTAAATCTATTGACATATTTTTTTAATAATGCTAACGTAAAATTTATCAATTCGAACCTTTCAAAAGGGAAAAAACATGGCAAGCAAAACTATTGGATTGGGACCAGTGCTTATACTTAACTCAAATGAAATCTCAAAGGCAACAATATTAGAAAAAGGAACAGTATACACAATCATCATAGATGATACACAAATTCTAATACTTTTTTCTGATATTAAAAATATAAAGAAAAGCTCTCCAGAAATCAATAGCACATACGCAGTTGTGCTAATAATAGCAAAAGGGAAAGAAAAAATGCTTCATACAAATATTGACAGATGCATTCCAAACGTAGAAGGAATTATTGATAGACACATGAATTATGTCAATATTTCAACTAACCACGCTATCCTAATAGGATATAATAAAGAAATTGGAGTAACACTACAAATACATAAAAAATCAAAATAACACAAAAACATAAACCTCAAATATAAAATATAGAGGTTATTTTTTTACTTAAAATTACATTCACTCAATCATTATCCTCTCAATATGTGTTTTAATTTTTACTCTTTTTTTAATTTGCTCTCTACGCTTATTTATTTTATCACGCAACCTATATAATTCCCAAATTTGTTTTAACAAATAAGGTTCAAAAATTAAAATATAAATTAAAGTTTTAATTTCATACCAAAATGTTGACAATTTTACATCCAGAGAATTACCTCTAAGCATTTTTTGTAAAATTATATGATGATTAAGCCAAGACCATTCTTTATACTTTTTATTTCGACCAATACGCGACCTAATAATATTAATAATACCCCTTGGCTTAATATGCACTGTTCTATCGTGATATATAGTAGCATTTGGAGTATAATTACATTTATAACCAGCCAACTGAAGCCTATAAGATAAATCAACATCTTCCTTGTACATAAACATTAATTCATCATAATATTCCTTGTGACCATCCTCATTTTTAAAAGCAACATCTTCAAGCGCTGAGATTCTATAAATAACAGCAGCTCCTGAGGCTCCAAATACTTCCTCCTCTTGATCAAATTGACCATAGTCTACTTCTGCTTCACCCCTATTGATAAACCTATGTTCACGAGTAATAGCTAATCCTGCAGTATCAATATAATTTGTCTTACCATCTCCACCTTCTTTAACTTTATTATAATCCCAACGCTTTATCTTACAAGTTGCACTTGCTATTTGCGGAGTTTTCATTGCAGTACTTACTAACTCAGAAACTACATTAACTTCATACACCATATCAACGTTACTAGCTATAAAATAATCCGCACCCATTTTTCGCGCCTCATCTATCATCTTATTATTCGCCTTAGCAAAACCAGAGTTTTCTTTATTATATATTACTTTTATTTTCGGATAATTATTTTTCAAATAAACTGTATTAGGATTATCTTCCAAGCCTGAATTATCAATAAAAATAAGCTCAACATTATTATAATTCTGAGATTTTATACTTTTTACATAATAAGGCAAATAATGATCAGTTCTATAAAAATTATCTTTATCATTATAAAGTATACTTCCAATAATTACTTTTGGTGCATTTTTTTGTTCAAGTCGCAATTGCTCAATTGGACGCTCAACAATCTTTAAAGAATGAGCTGCCTCAACTAAGCTCTCATGAGTCCCTGTATCAAACCAATAACCTTTAATAAATCCAGCCTCTAACTTACCATTTTTCATATAAACATTATTTAAATCAGTTATTTCTAGTTCACCTCTATCAGATGGCTTTAAATCTTTAATATAACTAAAAGCTTTTGAATCATATATATAAACCCCTATTGCCGCCCAAGAACTTTTTGGCTTAATTGGCTTTTCCTCTATAGAGAGTACTTTATTACCATCAAGCTCTGCCACACCAAAACGTTCAGGGTCAGACACTTTTTTTAAAAAAATCTTAGCTCCACCCGCAAAATCCTGCACATCCCCTAAAATATTATCCCCTAAAATATTATCCCCTAAAATTACTACAAAATTATCATTTCCAACAAACTCCTTAGCTAATCCCACTGCATAAGCTAAACCTCCGGCATGATCCTGAACTTTAAAACTAAAATTTACATTAAAATCTATACCAGACCCTAACAATTTTGCAAAATCACCAGCATGATCTTTGCCTGGTAATATTAAAATATCTTCAATACCGGCTCGCATTAAAGTATTAATTGGGTAATAAATCATTGGCTGATTATAAACCGGTAAAAGATGCTTATTAGTTACTTTAGTATTAGGATAAAGCCTTGTTCCACCCCCCCCGCCAAAATCACTCCTTTCATTTTTTTTTCCATATTTTTTATAAAAATAATTGTGTAATAAATTTAGCCAATAAAGGTCATTTTGTAAAGAAAAAACTCTTGCCATAGACAAGAGATAATATTATATACTAAAAAAAATTTTGCACTTCATTAAAATTTTGAATTATTTTGTTTGCCCCGGCTATTAGCAAATCATCAGCTGACACAGTATTTGGAATCCCAACTGCTAAAATTCCACATTCTTTTGCAATTCTCATATCATTTGGTCCATCTCCAACAAAAATAGCTTGTTGGCAAAAATCATCAAATGGCATCTCTAAACAATCAGCAAACATTTTAATATGAACTTTACTTTTCACAATATCATCTGACCCGAGCAACATTGTATATGGTAAACCATACTTCTTAAACCACTTCTCAATCTTTGCGGTAGTCGCACCACTAGTCACAAAAATAGGTAAATTTTGCTCACCTAGAGTCATTATAATTTCCTGTACACCAAAAAAAATATTCACCTCTGATTTATGCTCACTCAAAAATTCATAAAAATCATTTACCAAACAACGTACCATAATATCCGAATATTGCATATCACACTCTTTAAGCAAAATACTATACTGATTAATCAATGTTGTACCTGCTGAACCATAATAAAATCTCTTTACATACTCCATATTAAAACCCATATGCCTTAGAGTATATTTAAATGCCTCTAAGTAAAGAGACATAGAATCAAACAAAGTCCCATCAACGTCTGTCACTAGTATACGTTTTTTCATGACTTCCTCCACTTTTTAAAATGATCAATATAAAATACTAGTTTAATATATTTAATTTTTCATGTAAAGAGTAACACAAAAAAAATAACAAAAAAACCCCCTAAGCTAATTAAAGCTACCGAAGACTATCTTGTGGCGAAACATATAATAAAAATTTATATTTCTCTTAAATAATCTTTTAAAGCCTCTTTATAACTCCTTAATTGAGGAAATTTATTATTCAAAAGAATAGAAGAATTTGGTCTTTTTGCCGGTCTGGGGTATTGCTCACTTAATATTGGGACTAATTTTATATCAATCTTAGACTGCTTAAATAGCTCCACAGTTGCCTCATACCAGGTACAAGGAATTAAATTTGACAAATGATATATTCCACAACCTAATTTTCCATTCACCAACTCCTTGGTTGCTTTAGCTAAATCCGGAGTATACGTAAAACAACTCATTTCTTCATCAACCAATCTTAATTCGTCTTTCTCTTTACCTAATTTTAACATAATATCAAAAAAACTATCTTTAGCTTGATCTGACTCACCTTTTGGTCCAAACAGTTTTGATGTCCTTATAATATACCACTTTAAACCACTATTAACTTGTTTTAAAATCTCTTTCTCTCCTAATAATTTAGATTCACCATATTTATTAATCGGTTTTGGAACATCCTTTTCTAAATAACCCTTACTATTCAAGCCATCAAAAACATAATCGCTTGAATAGTGCACTAAAGCAGCACCAACGTCCAGTGCTGCTTTTGTTATATACCCGGGAGCTAAACCATTAATATTTTTAGCTAATTGATATTCTTCTGGATTTTCTTCACATTTATCAACTGCATTATACGCAGCTGCATTCACAATCAAATCAGGCCTTATATTAATAATTTTATTTTTTATTAGCTCTTCATTTGTAATATCAATTTGCTCTTTATCTAAACCGATTACATTAACTTCATTATTAAAAACATTTATTAATTGCTGTCCTAAATTTCCCTTTGCCCCTAGAATTAATACTTTAGATCTTTTATTAAACATTTTTTATTTTTCTTTATATTGCTTTTTATAATAATCACTATACTCTCCACTTTTTACTCTTCTCCACCAATCCTGGTTTTCTTGATACCATTTAACTGTTTTTTTCATTCCTTGCTCAAAATTAACCTTTGGTACCCACCCTAACTCATTCTTTATTTTTTCAATATTTACAGCATATCGTCGATCATGCCCCAATCTATCTGGAACATAGCTAATCATAGCATTACTTTTACTAATTAATTTTACAATATTTTTAAGATCATGCAAATTTTTCCCCGCATTACCGCCAGTAATCTCATTCCTTAACAATAATTCATCAAACATCACTAAATACTCATTAAATATTAATAAAATAATAGATTGAGCAATTTCAATATTTGTTTTTTCACACTCACCACCAATTAAATACGTCTCACCTAATTTTCCTTTATGAATTATTACATCAATCGCATTACAATGATCTTCAACATAAAGCCAATCTCTAGTTTGTTTACCATCACCATAAAGCGGCACTTTTTTCCCTTCTATTAAATTAGTAATAAACAATGAATGTAATTTTTCAGGAAATTGATAAGGACCATAATTATTCGAACAATTAGAAATAGTAATTGGAAGATTAAAAGTATTAAAATATGATCTAACAAGATGATCTGCTGCTGCTTTAGAAGCGCTATATGGTGAACGAGGGCTATAATTAGTATTTTCATTAAAAGCCTCATCATAAGGTCCTAAATGTCCAAAAACCTCATCTGTTGAAACATGATGAAAATGCACTCCTTTATTTTTCTTTACAGCATCAAGAATCACCCTTGTTCCACCAATATTTGTTTTAATAAATTCAGAGCTACTATATATTGATCTATCAACATGAGATTCAGCAGCAAAATGTACCACAAGATCAACTTGCGATACTATAGTATTCACTAACTTTTCATCAACTATACTCCCCTTCACAAATCTATAATTAGGATTATTTTCAACATCACGCAAATTCTCTAAATTCCCCGCATAAGTTAAATCATCTAAATTAACAATTTTATCATCACTATATTTATTTAACCAATATTTAATAAAATTTGAGCCAATAAACCCTGCTCCTCCGGTTACTAAAACTTTTTTCAAAGGTCGCGTAAACTTTTTATCACTATTGTAAGTAAATACTTTTTTTACTTTCTTAAATTCAGGGTAAAGCTTATCTTTATCTGATAAACTAGGGTCACTAATTCCCCATTTAATCCCTAAATCCGGATCATTCCACATTATTCCACCTTCTGACTCTTTATTGTACGGCGCCGTACATTTATAATGAAAAATAGCCTCTTCACTAAGTGTTAAAAAACCATGCGCAAATCCAGGAGGAATCCAAAGTTGTTTTTTATTTCCTTCGTTTAATTCAACTAATAGATACTCACCATAAGTTGGAGAATTATAGCGAATATCAACAGCAACATCTAACACACTACCACTTATTACTTGAACAAGTTTACCTTGGGCGTATGGAGGTTCTTGAAAATGCAATCCTCTTAAAACTCCTTTTGTAGACTTTGAAAGATTATCTTGAACAAATTTATCCTTTATCCCAATATCTAAATATTTAATCTCATTATGAGATTCTAAAAAAAATCCACGTTCATCACCAAATACTTGTGGCTCCAAAATAAGCAAACCTTCTAATTTTGTTTTAATTACTTTCATATTCACTTTAAAGATTTTATACAAAAACGTTTTGTTTCTTACAAAAATACACTATATTAAATTTTTCAAAATATTTAATAATTTATCTTATCAAACAAAAAAAGATCGTCAATATTGACAATCCTCTAAAAGCGTGCACAAAATTTTAATGCGCCCCCCCCTACTAACCCTTTATATTTTTTGAACGAATATGTAACTTTGTAGCAATTTTTGAGTGTAAAATTGTTCAAAAATTGCACTCAGTGAAAATGCATAAAAAGTTAGTGGGGAATTACATTTTAATTATCTTTTACCTATTAATATATTCTAGATATTTATACATCACTGTTATTGTTCTACCATCCGTTATCACATTTTTTTTTATCATTTCTTTAACATTTTCCACACTTTCTATTCTAACCGTTATATCTTCAGAGTCCTCTGGATCAACTTGTACTTTTTTTAAATCTCTAGCTAAAAACATATAAATTTTTTCAGAACTAATGCTATTATTTGAATAAGAATATCCAATTTTAATCCATTTCTTTGCTTTAAATCCAGCTTCTTCAGTAAGCTCTGCTTTGGCAGCCGCTAACGGAGTTTGATCACTCTTTGCTCCGCCACCAATTACTTCCCAAGAATAAATATTCCCAATTGGATAGCGTGTTTGACCAACTAAAACAATTTCCTTATCACTATATTCAGCCACAACTAATACTCCTATTCCTTTATCTACAATAAAATAGTCATCCGGCTTACCACTTAGATTTATAACTTTATTATGCTTAACTTGCCACCAAGGATTTTTATGAACTATTTTTGAATTTAATGTTTTCCAAGTCATTATAAAATATTTTTCACTAAAACAAATTTAATCCAATCTATTTAATTCACTTATAATTTTTTTAATAAACTCTAGATTAATTTCTTTACTAACATTAATAAACTTGCTAAAATTAACACTTCTAACTTCACCATTAGGCTTATAAGGTACTAAATGCACATGCGCATGAGGCACTTCATCCCCAACAATTATTGATTTAATCATGTCTAGCTTCAAAACTTTTTTTTGAGCATTTGCCATTTGAGCAACCACCTCAAAATACCCACCAATATCAGAAATATCCCATACCCATCTTTCATGACTTTTTGGTATTACTAAAGTATGCCCAACTGCTAATGGTCTAATATCTAAAAAAGCTAAAAATTTACTATCCTCATAAATTTTATCACAAGGTATCTCACCTTTTATTATTTTACAAAAAATACACTCAATCATATAAAACGTACCATTCACTAACAATACAATATTAATTAGCTAGTCCTCATTTAATTATTAATTAAAAACTTACCTAATTCATGAGACAATTTCCCACGCTGAGAAACACTATTCTTCTCATCTAGTGACATCTTAGCAACAACTCTATCCATTCCATCTGGAATAAATATCTTATCATATGGCATAAATTCACCATATAATTCACTATCCTCAACCATTCCTGTAATTCTACCATCTACCACAGCACTAAACAATCTTGGCTCAAAACCCGGCTTACAGTACCCAAAAACCGATTTAAAATAAGCACCTCTATCTTTACCTTTAAGTAATCTAAATATACCTTCAAAACCAATAGAATTATACACAAACTTAGGCATTGCTCCTGGAAAATTATTATAAGCTTTAAAAAATAATCCGGTATCTTCCACAATTAATTCTCTGTTATACTTATGCGAAAGCTCAAAAGCAGCTTTATAACACACCTCTTCAATAGAGTCTTCTTTACCCTCCGGATAATCAATTGCAAGTTGCTCTACTTTTACCTCATATTGACTTAAAAGCGCATTTACTTCTTCTACTTTTTTAAGATTTGTTGTTACAAAAATAATATTTCGCATCTTATTCTACAAAAAAATATTTATCTCCACTACCTACTAACATCCTTAAATAACGGCATGCCGGTTTCAGCACTAGTTGGTACATAAATTGTTCCTTCACGATCTTTTAACTGATTAATATACAAGTAATAAAGATAATTAGTTGTTAAACTTTTATTAATAATATTCTGAGATTCTTTCTGACCTTCGGCTTCTATTATTTTACGCTCTTTTTCTTTTTCTTCTTTTGCTAACAAAAAGTCATATCTTTGAGCTTCTTGCTCAGCTTGAAGCTTTTGCTGAATGGATTCTGCCAAACCAGACGGAAGCTGAACATTTCTAAGCAATACATCTTCAATAATTATACCACGTTTAACTAATTTTGCTGCTAAATTCTCTAAAATATTACTAGCTGCTTCCTCGCGTTTTTCAGAGTAAATATCTTTTGCTTCATAGCGAGCTATAACTTCTCTTATTGCAGAACGTATTTCTGGTCTAATTAACTTTTCTTCGTAATTCAAGCCAATTGTCTTATATACTTGCGCCGCATCAACCTCACTTAAATGGTACAACACCGTAATATCCAAATCAACATTCAAACCTTCTTTAGTTAATGCTGAAATTGCGTCTGCTCCTGCTTTCTTACCTTCACCTTGCAAAATACTCATTGTGTATTCTTCTGTTCGAACAGACATAGGGGTAACGCGTCCAAGCGGGTTAACTAAATGAAAGCCACTTGCTAACTCTTTTTCGCTCACTTTTCCAAAAAGTGAATATACCCCTGTAACACCGGCATCAACCACTCTAATTGATGAAATTAATACCAGTAAAATTATTACAAAAATTACAAAAAAACTAAACTTCTTTTTTATATTTTCAAGCATTGGATCAATTGGATTTCCTCCGCTCATGTTTTGTGTATTCATATTATCTTTTTTGTTATTAGTTGAATTATTTATATTTTCGATATTTATTATATTGTCAGGCATTTTTGCTTTCCAATTAGTCTGTGAAAATCTTTTAAAACCCCACACTACTCCTCCCGCAATCAATAAAGGTATAAGCAACTTTCCAAAAAGCGGTCCTAAAAAAAATACCGCAAACACCACCAAAGGCCAATTTATATTTTTTGGTAAATTATTCATAAATCAAAATTTATCATTTACAATAAACATAACACTAGCATTAATAACCCAAAAAATCAATACTATATTAATATTAATATATGATAAAACAATTCTAGGCCAAATTAACTCCATTATAAAAAAACACACTAACGCCATTGTTAATGTATAAAAAAATTCACGAGTTATTAAATAAACACCCTGTCTATTATCATTCTTGCACATTTTTATTTTCACCATCCTTGTTTTTACATTTTTTACTAATTACAAAATAATATATTATATCTAAAATTCCTGCAGTATTTATTATTAAAAGCGTTATAAACCACCATTTTCTCTCTAGTCTAGCAGCTCTCCATAAAGCCAAACCTTTCCACGGGATACTCCAAACAGAAATAGCAATAATTACAGTTATTAATGTTGAATTTAATGTTATTTGCTCCATAATTATTTCTTAACTTCAATTTTAGCTTCAGACATGTATTTATGTAGCACTTCCGGAATCAGAATAGAACCATCAGCTTGTTGATAATTTTCAATAATTGCTATTAAAATACGCCCCATTGCAAAACCTGTTGCATCATTCATATGAACAAATTCAATACTGCCGTCACTTTTTCTATAACGAGTATTTAAACGCCTAGCTTGAAAATCTGTCATGTAATCAGATGTATGAGTTTCACGGTACTTATTTTGACCGGGCATCCAGCACTCTATATCCATAGCTCTAAAATCTGCTTTACCACCCATATCTCCCGTGCATTTTAAAACTAATTGATAAGGTAATTTTAATTGACTCATAAGATATTCTTGTACAGCTACTATAAATTCCTGCTCCACTAATCCATATTCAGGCTGCACAAATGTTTCAATCTCTGATTGTTCAAATTGATGACGTCTTAATATCCCTGACACATCCTTCCCATATGAACCAGCCTCTCGTCTAAAAGCAGAAGAATAACCAACATATCTAATTGGTAAATCTTTTTCAGAAATTATTTCATTCATATGCAAAGGACCTAATGTGTGCTCAGTAGAACCTATAAGCAAAGAATCATCCTTTTCCAAATAATATCTATCTTCTATTGGATCAAATCGATCCATTTTTTTCATTATCTCTGTTTTTGCAATAACCGGAGTAATAACAGGAATAAACGGCTTATCAAAAGGATTATTAGTTTTTTTTGCAATATTGCTAATTATATTTTTATTTGTAAGAACATCAAAACAAAATTGCAATAGCGCAAATTGTATTAAAACAGCTTCTTTAAAGAGATAATTAAAGCGAGAGCCTGATATTTTTGCAGACTTTTCAGTGTCGATAATTCCATGTAATTCTCCGAGATCCATATGGTCAAGTGCCTTAAAATCAAATTTAGGAATATCTCCACATATTCGCAATATTTTATTTTCAGACTCATCTTTACCAACCGGTGTATCATTTGATGTTATATTCGGAACTTGAAATAATAACTCAACATAATTATTATCTATTTTTTTTAATTCTTCATTCAAAGCACTAATCTCATTTTTTATTTTCTTACCATTTTCAATATCTTCTTGAGTTGGTATCCCACCTTTAGATTTATTTGCTATTTCATTTTTCTGAGAATTTAACTTATCTAATTCTCCTAATATTCCTCGCCTTTTGTTATCAAGTAATAATAAATCATCAAGATTTAGTTTAATATTTTTATCGTTTATTGACTTTTTAACTAGTTCCGCATTTTCGCGGATAAACTTTATATCCAACATATAATCTTATTTCATTTTATTTATCAATTTTCTTAATCATCATATCGCCTTGGTCGCATCAATGGAAAAATTTGGCATTCACGAACTGTTTTGTTTGCTAAAAACGCAAATACGCGTTCACTCATGCCAAAGCCACATGTTGGAGGCATCCCATATTCCAAAGCTTCTACAAAATCATAAGCATGCATTTGAGCCTCATCATCACCTTCTTTACGTAATTTATCTTGTTCGCAAAATCTCTTTTCTTGATCAATTGGATCATTAAGCTCTGAATAGCCATTTCCTAATTCTGACCCAGCTATTATAGGCTGAAATCTTTGAGTAATTCGAGGATTATTTTCATCTAATTTAGCAAGCGGTGAAATTTCAACCGGCACACCTACTAAAAAACCAGGTCCACTTATTTGTTTTCGACAATACTTCCATAAATTATCAATAGCGCGTGTTATATTAAAGCCTTTTTTATCATAACCAACTCTTAACTCCTTTAATTTGCTTTCAATATCCACCAAACTAGCGGTAGATACATCTACTTTAGTAAATTTTTTAATAGTGCTTATGTAATCATAAGTCTCCCACTTCTTACTTAAATCAACATTATGTTTACCTATTTTAAATTTAAGCGTGCCAAAAGTCTCTTTAGCAATATATTTATAAAGTTCCTCGGTTAATTCCATGCCCATCTTATAATCAGCATACGCCCAAGAAAACTCCATCTGAGTATAATCTTGCAAATGTTCAGCACTCATGCCTTCATTTCTAAAAATTCTAGCTATTTCAAAAGTTTTTTCAAATCCAGCCACCATTAATTTTTTTTGCCATAGTTCTCCAGCTGAAATACGCAAATACACATCTATATCTAATGCATTATGATGAGTAATAAATGGCCTAGCATCGGCACCACCTGTTGTAGTTTCTAAAACAGGCGTTTCCACTTCCAAAAAACCTTTATTAGTCAAAAAATTTCTAACAGAATTCCAAAACTTTGCTTTTTTTTCTATTATTTCACGCACCTCAGGGTTAATTAAAATATCTAAATATCTTTTTCTATACCTTTCTTCCTCATCCACTAATCCATGAAATTTATCTGGCAATGGACGAATTGCTTTTGTTAATATTTGCAATTTTTTAACTAAAATACTATTTTCACCTTTATGCGTTACAAAACACTCACCTTTTACTTCAATAAAATCAGCCGTATCTATTAATTTAATAAACTGCTTATATTGTTCAACGCCAACTTCTTTTTTTGAAATAGCTATTTGAATTTTACCAGACCCATCATCAATTTGCGCAAAACTTAAATTACCATGAGCTCTATTACTCCTTAAACGTCCGGCAATAGTCACATCTTCCTTAGTTTTTTCAAAATCAACAAAAGACTTAAGAATATTTCTAATAGTATGAGTTCTATTTACCTTAGCGGGAAATGGATTAATATTTAATTTTTTAAGCTCATCAAGTTTTTTTATTCTATCTTCGCGCTCACTTTTTACTTCACTCATAAAATATAATTACACTTTATTTAACCTCAAGTATTGTATACTCCAAATCTCCTTTTGGGGTATTAACTGTTACTACGTCACCTCTTTTTTTACCAACTAAAGCTTGCCCAATTGGTGATTCATTAGATATTTTATTATTAATTGGATCTGCTTCATTAAAACTCACTATTTCATACTCCTTTTTTTTATTCTTTACTTGTACTTGCACAATAGATCCAAGTCCGATCTTATTTCCAGTTGCTCCTTCTACAACAGTTGCATTTTTTATTAACACTTGAATTTCTGATATTCTACCTTCATTAAAAGCATGAGCTTCCTTTGCTTCTGAATATTCAGCATTCTCACTTAAATCACCCAAATCTTTAGCACGCTGTATACGATCTGCAATTTCTCGCCTTTTTATTGTGGTTAAAACTTTAAGCTCTTCTTTTAACTTCAAAAGAGCATCTTTTGTTATTACATGATCTGACATAAAAAAACATCAACCTCTTATTCGAGGATGTTAAATAATTAATATCTTTTAATATACTCTATTTTTTTATATATATCAACTGTTATTACTTCTTAATATTTTTAATAAATTTAAAAATCTTCTCAAGCATCTTTATCTTTCCTTCATCATCTAATAAATTAAAATCATAATTTTCAACCGGTGCATAATACACATCTTTTTGTTTTGATTTTATATTATTAAAAATATATCTTGCGTTATTCTTACTTAAAATATCACTCTTAACGGCTTGAATTATTAAAAAAGGAGTTTTAACTTTAAATAATTCACTCTTAGTTCTTTTAGACACATATTCTCTTATCATTCCTGCCAACCGCACAGAAACAAACGAATAATCTCCTCTTTTTAATTCATGTGCTACTTTATTACCTCTACAATATATATTGCTTTTTTTTACTTTATTTACACAAAATAATCTAAATATCGGCTGCACAACTCTAGACAAAACCCAAAACTTACAATTAAACATAACAGGAATTTCTATTCCTACAAACCCGCGAACCTTTTTATTATTACTAACAAGCAAAGAAATTCCCAAATTAGATCCAAAAGAAGTTCCGATTATATAAATATCATCAGCTTCTCGTTGAAGTTCCTTTAGCCAAGCCTTAGATTCAACTAGCCATTCATCTGAATTACATTTGTTTTTATGCTCACCTTTCTTGCATACTACATGAAACTTTGGTCTAGCTACGCTAAATCCTTTTCTCTTAAAATAATTAAAAATAAAATTAGTTTCGTATAAAGGTGAAACAAAACCATTTAATATTAAAACAGCTTTTTTATTTCTACCTTTTGAGTATATTTTTTTATCTTTCTTCTGTATTTGATCTAGCATTGACACCTTATAAATACTCTTTAGTAACTTTTTTCACAAGCTCTCTTGGAGTATATTCACTTTTTAATAAAAAATCTCGCGCCCCCAACTCTAAACATTCTTCAGCTAAACCTTTTTTTGTAAAATTTGTCATTATTACTATGTTGACATCTTTAATATTACCATTATCTCGCAAAATCTGCAAAATATCTGTTCCTTTCATATCACTTAAAAGCAAGTCTAATAATATCAATTTAGGTTTTAATGACTCAATAACAAGCAACCCTTCTTTTCCACTTTTAGCAATACTAACCTCATAATTAAATTGCTCAAACTCAATAGAATACATCAAAACCTGCATTGGATCATCCTCTACTATTAATATTTGTGTTTTTTTTCTTGGCATATTACTTTTACCCTCCTTAATTATAATTTAACATAAATAAAAAAATTATGCATTCTCGTCTTTTTCTAGCTATTTTATTCTTTTAACAATTATTCTATAAATAAAATTCACTTTATTAAAAATTTCTTTTCTAAAGTTAGTTTTATTTTTTAATATAATTATTTAATTATAGGCAAGCTCACTACCATTGTTGTGCCATTATTAACCTCTGTTTTTTTAATTTTAACCTTAGCTCCTTTGTGTGCGTCAATAATTTTTTTAATAATATAGAGACCAAGACCTGAGCCATCTGTAAATATTTCTTTAGCATTATTAACTCTTGAAAATTTTTTGTATAATTTTTTAATATCTTTTTTAGGAATTCCTATTCCAGTATCTTCAATTTCAACCATTGCACGCCCACCTAAACTTTTAACTCGAATTTTAATACTACCTTTTGGCGTATACTGAAGAGCATTATTAACTAGATTAATAATCACATGCTTTATATATTTCAAATCACTCATAACTTTTAATGATTCAACTTTTGGTAATTCAAGAATCAACTCAACACCATTCCTTTTAGCAATAGACAATTTTTCTGAATAAATTTCTTGAATTAGTGGCAAAATATCAACCGGAGATAAGTTAAGCTCAAATCTCTCTGAATCCATTTCAGAGGCGCGCAATATCTCATCCACAATTTGTTCTAACTTCAAGGACTTATTAAAAGCCATACTCATAAACTCTTTAATCCTCGATTTTGGAACAGAACCTTCTTCAAGCATACTTAAAACTCCTTTAATAACAGATACAGGGGTACGCAATTGATGAGAAGTAATATCTAAAAATTCAGAACGCATATTTAATAAAGTATGCAATCTTTCTTGTTTATTCTTAATATCTCTAGTTTGAGACTCAATTTTTTTCTGCAAATCCTTGTTAAACTTCTCAATTTTCTCATAAAGCATTGCGTTAGATATTGATGCAGCAACCTGCGAACTAATTACTTCCAGAAACTCTATATCATCCTTTGTATAAGCTTGATCAGATATTTTTTTCCCAAGCAGTATTAAACCAATCACTTTTGATTGTACAACAAGAGGAGCAACAACCTCAAACTTATATTTTTCAAGTTCCTTTGCTATCACCAAATCTTTACTTTCACGACTTTCCACCAACTCTTCTTTTAAAAATACTGATTTTATTTTAATAATATTTTTAAAAACACAAGCGTATCTTTCCTTTTTTAATTTTATTAATTTACCAAAAATCGGCGTACACTTAATTCTCACCTTACTATTTGCATAATTGCTTTTTCTCTCTTCTATAAGCACGACACTGACATCATCTACTGCCAAAATTCGCCTAAACTCAAATGATAAAATCCTTAATATTTGTTTAATATCCACAACACTATTTAGTCTTAACCCCAGGTCTTTAAAAATTTTTCTTGGGTTTTGACCACGAAAAAATAAAATATCACTAGATTCTTGAATCTTATTCAAAAGCGCCAAAAAGAGCAAGCCATAGATTAATGCAAAAATAATCCCAACACTCATAGCTCTTGCCGTAAAAGCTCCACCAAAAAAATATTCATCAATAAAAACAATAAAATAAAAAGAACAATATGACACAAGTCCAATCATCACATAAACATAAATTCTAGAAGCTATAACTCTAATACCTAGCAATCTATAACGAATAATCGCATACGAGGTAAAAAGAACATATGTTGAAACAAAAATATTTCCATAAGGCTTAATTGGTATATCATACCATAAAAAATAATTTGTTGACCCGGCAATAATACTAATTGCAATACCAAGAATCATATAACGAATCTGCAATTTTTTTAATGGTGACAGTCTAGATTTAAGTGCTTTAACAGCCAAATAAACACTATATAAACTCAAGCAAACAAAATAAAAAAGAAAAAAATGATAAGCTATCCCAGGCTTTGGCCAAAAAGAAAAACCACTGACAGGCTCTACTTTTAACACCATTAATGGTGTTAAAAGCAACAAGCTAAAAATTACTGCAAGCGCACTAACAAACAATGTTAAATTCTTTTTTTCTTTCTCTTTTTCCAAAAAAACAGTCACAACCCTAAAATAAGCAACAGGGACCCATACAGCACCAAGCATTAATATTTTAACCCATAATAACGCACTCTGTTTATCACCTTTCATCTGCCACACAAAATATGCAAAACTCCAAAAAAATACAGAAAAACACCAAAAAAATACAGCCCTATTAATTTTTCTTATATAATTCCTATGCAACACAAAAGCCCCAAGCAATATACTAACTAAAGCATTAATTAAAGCTGAAATCGAATAATATGTCATATATTTATTATATCATTTTTTTAAGCAAATAAAAAAAGACTGCAAAAAATATCTTTACAGCCCAAATTCTTAAGCATTTCGAACTAATGCTACTGGATGAATACCCCACGGCTCTATAAAAACCGTAATTTTTTTACCACCGGCCTTTTCTATAAGAGCAATAAACTCATCATAAGTACGATAAATTATTTCCCAATTATATACTTTCCTTAACCACACTGCGCCCCTTGTTTCACTCATATTAGAAAGTATTAATATACCATTACTTTCCAAAATACTAAAAGCAAATCTTATTAATTGAATTGCATATCTGTCTGGTAAATAATCTAAAATTCCGCAAGCCTCAACACAATTAAACTTCCTTGATCCAACAAAATTAAACAAATGCCCATGAGCACTTTTAATAAACTCTACTTTACTTGATACCCCTAAAAAATTAGCCTTTTTTCTAGCAATATTTATTGCATTTTCACTCTCATCGCTCAAACATAGCACCATATCTTCACGTTCATCTTCAGAAAAAAATTCAGCTAAACCATGAATTAATGCTTGAGCTGAACCGCATGCAATTGACAAAGTACACCTTGGAATCCAAGTTTTATATATTTCCTTTACTATCCTATATCTATTTCGAACTGATTGACCATTTGGACAACTAAAATGAAATCTATCTAAAAACTTTGGCATTGAATGCTCTGGAGTAAATACTTTTTCATTAAGAAAAAAACTCAATAGAGCGTTGTACACTATATCAAGAGCTTCAGCATTGCCCACTTTTTTACAAAACTCCATCATTAATGGGTTACTTCTGTTAAGAAAAACTGATTCAATTTGGAATAACTCTGGCAAGCCTCTACCAAAATTAGTTCTTAGTTTGGCTATTTTTTTCTTTCTCCATACTAAATCTTGAAACCATCTATCTCTTTCATCACTACTCAAACTATTCAACATTACAAAAAGTGACTTTTCTTCGCGTATTCTTGCAAAAACATCTCCTATTGTATTATCAAAGATCCACCAAAAAAAAACTAAATTTTGCTCAAGACCATACTGACCCTTTTTTAAAAAAGTAACAGTACCATCTAATTCATCTCTAATCCTTTTCATAACTACTCTCCTTAAACCGAAAGAATGTTAAACAAAACTTACCAACGAACAAATAATAAATAAATCAACTTAATCCAGCATATCTATTTACACAATACATTTCTAAACAAATATGCAGTATATTTAAATTTTTTAGCTAAATAAAATGCTAACAGCATTACTAACCCATTAGTATAAATATAGCTAATTAAATTATTTCAAAAAAATAAATATTCATTATCTTAATAACTATTAACAATATCACTCACATTAACAATTATCAAATTTATACAACTGCTTTATTTTTTCAATACAGAATCACCTAACAATACTATCATTACAATCAAAAACCCAATACCCAAAGGATGATTTAAGTAAGGAGTAAAAACATTAACTACAATAACACTAAATAAACTCAAACCTAAACCTAAAAACAAAAAAGAATTATCACAGTTCTTGACACGCCTCAACCCATCCTTCAAAAGCTTACTAACTAAAACCAAATAAGACAATAATCCAAGCAAACCAATTTTGAGCCATATATCAAGCCAAGCCCATTCAAAAGCGTAAGTTGTATACTTACCATTAACTGAGGTCTCTAGTACTCTTGGATCACTACTTAAATAAGTAACTGTTGAACCAAAACCATTCCCAATAAACGGCGCAACTTTAATTTCCTGCCATAACACTGGCAATAATGACCAACGCGAAGATATTGCTGCCTCATTTTTTACAAGTTTGGCACGTTCAGCAAGCAAATTAGTAGTACTATAATCCCCCACCGATTTAGGTAAAGGAAACTTCACAATCAATATAATAAAAAATAAACCAATAATAAATGAAATTAATAAATAAATTTGACTAAAAACTATCTTTCTAAATTCTAACTTTAAAACAAATATTTGCAAAAAAAACATAGCAAATAATCCAGCCACAATACTAACCCAAAAACTTCTAGACATAGTAATAATTACAATCGATAACAGGCCACTCAGCACAAATAAAAAAAATATACTTCTTTTACTTTTTATTTTTTTTAAAAAAAATCCATTTTTAACAATAAACGAAAAAACCAGAAAAAAAGCTATTAAAATAAATACATGAGATTGAAAAAAAATCCTATAAAAACCATCTTGCACCCTAGTTATCTCTCCAACGCCGGTAATTCGAATCCACTTATACACAGCAGGTAAGAAAGAAAAATTATGTGAAAATAAATATAATACTAAAAATGTTTTAACCAAGAGCCAAGTTACTGCACCAATAAACACGTCTTTAAAATCATAAATCATTTTTTTATTACGCAACACATAAGAAGCAGGAAAAATCAAAAGAAAATACAACCAAGCATTAAAATCAAAAAAAACATTATTTAACTCATTTTTATTTAAATAACCATTAAACAAACCTATTAACACAAAAACCCCAAGAGCTATATAATAATTAAAATAGATAGATTTAAAAAAAGGGACTTGACTTACAACTTCTTTTTTATTATTTTTAAAAATTATCAAAATTTTTCCCATCCAAACACTCATTAAAATCAACCAAAAAGAAATTCTTATTGGAAAAATCAAACCATCGCCTTCAAAATAAAATAAATATCCTTTTGATCCAATCACAAGCTCAACCATTAAAACCCAAAAAGCTATTTCAAATCGCCATAAACAAATTACAAAAAAAACCAAATTTAAACAAAAAAAAGTAACACCTCCAAAATTCCCACCAATAAATACCAAAAAAGACAATAATTCTAATGCACAAATAGCCACAAGTACTGCAACCACCTTTTTGTTAATTATATTAACTAATTTAAACATTATTACCTTAATTTAATTATTTTATACTAAATTTATAACTTATGCTTTTCTTTAATTATCCTTATTGATTCATTATATTTCTTAACTAATGGCAAAAAAGGCAACATTTTATAAGCAATTTTAGGAAGCCAATTACTCATAGAACCTCCGATTTTAACTTTAAACAAAGGCTTATTAATCCACATACCAATTTTATTATTCGCAAGCATAGTAAGCCATAAATCCCAATCTTGCAACCGTTTTATCTCTATATCAAATCCAGGAAAATCTTTTCTTCGAATAAGCGAAGTAGTGTGAATATATGGCATTACTTTAAGTCTTTCCTTGTTAAATTCGAATAATCGAAAAAGCTTCCTCCCCCAATAAAATGAAGAATATACATAATTTACTTTATTTTCTTTTATTTTTTTTATCATTACGTCAAGCATTTCACTTTCAAGCACAATATCTGCATCACAAAACAATAAATAATCACCACTAGAATCTCTAAAACCACGATTACGAGCAACATTTGCACCTTTATTATTTTGAGTAATGTATTTAAACTTTTTAAATCTTGCACTATACTTATTAATCTCTAAATCTAATTCATCTTCTGAACCATCATTAACAATAATCACTTCGTAATCAATATATGTTTGACCAAGAATACTCTTAAGACACTCCCCTATTTTATTAGCCTGATTATATACTGGTATTATAATTGATATTTTATTATTTAAAATAATTGACATATTAAAATAATATACAGTATAATATTTTTATGATTCTATTTCTTTATCAATCATGCATGCTTCAACCTGGAGTCAAAAATGTCGAACATTACAAACAAGCTAATAAAAAGCACCCTTGTAACTAACCAAATTCCAGCTCATTATCCGTTTACACCATTATCTAACGCAAAAAACACTATAACAACTCACTATATTGACGAAAATTTTAAAAATTTTCTTCACATCATCGTTGCACCACATGAACATTACAGAGTAGTCTGTAACAGCAATCCAAACATACATACAACACACAGAACACTGCGTGAAGCACTTGCTAAAAAAACAGCAAATAGCAACAACGAACTAACACAAAATAGAAAATATTCAATATTCAATGACAAAGGATTGTGTCTCGCATAAATTCTACTCATCGCCCTTTTTAATAAATAACTACTGCCAAGCAACCGGCTCGAGCAGTTTTTTATTTTTTTTCAACCACATTCTTTAACGTTCAATAGCAGAATAAAAATCCTCTACCCTCCTTTCCCAAAAAAAATCACTTTGCACATTTATCATTGCCTGTTCTCCTAATTCACTTCTTAATCCCTCTTCCTTATATAACCGAAGTATTGCGCTACTTATATTGCTCACATCTTCAGAATTTACTAATATTCCATTAAATCTGTCTTGAATAATATCCCTCACTCCTCCGCTATCACCGGCCACAATTGGCTTACCAAATAAGCCTGCTTCTAAATAAACAATTCCAAAACCTTCATAATCCCCATCAATATTACGCGAAGTCATTATAAAACAATCACATATATTATACCATGCCCATTTTTTATCATCATTAACTGCATCTAATATTATTACATTCTTTCGTGCTTCATGAGTCTTAATTAAATTCTCTAAATAACTCCTATCTTCCCCACTACCAATAATTACATACACTAAATCAGGTATTTGCTTCAATATTTTACTAACAGCTTTAATCACATTATCAAACCCCTTTCTCCTTACCAATCTACCAACTGATAGTAAAACATATTTATTGCGTAAATTATATTTATTTTTAATACTTACAACCAAAGATTCATCAATATTTCTAAATTGCCTATTAATTCCAGGATTCACTACGCTAACCTTGTTTTTATTATTTAAAAAATCTTTTACCAGAGAGGCGGTATAACTATTAGCACATATTATATTTGATGCTTTTTTTAGTATCATTATTGAAATAATTTTCTTTCTAGATTCTCGCACGGCGAAAGAAAAATCAGTACCATGCAAAACAACTGCATATTTAAATTTAAAAAAAATAGAAAGTAGATAAACAACTACACCAAGTGGCAAAAGATGGCCCACAATAATATAATCAATTTTTCTTTTTTTAATCTCTCTATATAAAATTAATATAGCAGGCAACCATTTTAAAAAAGGTAACTTATTGCTTAATAACTTTTTCTTATTATTATTTATTACAAAAATATTATGTCTTGCTGGGCAATACTTAACCAAAGCCTCATAATAATTAGCAACTCCACCGTAAAAAGGGGGATATTCTAATGTAAATAATAAAACATTCATATTGAATTTATTTTTTCCCTAAACCAATCATATATACTTTTTCCACTCAATTCTACTTCAATCTCTTTTATCTCCACCCAATCTTCAATATCATCATCTGCTTTTAGCCCGGGGATTGATATTAAAAAATTATATTTTCCATTTTCTCGATAACTTCTTCTTAAATCAAATTTAGCACTTGACTCGTACCAACCATCTAAAAACTTTGGGATACTGTAATCAGCCAAGACGTAATTAACATTATGATTAATTTTAAAGTTAACATTCACCTTTCTTAAATTAGGATTCATTAAAGCTTTCTTACTAAAACTAAACACACCGTCACCGGCCAATATTATATCTCCTTTTTTCAAAAAAATCCGAGAAACATCATTAGTTGCACTCATGCTATATTGTTTATAAGTCTTTTTTATAGCAAACTCTTCATCATTTAACTTAAAGACTTGTAAACTCCCGGGATTAACTGTATTAAAACTAATACTTTTAGAGTCTGTAAAAACTTGAATACCTTCCTCTAATCCTCCTTCAACTATCCAAATTTTATTAATAAAACTAAGTTTATTGTGCTTTGTTAATATCTTTTTAGAAATTATATCTTCTTGTGCTCTAACTTCTATTTTATACACCCCTCCTGGCATTAATGCTAGATCAAATTTTAATGATCGATCAGTTTTAATTATTCCACTATCATTATCTACTCCATCATCATCAAGTTTTTGATAAGCTATTACCTGATCCTTAAAATACAAATAAATAACTACCGGATCTATACCTTTAGATTGATTCAAATCAGTAAATAAAAAATCAAAAAATATGTTCTCTTTTTCCCCAACATAAAAATAAAACGAATAATCACCTTTTAAAGAATTTTTTATTGTTTTGATGCTCTCCAATGGTCTATGATTCTTAATTTTAAAATCAAAGTCATGTTTATAATTATACAAAGCAATCTCACTCAAATTAGGCATATTTTGAAAAAAATCTTCTAAATTTAATAATTCTGCATTTCTAGAAAACAACATAACACCATGATCCTCTAAAACATTCCATTTATTTTTTAATTTATTTAAAACTCCATTATGGATTGGCTTTAAATCATAACGCCATAAATTAGAATCTACTAAAGATCCAATTTCAATAATTCTATTAGAAATTTTTACTTTATCTGAAAATCTGTATTTTATCTTGATATTAGCTATATCAAATGGTCTTGATGTTCTTAAATTTATATATACCGGATTACCGATTATTCTTTGTGAACCTTCGACTAATTTATCTAGCCTAGAGTCAGGACTAAGCTTTTCCCAAAATGACCCATTATTCCATGGCTTGTAAACATATAAAACTGAACCAAAAGGAATTATTGCCAAATAAAATAATACAAAAATAACTAATATTAGTATACAAAAAAGCCAAAAACGTAATTTTTGAACTTTAAGTCTTGACATATATTTTTATTGATGTTAAGATAATATGTCAAGTTAGTTTAACAGTAGACGATCAAAAATTCAAGATCATTTTTGGCGGGACAGGCACGACAAGCATGGGGATTTCTTGCCTGGATTGTATGGCTCCGGCTAAACAACTCCTGGCAAAAATTTCTTGCCTGCCCGCCTAAACTGATCTTGGGAACTACCACCAAACTCACAACTTAAAAAATCCACCTTTTTCATAAGTGGGTTTTTTTATTAGTTAGCCATAACATCCTCTTTTGTTGAAGAAGCAGATAATTCCTCAACTCCAACTAGGCAAACCTCCTGCCATGGCACATAGTGAGATTTAAATCTACGTTCTTTTTTCTCACCGCCTAAATACTTTACAAAATAATCAAAATAAGCATCAGCCCCGGCATGAGCACTTTCAGTGCATTTTTCTTTCCCAGGCTCTAAATCTATAGTTTCTATAATTTTTTTTGGCCCGGGTTCAACAATATTATAAATCACTGGATAAGTTGTTGATGCAACTCTACCATCTTGAGTACCCCATAATTCAAAACGCAATTCATTTTCTTCCATATAAGTCTGTAATAGCAAATATTTTTCTGTGTCGTTTTTAAATCTAAAATCAGGCCATGGGTCATAAATAGTGGCATCTGTACCTGCCGGTTCATAATACCCGACGCGATAAGAATGATTTCGACGTTGAGTAACAGGCAAACCAGACGCTAATACTGTCCTAAAAAGAGTAGTGCCTACTTGACACAAACCGCCACCAAATTCAGGAATTGTTTTTCCACTTTTTATAACTAACTCCGGTAAATACCCATTAACATCATCAATATCTCCTAAAGCCTCAATTAATGAAAATTCTTCTTTTGGCGCAATTATTATTCCATTCAACGCATTTATACCTGTTTTAATATTATGCCTCCTATTAAATGGAGAGCCGGTAAAATCAGATTTCCCTATACCGATAACCTCTTTTATTCCCATATCATTTATATCATTCGTGTGTTTTGCAATAACCTCTTTATGAATTACTTCTATTTTTTTTGCGTCATTAGTTTCTTTTACTATCGTGCTATGCTTTCTATTTATAACCCTATCCTCTAAATTTTTTACTGTTTTATTAGTGTCTAAAAATAAACCATCTTTTCCTGTTTGAAATTCTACAACCTTACCATTTTTCACTTCCAATTTAGCATCAAGTGGCTCCACATTTATAAAGGGTGCAACTTCTTTTTCTAAAAAATCGTGCACAACACCATTAAAACCAATTTGCGCTCCTCTGCTAAACCCTTTTTTAATAATCAACCAATCAGCTAATGTATTTCTTGATATCTTCCATTCTTTTGGAAAAATATTTAACTGCGAGTTACCGGAATAAGATAATAAAAATGGTGCAAAAGACAAAATCTCATTAGCGCGACTAGCTGCTTTTAAACCATCTTCTTGATAAACAACAGGTGTATCAATCACACTAATAAGTTCAATAGGCGCAGTACTTAACACTGCTAAATTTTCTTTCAACTCTTCAATACTATTTTTATAGTTTATTATGTAGCCATTTTTCTCTTTAGTAACTGAAAATACAATATTCTTATTAACATCAACTCCCTTAAGGAGCTTTGCATTAACAGCCGGTATTTCATATTTACCAAAATGAGCTTTTAGAATCTTCTCGACCTCTAACTCATTCACATCTGAATAAATACCAACCTCAATTCCATTCATATACGCATTAATTTTTTCTTTAGCGTTTTCAATAAAACTATTATTACGTCCAATTTTAAATGCCTGCTCAATTGATTTATTTATATCAAAATCAATTATCTCATAAGCAATATCACCAGAAAATGATGAAACAAGCGGATACAAAGTTGTTTTTCTTAAGCTATTACTCGCTTTTGAATTAAAATCATAATAATAAAACAAAATTCCCTCCTGATTAATTAAAGAAATTTCTTTTTTAAATTCCTCACTAGCTTCTTCATAAGTCATTCCGCTTAAATTCATATTCTTCAAATAAACTCCAGGATAAATTCTAGCTTCATACTTCTTTTCAAAAACCAAATATGCGAAAATTAAAATTGTAGCAAATATTGCCACTATTATAAAAAAAATAAGAACTCCAATGATTGAGTTTAAAAATAAATTCAAAAAATTATTTTTTTTGTCTTTCCTAAAAATATTCATTTCATCTTCTAACTCGTATTTAAAATTTCATTCAAAATCTCTCTTGCAATAAATCTTGAATCATCGTCATCAACGCAATCTCCTAAAATATTAAACACCAACACTGATCCAACTTTTGCACTTTGTGGTAATTTTGCCTGTGGCCACACAAACGTAAAATTATCTTCAGATTTTAAAACAACTGCACCCTTACAAAATCGATCAACTGTTAACCTTACTAACATAATATTATTTTATTTTTCTTTTACTTTTATTATTGTTTGTTTTTTCATTCTATTAATCGGCAACACAATCTTTAATATACCATTTTCTAAACTCGCTTTTATTTTTTCAATTTTTATATCTTTTGGCAAAATTATTGAACGGGAAAATTTGCCCCAAAAACACTCCTGATAAATATAATTAACCATTCTTTTTTTAATTTTTCTTTCATCCTTATGATCACCATCTATATGTTTTACTCTTTCTCCTTTTATTGTCAACATATCATTATTCATAGAAATCTCAAGACTTTCAATACTAACACCGGCTATAGTAGATACCACAACATATTCATCACTTGTTTCATAAACATCAATAGCGAGTTGCCCAATTTGCTCAACCATACCGGACCAAGTATTGTTAAAACCTAGCTCATCATTTTCAGCATCAAAAATATGACCTCTATTTAGTCTGTTTATTTGATTCTTCATTATTCTATCAAGTAATATTCTCATATACATATTATAAAACAATGTTAATTAATTCACAAATAAACTAAATTCAATAAAAATATATTACAACTCAACTAAATAACCAAAATTAATCAAATAATAAACACTACTAATCATAAACGAATGTATAAAAATTACATAACAAAAAAAACTTCAAAAAGAACAGTGCAATACGACAGTACAATACAAACTATTGAAAAAAAACACACAAGATGATTAAATAAAATCAGGTCAAAGAGAAACAATAACAAATAAAATCAATCATCAATTCATTAACTATAAATCCAATCGACAAAATCAAGAATTAATGATTTACTAATCAAAATTAAGGGGGTGTATAGCTCAGGGGTTAGAGCACCGCGCTTATAACGCGGGGGTCGATGGTTCAATTCCATCTACACCTACATTTAATAGTCAAAAATCATACTCTTCACATTTATCTATAAATAATTTAAAACTTAAACGTTTAAATAAAAATTCAAGGAAGACTAGAAAATAAAACAAGACGTAATTAAATACAGGCTAAACGAATATCGCAAATCTGACGCAAAAATTTACCAAAAACGTCTAAGCATTCAAAAATTGGACGTATAGCTCAGCTGGTTAGAGCACTACGTTGACATCGTAGAGGTCAGTGGTTCGAGTCCACTTACGTCCACATCGAAATAACCCTGTGTTTATCAGGGTTGTTTTAGTACCCGTAAAACAAGTTCAAACCTGTTTATCAATTTTTAGCAAACATCCACTTCACAATCCTAAGCCTAGATGATATTATTACATTAAAGGTAGTATAGTAATTAGATATAGATAATTATAAAATTTGACTAAATATATAATTGATGATAATTTATATATAGTTAGTTAATGTACGATAATCATGGAAGATAAAAAAATGACAGCTACGTCAGGAATGAATTATTTATCAGAAGATTTACAAGGGCTTTTTGCTAAAGTCGGAATTATTGATTTAAAAGACTTTGGGGTGAAGTCACCAGGTATAGACGCTGATGCAAAAAAAACAGCAGAAAATCTAATCAAATCCGGCAAGAAAGCTATGTGGTTATTAGATAGCTATTATGGTAAAAATTATTTTTTAATAAATGAATCAAGTAAAGCAGAAATGCCTAAATTTGTTCCAAAAGAATATTTGGTAATGAGACGTTTTACCATAAAAGGTCAAAATTTTATTACTTGCGATAAACAAATGCATTAACTAATCTTTGCCTTTTTGTTTGAAAAATAACAGAAAGGCTTTTTATATAGTTTAAGATATGAGTTTTGAAAATCGACCTATAAAGCCAAGAATGATGCGCAAAGAATCAGTTGAAGAAAAATTAACTAGCTCTGCTAAACAAAGATTAAGAAATAAAGAAGGTATCCCTTTAGTTGAAGTCCCTGAGTTAGAGATAAAATATCATGAAATTTCTGAACAAATTTTAACTAACCTTAACGATTGGTTAAATAAAGTCAGGGAATCATTAGAAGAAAATAAATCTAACTCAGAAAATGATGGTAAATTAAGAGAAGATTTTTTATACATATCTAAAATTTACAATGGTGCAAGAAAAGCCAAGAGTAATGGCTCTATGATTGGTTTTCCTGGTAGTTTTGGAGTAGTTTATGCTGAAAATAATAGCGATGTATGTTATAAAATAATTTATCATTTAAAAAATTACGAAAATGAAGATGTGAATTCTGTTACAGGAGAAGTTGAAATTCAAAGTGTTTTACAAGATTTAAATATTGATGGTGCTAAGTGCCCAAAAGTTGATGGCGTTATTGATATGGGAGACTATCATATTATTAAAATGGAGCGATTGGATGCTGTTACACTAGGTGATGTTATGCATCACGGAGCGACATTACCTGAGAATTTTGATTTTGAAATATTTTTTAAAAAATTAAAAGAATATTTAATTGCTATACATTTACAAGGAAAGTTTTATCATAATGACTTTCATATGGGCAATATTATGATTGACAAGAAAACTGGTGATCCTAGAGTAATTGACTTTGGTAAAAGTAAACCAGCCGGACGAATTAATAGGGGTGCGAGAGAAAATGATTTTAGATATTTCGATGCGGTTAAAAATGAAATGAAGTTATATTTACAGTCAAGAGGCTTATTGTGATTTTTAATGTAAATTGAGTTTTATTTCACTAATTAATTTAACTAGCATCTCAAAACAGGTTCGAGTATCAACCAGTTCGACCTACTCATTAGAACAAGCAGGGTTAATAGCCCTGTTTTGTGCTTTAATAATGCCTATTTCGTGAGGTTCGAGCCTTAAATAATTCTCTTTTACCTCTTGCCCTTCGGTTTATACTGTCATATATTCTTCAATTTTAAATCGTTTAGCAAAATCTTCTTTTAAGTATGTAAATATTTATAATTCTGTATTAGGTTTATTTTTAATATATAGTATACAGAATATTAGGATAGAATATTAAGATAGAATACAATAAAAAATCAATTAAATTATGTAGAATTTTAAAATAACTACGATTTTTTATTTATTTAAAAAATCATCATCTATTATATTATATTTTTTATCCACAAACTTTACTAAATTTTCAAACTTAAAACAAAATATTTCTCTTATTTTTCTCTATCATAAGGCATTATTTTTCATTGTTTGACACTAAATTTACGAATGATATAATTAAGTTATTAACACAATATGTTGTAGATAAGTTTATTCATACTACACAAGATATAGTGCTAACTAATATACATGAATTGTCCAATTTGTCATCACAATGACACAAAAGTAGTGGATTCACGCGCAGCAGGTGATGGATTTTCTATTCGAAGAAGAAGAGAATGTTTAAAATGTAATTTTAGATACTCGACCTACGAAGAAATGGAAATTTTAGATCTAACAATATTAAAAAGTAATAATAAAAAAGAGCCTTATTCACGAGACAAATTAATCAAAGGTCTTAAAAAAGCTCTTGAAAAACGACCAATAACAGAAAATAATTTTAAAAAATTAATCAATTCAATAGAGCGTGATATTCAAGCAAATAATAAAAATGAAGTTTCAACTGAAAAAATTGGAAAAATAATAATGAACCAGCTAAAAAAAATTGATAAAGTTGCATACATTAGGTTTGCTTCAGTTTATCAATCATTTGAAGACATAGAAGAATTTGCCCAAGAATTAGACAAACTAATAAAAAACAAAAAAAATACACCTACTAAAAAAACTTAGATTTATATTTTGAGATTAACAATCAATGTCAACAATAAAAACAATTACTAAAATAAGAAAACGCTCTGATGAAATTGCTGACTTTAATCAAGATAAAATTACTAATGCTATTCAAAAAGCTGCCGAAGCCACCGGTAAACCAAACGAAAAATTAGCCAAAGAACTTAGTAATAAAGCAATAAAAGCAATAAATTTAAAATTTCATACTCGTTCAATTCCAGCAGTTGAAGAAATTCAAGATATAGTCGAAGAAGTATTAATCTCAAACAAAGCCATTAAAATAGCCAAAGCATATATTCTTTACAGAGATCAACACAGACAACTACGTGATTTGCAAAGCACAGAAGAAAAATTAATGCAGGACTATCTAGGCAAAAATGATTGGAGATTGCAGGAAAATTCAAACATGAATTTTTCAGTTCAAGGATTAAATAATTATGTTGCCTCATCAATTTCAGCTCGATACTGGCTTAACAAGCTTTATCCGGAAAATATCAGGAACTCTCACATTTGCGGTGATTTTCATATTCATGATCTTGGCTTATTAGCACCATATTGTTGCGGATGGGATTTACGAGATTTATTAACCAAAGGATTTGGTGGGGTTAAAGAAAAAGTACAAAGTAAAGCCCCAAAGCATTTTAGAAGTGCACTAGGTCAAATTGTAAATTTTCTATACACAATGCAAGGCGAAGCAGCCGGCGCTCAAGCATTTTCAAACTTTGACACATACCTGGCACCGTTTATTCAGTATGACAATCTAAATGAAACAGAGGTAAAGCAAGCTCTTCAAGAATTTCTTTTTAATATGAACGTACCTACAAGAGTTGGATTTCAAACACCGTTTACTAATATAACTCTTGATGTTACACCGTCAAAACAAACCGGAGAAGAAAATATAATAATTGGTGGTGAAATAAAATCAGAGAAATACAAAGATTTTCAAAACGAAATGAATTTATTTAATAAATGCTTAGCAGAAGTGATGATAGAGGGTGATTCAACCGGAAGAATTTTTGCCTTTCCTATACCAACATATAATATTGATAAAAATTTTGACTGGGACTCACCTGCTCTTAAGCCAGCATGGGAAATGACAGCAAAATATGGGATTCCTTATTTTTCCAATTTTATTAATTCAGATATGGATAGAGATGATGCAAGAAGTATGTGCTGCAGATTAAGATTAGACAACAGAGAATTAAAAAAAAGAGGCGGTGGGCTTTTTGGTGCAAACCCACTAACCGGTTCGCTAGGTGTTGTAACAATTAATGGGGCAAGATTAGGCTACATATCTAAAAATCAAGAAGAATACTTAGAAAAACTCGAATTATTGATGAAAACAGCCAAAGATAGCCTTGAAATAAAAAGAAAAGTAATAGAAAGATACACAGAAGAAGGTTTGTATCCCTACTCCAGACACTATTTAGTTGACATAAAAAAAAGATTTGGATCATACTGGAAAAATCATTTTAATACAATTGGAATTAACGGAGTTAATGAAGGAGCAATTAATCTTATTGATAAAAATATTTCAACAGAAGAAGGAAAAAAATTTGCAACAAAAGTACTAGAATTTATGCGAGAAAAATTAATGGATTTTCAAAACGATACAGATAATTTATACAATCTTGAGGCCTCGCCGGCAGAAGGCGCTACATACAGATTTGCAAAAAAAGACAAGGAACTTTTTTCTGATATTGTTGTTGCAAACGAAAAAAAAGTAAACACAGAACAAGTACCGCCCTACTACACAAATTCCACACATCTACCAGTTGGATACACAGATGATATTTTTAGCGCTCTTGAATTACAGGATGATTTACAAACAAAATACACAGGCGGCACTGTATTACATGGATTTATTGGAGAAAGAGTTACTAATGCTGACGCATGCAAAAAACTAGTAAAAAAAATCGCATACAATTACAGATTACCATATTACACAATAACACCAACATTCAGCATCTGCCCTAAGCATGGATACTTAGCCGGAGAACATAAATATTGCCCAAAATGCGATATTGAAATCGGGTATACAGAAAATACAAATCAATCAATTAATAATTTTAATTAAATAAATAACTAGACATATCTTTTAAAGCAAATTTGCTCATAAAAGCTATATCTAGAAGGAGGAAATAATGTCACCAATCAAAATAAAACGTCAAGAATGCACTGTTTATTCAAGAGTATGCGGCTGGTATACCGGAACTAGATGCTGGAATAAAGGAAAACAAAGTGAATTTGAAGATAGAAGCACCTATGACAAACAAATTGGAGATTAAATATTATCTAATAAATCAATTTTATGATTATTGGCGGAATTGATAAATTAACTTTAATTGATTACCCGGGAGAACTTGCAGCTATTATTTTCACACAAGGATGCAATTTCAGATGCCACCATTGTTACAATCCAATGCTTGTCGTGCCAAATACTCTTGGTAAGGCAAATAATAAAGATCATCCTCAAAGTATCAGTGAGGGTGATCTTTTTGAATTTCTTAAAAATAGGGCCAAAAAAATAGATGCAATTGTAATATCAGGCGGTGAGCCAACAATCCACAATGACTTACCAAGCTTTATAAAAAAAATAAAGCAAATTGGATTCAAAATAAAACTTGACTCAAATGGCAGCAATTCGACTATGATCAATAAACTAATAAATAGAAATCTTATTGATTATATTGCAATGGATATTAAAGCACCGCTTAGCAAATACTCTTGCACAACTAACTCAATAAACAATTTGAACGAAATCAAAAAAAGCATTACAATATTATTAAAGGGACAAATTCCATATGAATTCAGAACTACCACTTTACCAAAAGCGCACACCATAGATGATTTTCATGAAATGGGGAAACTAATTAAAGGTGCAAAATTATGGTATATTCAAAATTTTAAAAATAACACTGAATTAATAAATTTAAAATTTAAAAATGAAAAACAATTTAGTGAAAAAAAACTGCAAGATTTAATAAAAATTGGTAATTTATATGTAAAAAATTGCATATTAAGATAATTTAAAAAAACAATGGACGAAGATATAAAAAAAATAATACGTCAAAACGCTAAATTAACCAAACACATCCACGAATTAACAGAAGAGATAAATGAAACTACCAAAAAAATTAGAAGATTTACAATAATATCTGAAGTAATGGGTATAATTAAATTAATTATTATTATTGTGCCAATTATTTTAGGTATATTATATTTACCACCAATTATTAGTAATTTACTAGAAGATTATAAAAATTTGTTTGGCATTGGCGGCGGAGTAACTGGTAGTAATGATATCTTGCAAAATGCGCTTCAAAATATGGTTAATAACCTTGATGTAAAAAATATAAATTCAAATGAACTCCCAACTGAAATTATGCAAATACTTAACACCAGATAAACAAATTATTAAATATCTACTCGATAATTCCTCCTCCTAAAAGCTCATCTTTTTCATAAAAAACAATACTCTGCCCAGAAGTAATCGCTCTTTGAGGTTTACTAAAACTCACAAAACATTTATTTAATTCTTTTTTAATATTACTAACTTTGCATACCACAGGCTTAGCACCATAACGAATTACTGCTTCACATAATACAAAAGAATCACAACCATATTTAATCCAATTCAAATCACACACAACTACATTTTTTTTAAATAATTCTGAATCAAGTGGATTATTTGTAACAAATAAAACATTTTGAACTGCATCTTTTCGAACAACATAAAAAGGGCCAACTCCGCCAATTTCAATTCCTTTTCTTTGTCCAATAGTATATAGAGGTAATCCTTGATGAGCTCCAAGAACCTTCTCACTTAAATCTTTGATTTGACCCGGCACAAGCTTTAAATAATTTTTTAAAAATGTATTATGATCATCAGGAACAAAACAAATTTCCTGGCTTTCAGTTTTTGTAGCTACTGGCAAATTATATTTCAAGGCCATTCGCCTCACTTCCTGTTTTGTAAATCCTCCTAATGGGAAAACTAAATGCGACAACTCTTTTTGACCAAACTTATACAAATAATATGATTGGTCTTTTTTTTCATCAACACCTTTTAATAACTTATACTTAGTCTTTTTTTTATTCTCTAAAAATACCCTTTCTTTTATTACTCTAGCATAATGTCCTGTTGCAACTTTATCATAACCTAACGTTTTAGCTTTTTTAATTAATAAGCCTAATTTAACAAATTTATTACATCTAACACATGGATTAGGAGTGTTGCCAATATCATATTCGGACAAAAAATTATCTACAATCTCCTTTTTAAAAACTTCAGAAAAATCAAGAACATATAACTTTATACCAATCTGCGTACAAACTGCTCTAGCATCTGTTAAAGCTTTTGCTGAGCAACATTTATTTTCAACATTCATAGCTTTAGCGTCTTTCCAAAAAGACAAAAAAATACCTAAGACATCATACCCATCATCCACTAACAACTTAGCTGCTACTGATGAATCAAC
Source organism: uncultured Gammaproteobacteria bacterium (assembly GCA_964569045.1). GTDB lineage: Bacteria > Patescibacteriota > Patescibacteriia > Patescibacteriales > BS150m-G62 > BS150m-G62. Next base: position 28,876 of record CAZMSR010000003.1, on the reverse strand, counting down.
TCCACCGGACATTGCAATAATAATTTTCTTTTTTTTTAACATAATAAAATAAAAGCCTTTAGAGCATACAGCACCCTAAAGACTTTGTAAATAAACCAACAAAATTAATATAATCCAGGAAACTGTTTACGGATTGCTTCTTTTTGATTTTCGTCTTTTATAATTTTAAGAAGTGATTTAACCATTATACTTGCTTTTTCTGTATCACCAACTTTATTATACAACAAAGCTAATGAATATCTTGCATTTGCATGATTTTGATTATTTAACAGTATACTTAAAAATAATTGCTCTGCTGATGCTAAATCTGAATTTTTTTTCATTACACCTTCTGCAACCTGAACTTGCTTAACACTAAGCTCCATATTAACACCATTTTCCTTACCAACTAAATCTTCAACAGCATCTTTTCCTTGCACTAATGCCGGCACTAACACACCTCTATTAAAATACAACCGACCAAGCTCAAATATAAATCCTACATTTTGGTTAAGAATAGTAGCATTAGTTAAACTTTGTATAGCAATATTTAAATCACCGAGTGTTTCATAAGCAATTGATTTGCCATAATGAGAAGAAGCCAAATTAGATTTTCTTTTAATAGACTCATCATACATTTTTATTGCTTTATTTACATAATACTTCTTTTCATCTACCGCACTTTCCATTCTTGCTTTTGTCATATTTATTAAACCTAATCTTAAATAAGGTGTTGGACTATCTGGCTCCAGTTCTATAACTATTTGATAACTTTTTTCAGCATATTCTAAAGCACCTTGGTCATAATAAAATGCATTTTCATATAAAAGAGCTAAAGATTCATGATTACTAGATTTATTTGGCGCTAACTTAACTGCCATTTTCCCTAATTCAATACTTTTCTCTAAATAAGCACTAGCTTTATTCTTGTCACCACTTGATGCACTTTGATTGGCTAACGAAACATAATAATTAGATAAAGCAACATAATAACTGTCTTGAAATGGAGCTAATTTTGCAGCTTTTTCAAGTAACTGAACTCTTTCCTCAAGATCGGAAGATGCCATGGATTTCTTTGCATAGCAATCTGCTACATATATTTTAACTCCTTTCACCAACACAATAAATGAAATTATTCCAACAAAAACTAAAACACCGGCCAAGATTTTTGAACTTACCTTAGACGACTTATTAAACAATAAGCTAACCTCAACATCATTATCACTTGTGCAATAAACATATGCACAAGACAAAACAGAAATTAAAACTGACAATAAAATTAAAATTGAATTAAAACCAAATAATAATGCATAGAGAATTATCATAATAACACTCATTGTCAACCCTACTAAAATCACTTTTAAAGACGCCTCTTCTTCTTTAAGTATTTTTTTCACTAAAGAAACAACAGCAAATATAGTCAACAAAACAAAGGATAAAAATCCAAGCACTCCTAATGTAGAGAACAACTCTAAATACAAACTTGTAGCATTATCAAATTCAATATTCCATAAATTTGTCTGATTAAAATCTGTTCCTTTGTATTTATTAAAAGCATAATAATAAGTAGCTGGTCCAGATCCAATTATGGGATTTTCAAAAGTACTCTCTTTTGCTATCTGCCAAGATGCGGATCGACTCAAACTCACTTCTGCTGGCAATTGATCAATATTAAATACTGAAGCAAAATCCAATCTTTTTTTAACATTTTTTTGTAATTCTTGCGTATTATTACTGTATTTTTCAACCATTTTTTGATTATGTTTATCAACATAAATATTAAAAGAACTCATTAATACAACGCATGTTAAAATTACAACAGGCAGCCCAAGATACTTTTTTTCAATACTAATAATTCTAACAAATGACAAAACAATTACCGCAACCATTGAAATAATAATAAGTGGCCAATAAGCAAACCCATCCAAAATAAATAAAAGCAACAAGTCAACCAGTAAAAACAAACCAAAACCAACTCTTACAACTATGGCTTTTAAAAAACTACCACTAGATAATAAAGTATCAGTTTTAGATATCACAATTACAATAAGTGGCAAAAGAACCCCGCAAAGCATAGTTAAAGCTGAAAAAGACCCAACCGGATTAAAACTATTTAATTGAGTAAAATTAAATGGCAACAAAAAAATTCCAAATATTTGTAACAACGCATAGAATAAAAGTAACCCAAAAGAAGAAATCAAAGACCAAAATAACACTTTCATTCTATCCTTCGTAATATTATTTACAACTAAATAATAAAATAATACATAGACTAAAAGAGCGCCAAAGCCTTTTGACAAAGATCCATAAGGACCAATAATACTATCCTTTACACTAACAGAAAAAATAGATGCGATAAAAACAAAAAACATGAATATTGCCAAAAACCAATCCAGTGGCGTACATTTCAATTTCATACTTCCACTTAAAAAACCTTTAATAATCCATAATAATACTCCAATCATAGTTAAAGTTGAAAAAAGTATCATTTTCTCAAAACCCAAACCTTGAGTTACAATCCCAGTTATAAAAATAGGAGTTAAAATAACGTTTAACAATATTAAACCAAATATCAACTTATCCAACACTCCATTAAATCCTTTTGCAGAGTTAGATTTTACTGACATTCTCAATCTTGCTCCAGCCCTTGCTTGTTTAAATGATGAAGCATTTATTCTTCTGGAGGCTGGTTTATTTGCAGCCCTTCTACTAGAAGACTTTAATATAGGCATATATAAAAAATAATAATTGTTAAAATTAATTAAGTGTACACTTATATTAGTTAAACAATTAAGCTCTTTGAATAATTTTTTTATTTTAATATTTTGTACACATTATATCATTTACACTCCCCTCCTTCAACTTTGACATCTAATACATTTTTATTATAATATAATTATAATCAGCAAAATAGCCGATGTGGTGGAATTGGTATACACGCGCGATTCAAAATCGCGTGTCGCAAGACATGTGGGTTCGACTCCCACCATCGGCACAGACAATCTCATACTCACTTGAACGCAATATCACTTTATCCAGTATACTTCATCTTCTACAGTTAATACTTTCTATAACAAAAACTATTCAATTCTAACCTCCTTTAACTCTTTTCTAATCTTCTTATACTCACCAATGCACTCACTAACTAAATTCCAAAAATCTTTAGAATGATTCATTTCTTTTAAGTGACAAAGTTCATGCACTACCACATAATCAACTAAATAATCTTTTAAAAACAACAATTTATAATTAAAATTTAAATTTCTATTAGAAGAGCAACTTCCCCAACGAGTTTTTTGATCTTTTATAGAAATATTATTATAAAAAAAATTATAGTATTTATTATATTTTTCTATTTTACCTAATACTAGTTCATGTGCTTGTAATCTATATTTTTTATATTCATTTCTTGTTATTTTTGGCAAAACAAATCTATTTTCTAAATCAAGTTCATTAATTTTTTTTAAAATCCAGTCAGCCTTTTCTTTTATAAACCTATGTGCAAAAATATCTGGTAATATTTTGGGTAAAGTAACACTAACCAACCCGGAACCCTCAATAGAAATTCTAATATTTCTAGCTTTGCTACTTTTTCTTAATTCATATTCAACTCTTCTATCTAAATACTCTAAACAAAAAATATTCTCCATATTTAACCAAAATGGCCCAATAACGGACCATACCACTAAATTATTTAATACTATTATTTAACAACAATATTAACTAATTTTCCAGGCACAAAAATTATCTTCAAAACTTTTTTTTCACCAATCAATTCTTTAATTTTTGAATTCTCCAAAGCAATTTTTTTAGCCTCGTGCTCCATAATATCTGGCAAAACTTCTTGCTTTGCTCTGTTTTTTCCATTCACCTGAATAACAAGCTCAATTATTTTTTCTTGAGTTAAGGCCTCATCATATTCTGGCCATACCTGCTCAAATATACTACCCTTTACCAATTTTAATTTTCCCCACACTTCTTCAGATAGATGAGGGGTAAATGAAGCAAGCATCACTGCTAAATCCCCCATTTCACCACGAGTGCATCCAGTTTTTGACATTGCATTAACAAGTACCATTAATTTTGATATTGCTGTATTATATTTTAAATTTTCCATATCAATCTTCACTCCTTTTATTGTCTTGTGCAGTAATCGCTTAAAATCATCGTCTTCTCCTCTATCGGCAAGCTGGTCTAATGGAGCTATTTTATCAAGTAAGGCATAAACACGTTTTAAAAAACGATGCATTCCAGACACACCTAAATCTCTCCAATCTCCACCTTGTCGCATATCACCCATAAACATTAAGTACATCCTAACTGTATCTGCACCGAATTTATTTATATACTCATCAGGATTAACAACATTGCCTTTTGACTTACTCATTTTAGCACCGTTTTTTACTACTAAACCATGAGCCCTAAATTGCCCAAATGGCTCATCATTTTTTATATAACCTAAATCATGCATAACCATTGTCACAAATCTAGAATAAAGTAAATGCAAAACTGAATGTTCTTTTCCTCCAATATACATATCGACAGGCATCCATTGCTCCAACCTTTCTTTATCAAGCGCCTTTCGATTAAACTCTACTGATAAATACCTTAAAAAATACCAACTAGAGTCAACAAAAGGGTCAGAAACATCAGTTTCACGACAAGCTTTGCTACCACATTTAAAACAATCAACATAAACAAAATCATCAATCTTATTTAAAGGTCCTTTTCCTGTTCCATCTGGCAAAAAATCATCCATCTCAGGTAATATAATTGGCAATTTTTCCTTTAAAACAGGTAGCCAACCACAAGACTCGCACTTTATCATTGGAATCGGTGGCCCCCAATAACGTTGACGTGAAACACACCAATCACGTAACTTATAATTAATCTTTTTACTTCCCACCTTTTTCTTTTCTAAACATTCAATAATTTTATTTTTTGCATCTTTTGTTTTTAATCCGTTAAGTAACTCAGAATTAATGGAGATTCCTTCTTCTGTATAAGCATTTAACAATTTAGCACTCTTTCGACCACTTGAACTTACAACTTCTTTAATATCTATCTTATACTTTTTAGCAAATTCAAAATCTCGCTCATCATGCCCAGGCACAGCCATTATTGCTCCTGTTCCATAACCGGGCAAAACATAATCTGCTATAAAAACTGGAATTCTTTTTTTATTCACAGGATTAATAGCCGTCACTCCGTCTATAATAACCCCGGTTTTTTCTTTATTTAAATCTGTCCTATCAATATCACTTTTATTTTTAGCACTATTTATATAATCAAGAACTTCATTGTAATTCTTAATTTTTAATTTATTTTTACTAATCAATCTATGCTCAGGACATACAACCATAAAAGTTGCACCAAATAATGTATCCGGTCTTGTTGTAAAAATTTCCAAATTAGCTATTTTTTTTCCCAATTTTCCCTTTTTACTACCAACACACACTTCAAACACAATCTCTGCCCCCACTCGCCTTCCAATCCAATTTTTTTGAATAGTTTTAACATCCTCTGACCAATTAATTTTATCTAAGTTATTATAAAGCCGCTCAGCATAATCAGTAATCCTAAAAAACCATTGTTTCATTTCTTTTCTCTCTGTTTTTGTATCACATCTCTCACACTCTCCACTAATAATTTGCTCATCTGATAATACAGTTTTGCACTTAAAGCACCAATTAACTAAAGATTTCTTACGATAAGCTAACCCTCGTTCATACATTTTTAAAAATAACCACTGGGTCCATTTATAATAACTTGGCTTATATGTTTCCACCTTTCTACTCCAATCATACATATTCCCTATCATTCTCAATTGCTTATAATAATTAGCCTCTGTTCTAATAGAAACATCACGAATGTGCTCTCCAATTTTTATTGCATAATTTTCTGCATGTATTCCAAATCCATCAAGCCCAATTGGCTCAAAAACATCATACCCTTGTAAACGCATAAAACGCCCATATGCGTCTGAATGCACAAAAGCGTACATATTTCCAACATGCAACCCCTCAGCCGAAGGATAAGGAAACATCATCAGATTATAAAATGGCTTTTTGACATTATCTAAATCAACTTCATTGGTTTTATTTTGTTCCCAATAAGCTTGCCACTTTTTTTCTATTTTCCTATGATCATATTGCATGATTTTATGTTAACAAATTTAAGTCTTTTTGCAAATAAACAAGTATTAAAAAAACAATATAAATATTACCTACGCAAAACAAATAACATCTACATACACAGTATATATTACTTAATTTCTACTCCCACTGGTGCATGGTCAGAACCCATAATCTCGCTAAGAATAAAAGCTTTTTTTAATTTAAATTTAAGTTTTTTTGATATTAAAAAATAATCAATCCGCCAACCAGCATTATTTTTACGCGCATTAAATCTATAACTCCACCAAGAATACTCTACCTTTTCCGGATGTAATTCCCTAAAAGTATCTATAAAACCAAATCTTAAAAACTTTGTCATCCAATTTCTTTCTTCATTAGTATATCCTGCCCTACCCTCATTAGCCTTATCATTTTTTAAATCAATTGAAGTATGCGCCACATTAAAATCTCCACAAGTTATTACAGGTTTAATTTTATTTAACTTTTTAATATAAGCTAAAAATATTTTATTATATTCCTCTTTAAAATTTAACCGCTGTAACTCATTTTGAGTATTTGGAAAATAATTATTAACTAAATAAAAATTATCAAATTCTAATGTTTGAGTACGCCCCTCGCTATCAAACTTTTCTACTCCTAACCCTTCTTTATAACTTAAAATTTTTAACTTCTTAATAACTAGCACTCCGGTTCCACTATAGCCCGGCCGCTTAGCTGAAAAATAATATTCATTATAGCCAGGGTAGTCAAACTCTTCTTTTTCTATTTGAGATTGACTAATCTTAATTTCCTGAATAGCCAAAATATCCGGTTTTTCACTTAACAAAAACTCTTTAAACCCCTTTTTAAGACAAGACCTAATACCATTTACGTTCCAAGATATTAATTTCATATTTTATTTAATAATTATATTATTATTATAAATACATTATGCTATAATTATCAAATGGGAAAACAAACTAAAAAATGGCATAAGTATTGGTGGGGCAAAATTATCATAGCACTTATTATATTAATTTTATCTAGCATTGTGGCATTTGGAATGTATGTGCTTCATTTAGCAAAATTAATTAATGAAGGTAAAATTTCTAACACAAATACTAGTATCTACGATCCACAAATTCAAAAAATACGTCAAATAGCTGAAAATCCAAATAACTTTTGGCTTGGATCAGATAATCCCAAAATTACTATTGTAGAATTTTCTGATTTTAGCTGCCCTTACTGCAAAAAAAGCCACCCAATTATCAGAAAAATTTTAAAAAAACACAAAGATTCTGTAAAATTAATATTCCGTGACTTACCTTTACAAAAAAACTCTGAATTACTCTCGCTTGCAGGCAGATGCGCTGGTGAACAAAAAAAATTCTGGCTAATGCACGATTCACTTTTTAATGAACAAAGCTCCTCTCTAAGCATTAATGACGTATCAAACTTTGCTAAAAAAATAAATTTAAACATTACAAAATTTGAAAAATGCATTCAAAGCAAAAAATATTTGCCTTTGATTAAAAAAGACATTAACGATGCTATAGCTCTAGGAGTAAAAGGCACCCCATCTTGGATAATTAATGGCTATAAGATTGAAGGAGTTATAAACGAAGCCACATGGGAAAATATTATTAAAAAAATTCTAAACAAACCAACATTAAACCAAAATGCAAAATAACAACAAAGAAAGAATAACCGGGACCGAAGAACAAGTAAATGACAGAACACTTGACACTTCATTGCGTCCAAAAAAACTAAAAGATTATGTAGGACAAGAAAAAATAAAAGAAAACATGAGCATATGCATAGAAGCTGCTAAAAAAAGAAAGGAACCACTTGAACATATTCTATTATATGGTGCCCCTGGATTAGGAAAAACCACACTAGCTCATATAATAGCTAAAGAAATGGGTTCAAATATGCGTATTACAGCCGGACCTTCTATTGAAAAAGGCGGAGACTTGGCAGCAATACTAACCAATTTAAATGAAGGAGATGTTTTATTTATTGATGAAATACATCGCTTAAATAAATCCATAGAAGAAATACTATACCCAGCCATGGAAGATAATTGTCTTGACATAATAATAGGAAAAGGCCCTCAAGCTAGAACGTTAAGATTAGACTTGCCAAGATTTACAATAATTGGAGCCACTACAAAAGCAAGCCTCTTATCAGCGCCCTTGCGCGACAGATTCGGTATTATTCATCATTTAAACTTTTATGAAAACGAAGATATTAAAAAAATAATCGAACGCAATTCAATTATCTTAAATACAACAATTGACTCTGATTCTAGCCTTAATATAGCCAGTAGAGCACGTAGAACTCCACGTGTTGCCAATAGGCTTTTAAAAAGAGTAAGGGATTATTGTGAAGTTAAAGGAAATGGGACAATATCAAAATCAATTTGCATCGACGCTTTTAAAATGTTAGACGTTGATAATCTTGGACTTGACTGGATTGATAGAAAAATACTGGAAACAATAATTGACAAATTTAATGGTGGCCCGGTAGGGCTTAACACTATTGCAGCTTCAACAGGCGAAGACATTTCAACTGTTGAAGATGTTTATGAGCCCTACTTAATGCAACTTGGCTTCTTAGACAGATCGCAAAGAGGCAGACTAGCAACAATCAATGCATACAAGCATCTAAATCGTCCATTTATCAAATAATTGAAAATATAATTCAAAAATGCTAATATAATTCACATATTAAAAACTCTAAAAAATTTATAGTTACAAAACTTTATTTGCTATAAATTTTTAAAATTACTGATTATTTTAAAAAATCAAAAATTCTTTCATAAAAGATTTTCAAACACACTCTTAATTTAATTAATACTATTTATGACTCTACGATTATATTTAAGCTCAATGAGCTTAGCATCATTTATATGCTGGGCAATATTTATTTTTATTATAAAAATAGTAAACCCTACCACAACTAATAATTTTGGCTTTATTTCATTTTATCTATCATTAAGCCTTGCTTTAATTGGCACATCAGCTATAATTGGTTTTATTATCAGATTTATTTGGTTAAAACAAAGATTAGCATTTAAGGCAGTTATAGAAGCCTTTAGACAATCATTTTTATTTACTTTATTTATTGTTTCGTCTCTTGTATTATTATCTAAAAATTTATTCGATTGGTTAAATCTATTTTTATTAATTATTGTTTTGTCACTTATTGAATTTTATATAATTGGATATGAAAAAGAATTGCAAAGTACACGCCAAGGCGAAAAATCATTAACATATGATCAATAAACTTAAAAATCTTAAAAAAAATGCTTTTAGTAATTTAAATAAAGCAAATGATCTCGACTCTTTTAACGACCTAAAAATTAAATACTTAGGTCGCAAAGGTGAACTTTCTCAATTATTACGTAGTTTATCTGAACTAAGTAACGAAGACAAAAAAACTATAGGCAAGACTGCAAATGCATTAAAAACCGAACTAACTAAAGCTTTTAAAAAAAAAGAAAATATTATTATAAACAAATCCAGTAAGAATATTCATCTTGACGTAACCTTGCCTGGCAAAAAAATAAAAAAAGGGCATTTGCATCCAATTTCACAGATTGAAAATGAATTACTAGAAATTTTTAATTCACTGGGTTTTAGTGTTCTTAATGGACCTGAACTAGAAAGCGACTATTATAATTTTGAAAGCCTAAATATTCCAGAGCATCATCCAGCTAGAGACATGCAAGACACTTTTTATGCTGACATCAAAAATAAAAACAATAAATATGACCTTGTCATGAGAACACACACCTCTCCAGTTCAAGTAAGGGCCATGAAACAATATGGAGCCCCTCTGAGATGTGTTGTACCTGGAAGAGTGTTTAGAGCAGAGGCAACTGACGCGACACATGAACACACCTTTAATCAACTCGAAGGTTTTGTTGTAGATAAAAATATTTCTATTGCTAATATGGTAGCAATAATGAATGAATTTTTAAAAAGTATTTTCAATTATAATATTGAAACTCGCATAAGACCGGGATATTTTCCTTTTGTAGAACCTGGAATTGAACTAGATATAAAATGCACAATCTGCAAAGGGAAAAAATGTCCGGCTTGCAAGCATTCCGGATGGCTAGAATTGTTACCAGGTGGAATGATTCATCCAAACGTATTAAAACACGGTGGAATAGATAGCTCTAAATATTCAGGCTTTGCTTTTGGATTAGGTCTCACAAGGCTAGCTATGATGAAATACAAAATTAATGACATAAGAATCTTAAACAGCGGTAAATTAAAATTCTTAGAACAATTTTAATTGTCAAAAAAATATGTCAAAAAAAGATCTTCCAAAAACCTATAACCCACTTAAAAACGAAAACAAAATTTATAAAAAATGGGAAAAATCTGGTTATTTTAACCCCAACAATTTAACTAGCGATAAAAATATTCAATATTACTCAATAGTCATGCCACCGCCTAATGTTACCGGAGTGCTTCATATGGGTCATGCTAGCATGCTTGCCATTCAAGACATTTTAATAAGATATAATAGAATGCTTGGAAAAAAAACACTTTGGATTCCGGGTACAGACCATGCCTCTATTGCAACATCTAACAAAGTCGAACAAATTCTAAAAAAAGAAGGAACAAACAAACACGAATTAGGTAAAGAAAACTTTTTAAAACGAGTACACGATTTTGGAAAATCTTCTCATAGCACAATCACCAATCAAATTAAAAAAATGGGTAGCTCTTGTGATTGGTCTAGAGAAGCATACACGCTTGACAAAACTAGGTCTAAAGCTGTGAATGCAACTTTCAAATTAATGTATGATGACGGATTAATATATCAAGCAGATAAAATTACTAACTGGTGCCCTAACTGCCAATCAACACTATCTGATGATGAGGTAGAGCACGCAGATCAACATACAATTCTCTACACATTTAAATATTCAGAGGATTTTCCATTTACTATTTCGACAACTAGACCGGAAACAAAACTAGGTGATACTGGCGTAGCTATAAACCTTAAAGACAAAAGATACAATAAATACCTAGGCAAAACATTAAAAACTAAATTCATTGGCATACCTCTAGAATTAAAAATAATTGCAAACAGAGAAATAAACATGGAATTTGGCTCAGGAGCGGTTGGAGTCACACCAGCTCACTCTTTGACAGACTGGAAAATAATGGAAGAAAATGACTTAAAAATTATAAAAGTTATTAATGAAGAAGGAAATATTAATCCAAATTTTGGAAAATATTCAGGTTTGCCAATAATCAAAGCCAGAAAACTTATTTTAGAAAAACTAAAAAATAAAAATTTAATAATAAAAGAAGAAGAAATTAAAAACAGTATAGCCAAATGCTATCGCTGTAATTCAGTAATAGAACCATTACCAAGCCTTCAATGGTTTATTAATGTTAATAAAAAAATTAAAAAATTCAATAAAACAATCAAAGAATTATCCATAGAAGCTGTAAAAACAGGAATTTTTAATAAACAAAAAATAAATATAATACCTAGTCGTTTTGAAAAAATATATTTTCACTGGATGGAAAATTTAAGAGACTGGTGTATTTCAAGGCAAATTTGGTATGGTCACAGAATTCCTGTTTGGCATAAAAAAAATCAAAAAAATACCTATGTAGGAGTTGAGCCTCCCAAAGAAAAGGGCTGGATTCAAGAAACCGATACTTTAGACACTTGGTTTTCTTCAGGATTATGGACATTTTCTTCACTGGCAAATAAACCAAGTGATATAGAAATTAAAAATGGAAAAATTAGAATAAACACAAATGAATTCAAAAATTTCCATCCAATAAATGTATTAGAAACCGGACATGATATTATATTTTTTTGGGTTGCTAAAATGATTATCATGACTACATATGCAGTTGAAGACATTCCTTTTCAAGATGTTTATCTGCATGGCTTAATTCTAGATGAACATGGAAAAAAAATGAGTAAATCAAAAGGAAATGTTATTAACCCTTTAGATATGATAGATAAATACGGAACTGATGCTACACGCCTTTCACTAATAATTGGGACCACCCCAGGTAACAACTTAAGACTAAGCGAAAATAAAATAGCAAACTTTAGAAACTTCACAAACAAACTATGGAACATTTCAAGGTACATAATTAGCAATTATGAGTCAGACAACAATAAAAACATTTGTGATATAAACAAACTAACTTTAGCTGATAAGTGGATCATAACAAAATTAAACAAATTAATCGAGCTTACCGAAAAAAACATCAGTAGTTATAAATTCTCTAAAGCAGGTGAAAACTTAAAAGAATTTACTTGGAATGATCTAGCAGATTGGTATTTAGAAGTGTCAAAATTCGAAAAAACTAGAAGCAAAAATACTATACTTAATCACATACTCAATGTTATACTTAAGTTATGGCATCCATACATGCCATACGTAACAGAAACTATTTGGAGCAACTTAGGTAAACAAAATTTATTAATGGTATCACAATGGCCAACAAAAAAATCACCAATAACCGGCAATCAATCAAATAATAGCGAAGATAATTTCGATTTAATTAAAGATATTATAATAGCTATTAGATTTGCCAGAGCCTCTTACGGCGTTAACCCAAAAATAAAAATTAATACTACAATTTTTGCTCATAACAACATCAATTTAATAAAAAATAACCTTAGCTTAATCAAAAACCTAAGAACCGGACTTGATAATATTGAAGTTAAAGAAAAAGGAGAAAAAATAAAAAATTCAATATACCTTAATATCAAAAATATTGAAATTTTTCTATTAATACCTAATCTTGACTTTAACAAAGAAAAATTAAGACTAATGAAAGAAATAAAAAACAAAAATAATGTAATTAAAAAAATAAAATCAAAATTAGAGAACGCTAACTTTATTAATAATGCATCTCATGATATTATTATCATTGAGAGAAGAAAATTAGGAATATTAACTGAAGAATTAGATCAAATTCAAAATCAACATAATAACTTATAATTTATTTGAGTCATAAACTCAAAAAACAAAAGCATGCTTGAACAATTAAACACATCTAACATTTGGAATATCCAAATACTAGGAAATTCAATTTGCGACTGGTTAACAGCATTTGGTGTATTCTTTTTAGTTTTAATTTGCCTAAAAATAATCAAAAAAATTGCCATAAAGAGATTACAAGGACTAGCAAAAAAAACAAAAAACAGATTAGATGATATAGCTATTGAGGCTATTAATAAAATTCATTGGCCTTTTTATATTGTCACATCACTATTTATTGCCATAAATTTTGTAAATACTTCTGAGTTTGTCTTAAAAATAGTATATTTTACATTAATCACTTCATCCACTTATTACGCATTAAAAGTGCTTGAAAAATTTATTGATTACGGAGCTGAAGAAGTTATAAAAAAACAAAAAGAAGAGCAAGGGTCTGGATCACCGGCCATTGTACAAATTTCAGGTTCAATTATCAAACTCACACTCTGGGCTTCTGCACTTCTTCTTATTCTTTCCAATCTTGGAGTAAACATAACTTCACTAGTTGCCGGGCTAGGAATTGGCGGACTAGCAATAGCCCTTGCTATAAAAGAAATACTTAGCGACCTATTTAGTTCATTTTCAATATTTTTTGATAAACCATTTAAAATAGGTGATTTTATTGTTATTGGATCAAACAAAGGTACTGTTACAAAAATCGGCATAAAAACAACTAGATTACAAAGCTTGCAAGGAGAAGAATTAGTAATGTCTAATTCAGAACTCACTAAAGCAAGCGTGCAAAATTTTGGAAAACTAGAAAAAAGACGAGTATCATTTAATATATATGTTGATCAAGAAACGACTCCGGTTAAACTAAAAAAGATACCCATTATTTTAGAAAAAATCATTAAAAAAGAAAAAATAACAGAAGTAAGCAGAATCCACTTTAGCTCAATTGATGAATCAAATTTTATATTCAGTATTGTCTACTTTGCTAATACTTCAGATTACATGGAATATATGAATGTTCAGCAAAGTATTAATTTAGGCATTGTTGAACAATTTGCTAAAGAAAAAATATCATTCTCTCATCCAACTCAAACTGTATATATAAAAAAAGGAACAGGAAAATAAATACTAATCCACTACTCCGAACAACCGTAATGGGACTGTCGCCAAACTCGCTTTAATTCATAAATCTGGAAATTTTAAGATAAATTTTTTGAATAATTTTTGAGGCCTACCCTAAGGTAAGCCAAAAAAATTTAGCCAAAATTAATAATTTATGGGTGAGGCGAGTTTGGCGACAGTCCCGTAACGCATAATAATGTAATTTAATGATAAAAAAACCAACAATATACTCTTGCACAAAATGCAACGCTCAAACACCAAAATGGTCTGGGCGTTGTTTTGAATGTAGCGCCTGGGGAACTTTAAAAGAAGAAATTAAAGAAAATATAAATACAAGCACAGATAAAACAATATTAAATTTAACAAATCCAGCTAAAATTATTGACTTAAATAAAATTAAGCTTACTCAATTCTCACGCATAAAAACTAATATCAACGAAGTTGATAGAGTACTTGGAGGTGGAATTGTTCCAGGCTCTTTAATGTTAATAAGCGGGGAACCCGGCATTGGCAAATCTACACTAATTGCTCAAATAGCAAACAAACTAAACAAAAATTCAATATATGCAAGCGGCGAAGAATCTGCCCATCAAGTAAAAGATCGATTAATTAGATTAAACTCAAATTTAGACAATATTAAATTTATAGCCGAAACTAATCTAAATAAAATATTAGCTGCTGCGCATAAAACAAAACCAAATCTACTAATCATAGACTCAGTCCAAACTATTTACACGACTGATATCGAAAACGAAATTGGTTCAATAAACCAAATTAAAGCCTCAACAGCTAAGCTTATGGAACTAGCAAAAATAAGTAATATCCCAATTATACTAGTAGGGCACGTTACCAAAGACGGCACAATCGCAGGCCCAAAAAATCTAGAACATATGGTAGACGTTGTAGTTTACTTTGAAAGTGACAATAAAGAAAATTACAGAATTTTAAGATCAAACAAAAACAGATTTGGCTCAACAAACGAAGTTGGGATATTTGAAATGACCTCAAAAGGCTTTAATGAAATTAAAAATCCTTCACTTTTATTTATTAATAAAAAAGAAACTAGCTTACCAGGATCAATAAAAAGCTGTATATTTGAAGGCACACGCCCCTTTTTAATTGAAATCCAAGCCCTTGTAACCAAAACTACATTTGGATACCCTCAGCGAAAAACCTCAGGCTTTGATTTAAACCGTCTTCAAGTTTTAATTGCAGTTTTAACCAAAAGATCTAGTATAAATTTATCTAATCAAGATATAATATTAAATATTGTTGGTGGTCATAAAATAAATGATCAAGGACTAGACTTAGCTGTCTGCGCTGCTATTATATCATCATTTAAAAATAAAGAAATTAATGGAAATACTATAATAATTGGAGAACTGGGTCTAGCTGGAGAAATTAGACCAGTTTCAAAAATAAAAGAACGCATTAAAGAAGCAACCAATTTAGGCTTTTCTCGTTTTATTATACCAATAGACTTTTACAACAAAAATATTGAAATAATAAAAACAACAAAAATTAACGATTTATCAAACAACATTTAAAGCAACTACTCACTATATTATTCAAGATGCACATCTTTTTTTAAACTTTCAGACTTCTCATAAATACTTGGCCAAGTTTTTAGACTTGAATCAAATTCAAATAACTTCGATATTTCATCTTTAGCCGACCTCATTAATTCATAATCAAATAAAGATGCAATTTTTAATTCTGGAAAACCTTTTTGCACAGTACCATACACTTCACCGGGACCTCGCATTTTAAGATCTGCTTGTGCTAATTCAAAACCATCATTTGAAGTAACAAGCGCACTAATTCGATTAAGAGTATCTTGATTATTAGAATCAGCACATAAAAAACAATAACTTTGATACTCCCCTCTTCCAACTCGTCCTCTAAACTGATGCAACTGAGATAAACCAAACCTATCCGATCCTTCAATTAACATTATTGTTGCATTAGGCACATCAACTCCAACTTCTATCAAAGACGTAGACACTAAAATATTAATTTCATTATTAACAAAATCATTCATTATCTTTGCCTTTTCATCCTTTTTCATTTTACCATGTAACATTGCCATACTAAATTCACAAAAAACATCTTTACTCAATTTTTTAAATTCTTCTTTAACAGATTTAACCCCTAACTTATCAGATACATCAATTAACGGACACACCACAAAAACTTGCCTCCCATTTTTTATTTCATTTTTAATGAAATCATATACATAATTTTTGCCATCCCCTGGAATGACCTGAGTAATTATTTTCTTTCTACCCTTTGGCATTTCACGTATAATCGATACATCTAAATCACCGTATATAGCTAATGCTAAAGACCTTGGTATTGGCGTTGCTGTCATACTTAGCAGATGAGGCATAGTATTTTTATTACCTGATTTTTCTATAAGCTTTTTTCTTTGTTCAACACCAAACCTATGTTGCTCATCAATTATAACTAAACCTAAATTCTTAAAAACAACATCACTTTGAATTAATGCATGTGTACCAACAATTACCATCACATCACCATTTTTAATAGTATTTAAAACCACATTTTTTTTCGTAGTCTCAACTCTATTTTTAACAACTTTACATCCTTTACTTGTAAGTAAAGCAATATCAACCTTATATGAAGACATTAATTTTTGTATTCCATTATAATGCTGATGAGCTAAAATTTCAGTTGGCACCATTAAAACTGATTGTTGCTTATTTAAATAAGCATTATACATCGCAAGTATTGCCGTAATTGTTTTGCCACTTCCTACATCACCTTCAAGCAACCGAGTCATAGGAGTATCTTTTTCCATATCCTTAATAATTTGCCAGGCTGCTTTTTTTTGATCATTTGTTAATTTAAAATTAAGATCATTAACAAATTCTATTGTTTCATTTTTCTTAAAACTAATAATTGGTGCTTTATATTTTTTAGCCTGTCTCTTTAATGATTGCGACTGAAGTTGAATTAAAAAAAGTTCATTAAAACTAAGACGCTTACGAGCTTCAATTAAATCATTTTTTACTTTTGGAAAATGAATCTTTTTAATTGCCTCCTCTAAATTAAATAAATTCAACTGACGCACAATATTTCCGGGCATCCAATCATTAAAATTTGTAGCCAAATGCAATACTTGCTTAATCAAAAACCTCAGTTGCTTTTGAGTTAAACCGGTTGTTAAGTGATAATTAGGTACAAAACCTTGAGTATTGGCTGCACTAACGTTTCCAATAACCTCAAAACTTGGTGATTTGAATAGCGCGCCAGAATAATCACTATCAACTCTTCCGGAAATCGACACCTTAGAACCAACACCCAAGCTTCTAGTAATATATCCTTGATTAAACCATATTACACGAATAGTTCCTGTATCATCACTAATCAAAGCCTCTGTAATATTCATTCTCTTCACTGGGCTTCTTTTGTTTTGAATTAACTCCACAAACCCTACAATATTAACCACCATTCCAGCTTTTAAATCACTAATATTAACTACTTTTGAAAAATCATCATATCTAAAAGGAAAATACATTAACAAATCTTCAACCGTCTCAATACTAAGCAATCTTAATAATCTTGCTGTTGTTGCCCCAACTTTATTTAATTCTTTTATGCTAGTAGTAAGAGTTATTGACATAAAATATAAATATTCAAATAATCTGACCTCAACAGAAACACAATAAAAAAACAACCTCCACAGAACTACCCTGACAGATGTTGTTAAAATTCATAAAAAAACTCTGTGCTCTCACTAGGAATCGAACCTAGATTACAGGAACCGCAATCCTGCGTTCTATCCATTAAACTATGAGAGCTAGAAATATTTTATAGCTTTAAAAATCTAGACAAATTCTCAGATAATGGTTCATTTTCTCGTTCAATGTCTTCTAGCAAATATTTTAGCAAAATATCGCGAATAATCAAGGGGTCTTTATCCTGAAGAGGCACTGAAAGTCTATATTTAAGCATTTGATTAAATTCAAAATAAAGCCTTTTTATGCCATCTTTAGGTTGATACACAATAGAAAAATGTTTTATATCCCTATAATCAAAAAATTTTTTACCAATTAAAACACCATCAGTAGTAATTTTAAACTCTACGTCTAAAATATTATCAGCCCCATGATGCAAAATTATTATAAATAACGCTATAACAATAATAACAGCAAATAAAAAATTATCTGTCCAAAATGCGAAAATCAGCATAAAAAAAGAAATTACTCCGACAATTACATACCAAGCTGTATCCCTGTCATGCTTCTCATACTCAGGTATACTCCAACCAATCAGCTCTTGACCATAATCTAACCGTTCTTTTTCATTTCTTTTTATTTCACTTGCCTTATTTCTTACTTTTTTATCATTTTTAACCATATAAATCAGATTGACATTAAAGTATTATTTATATATATTCATATTATAACAAATTAAATAATTATTGAAAATTAATTATTATACTAAATTCATAATCTTAATTTCGAATTTTATATTTATTAATTTGAGTGTATTTTACATTAAAATTTAAAACACGCATGAACTGTATTAGGCATACAGTAAAGATAGTACTGAAAAATTTTAATATGCCGAATTTATGGATATAAATCAAAATTAGATTATGAATTTAGTATAACCAAGGAGAGATGGCTGAGTGGTTGAAAGCGCGTCCCTGCTAAGGACGTAAGGGTGAAAGCCCTTCGAGGGTTCGAATCCCTCCCTCTCCGCCAATTTTCACTTTTTGCGAAATCGTAAGAGGTTGCCTCGGCGCAAAGCGCCTCGGCATGGTGTTTTTCCGCTATTTTGAAGGCATTTTTGAAGTCGCACGCCAGCGTGCGGTCGGCAATGCGGAAGTTCGAACCAATCTTTTTTAGAAAATCCCGAATCCTTTCGGGATTTTCTTGTTGAGCGCATTTTTCGGCTTGGTTGGCGTCTTTTAGAAAGGCAATGGCAAGTTCGAACCGATTATTGCTCTTTCGCCCAAAAGCCGATATTTTTTCTTCCAAATCCTTTTTAGCGAGAATGAACTTTTGTTTTTTGGCGGTATATTCTGTTTGCGATAAATTGCCGTCTAATTGTAAATCAAGCAAACGATCAAGTTTTGTTTCTATTTTTACAAGCTCATCTTGCATTTTTTTGGCGAAAGAGCTTTCTGCTTGGGTAATTTCTGATTTTTCTTTTTTAAATTGATTTATTGAAGCATTTACCCAAGCAGAAGACAAAGAAACTTTTTTGATTTTCTCTTTAGCCTGAGAAGTGATGATTTCTTCTCTCGTATATCTTTGCGAGCAAGGATTTTTCCGTTTAGTACACCGCAAATAATTATGTCCTTTTTGTGTTTCAGTAGTGATAAAACAACCGCACTCATCGCAACGGAAAAATCCCCTGTACACATAGGGTTTTAATTTTCGCCCCTTTGGTTTTGATTTTTTCTTCATCACTTCTTGGCATAAATCAAAAAGTTTCTTTGTAATAATCGGTTTATGCTTTCCGTCATACATTTCACCTTTGTATCTGATAATTCCGTAATAAATCGGATTTTTAAACATGTATTGATAATTTGAGACGGAAAGCATTTTGCCTTTCTTGCCAACCAAGCCAGCTTTGTTGATAATCTTTCTTATTTGAGCGAGGGGATATTCGCCAGTTGCGTACATTTCAAAAGCCCGCTTGATATATTTTGCCTTTTCTCTATCAACAACAATACAGCGGTTGTTTTTATCGTTTATATATCCCAATGGCGCCCAAGCGGGCCATATTCCATTTCTTAATTTCTGGCGAATACCCCTCTTAATATTTTCCGAAAGATTATCAACATAGTATTTTGATTGCCCAAAAGCGATAGACAACATAAATTTTCCCTGCGGAGTAGGATCAAACCAAAAAGTTGGAAATTTTAGCGCAGTAATTTTGCCTGTATCTACCAAGTAAATTATTCGTCCGCCGTCTATGGAATTGCGAGCAAGGCGGTCAGGGTGCCACGCTAAAATTCCTTCTGCTTCGTTTTTTTCTATGCTTGCCACCATTTCATTAAAAATTTCTCTGCCCGGCTCTTTGGCGGTTTTACTTTCCACAAATTCACGGACGATATTCAGCCCTTCTTTTTTGGCATATTCCCGCAATTCAAATATTTGTGCCTCAATACTCAAAACTTGTCGTTCTGGCTCGTCCGTGGATTTGCGGGCATAGAGAAAAAACTTTTTGGTTTGTAAATTTATGTTGTCCATATTGTTTTTAAATTAGCCTTTGGGCAATCAGAGAAAAATGCGCTCAACCTTTCGCTGAAAGCGAAAGAAAAAATATTGATTCGAACTTCCGCATTGCCGACCGCACGCTGGCGTGCGATTTCAAAAATGCCTTCAAAATAGCGGAAAAACACCATGCCGAGGCGCTTTGCGCCGAGGCAACCTCTTACGATTTCGCAAAAAGTGAAAATTGGCGGTGTTTTCTGGACGATGTTCGAACTTTCTTTGAACAAAATCCAGAATAATGATGTGCGTTTCCGCTTGCCTCCGCTTCGCTTCGGCGGAACCAAAACAGAAAAATTTTCTCTACATTTTTTAATTTTTTCGCGCGCAATTTTTTCTTTTAAAAGGAAAAGAAAATTTATCTGTTTTGTGTTTCTCTTAATCAGAGAAAAGCGGAAATGCTCTAATCTTAATCGCAAAAGGGCAAAAATTCCTTCCCCCAGACCCCCTTCCTTTTTGCCCTTTTGCTTTTCGGGCTTCGCCCGATTTTTTTCGGCAGGGTTTGAGGCTGTATTTTGCAAAGCAAAATGCGACACCGAAAGAGATGTTGCCCTTGACCCGCCCAACCCATTCGCGGGCAACGTAAAGGAACTCCCAAAAGATTTGTTTACAAAATTGTTTAAATTAGTTATCATTATAGTATCAAGAAAGAAACCTTTATATTATAATCTATATACTATAATGTTATATAATTATGAAATCTATGTCAAATAATATTTCAAGCAATTTAAAGAAACTTCGGGATAAAAGGGGCTATTCTCTTGAAAAAATAGCTCGTCTTGCTGATTTATCGCTTAATACCATTGTTAAGGTTGAAAATGGTGTTAATAAGAATCCTACAATCGAAACACTAACCAAGATCGCCAAAGCGCTTGAAGTTGGCGTTGATGATTTAATTAAGTAAATATATGGCACTAAAAAAATCACAACTATATAGCACAATTTGGGAAGCGTGCAACAATCTGCGAGGAGGAATGGATGCATCTCAATACAAAGACTATGTATTGGTGCTTTTGTTTGTGCGCTATGTTTCGGATAAATATGCCGGGAAATCAGATGCTTTAGTTGATGTTCCAAAAGGTGGTAGCTTTTCAGATTTAGTTGCCCTCAAGGGTAATACAAATATTGGAGAAGGGATAAATAAAGTTTTAAGTAAACTAGCCGAAGCCAATGGCCTCAAGGGAGTAATTGATATTGTTGATTTTAATGATGAGGACAAATTGGGCAAAGGTAAAGAAATGCAGGATCGTCTTTCTGATTTAGTTGCTATTTTTGAGAGTAAGGATTTGAATTTTAGCAAAAATAGAGCCGAAGGAGATGATTTACTTGGTGACGCCTATGAATATCTGATGAAGCATTTCGCAGTAGAATCTGGTAAGAGTAAGGGACAATTTTATACTCCAGCAGAAGTTTCTAGAATAATCGCAAAGGTAATTGGAGCTGAAAATGCCAAAGACCGTACCCAGACTGTTTATGATCCAGCTTGCGGTAGCGGATCTCTTCTCCTGAAAGTAGCGGCTGAAGCAAAACCGGTAGATATTTCCATTTATGGGCAAGAAAAAGACAACGCAACCGCTGCGCTCGCAATTCTTAATATGTGGCTCCATAGCGAACCAACTGCCGTTATTAAAAAGGGACAAAGCACTCTTTCAAACCCGTTATTTTTAGATAATGGCGCTTTAAAAACATTTGATTTTGTAGTTGCCAATCCTCCTTTTTCTGATAAAAAATGGCGCTTTGGTTTTGATCCAGAAAATGATACATATAGCCGTTTTGAGGGATTTGGAATTCCGCCAACAAAGAATGGCGACTACGCTTTTCTATTGCATATTATCAAGTCATTGAAAAGCACTGGAAAGGGGGCTTGTGTTCTGCCTCATGGTGTACTTTTCCGTGGAAATGCAGAAGCTGAGATCCGCACAAATCTTATCAAACGCGGATATATCAAAGGCATTATTGGCTTGCCTGCTAACTTATTTTTTGGGACCGGCATTCCGGCTTGTATTGTTATTTTAGATAAAGAAAACGCGCAAGACAGAAAAGGTATTTTTATGATTGATGCCTCAAAAGGATTTATTAAGGACGGCAATAAAAACCGTTTGCGTGAAAGAGATATTCGTAAAATTATTGATATTTGGGAAGAACAAGCAGAATTGGATCACTTCAGTCATTTTGCTAACAATGATGAGATTGAGAAAAATGAATACAATCTCAATCTTCCGCGCTATATTGATACTAGCGAACCTGAAGATTTGCAAGATATAGAAGCACATTTGCACGGCGGGATTCCAAAATATGATATTGATTCTTTGGCAGCATATTGGGGTATTTGTAAAAATCTAAAAAAATCTTTAGTAAAAAACAATGGGCGTGAGGGATATTTTGAAATGGCAGTTGAACCGGAAAATGTACGCCAGACTATTTTAGATCATTCTGATTTTGCAAATTTTAAAACTACTATTAAGAAAGTTTTTGATAGCTGGAAAGACAGCAATTTTTCTTATTTAAAGTCATTAGACAAAAGAACTCATCCAAAAGCAATTATTGCGAAACTAGGCAAAGAATTACTTACTGAAAGTGAACAAGTAAAACTCGTTGATAAATACGATATTTATCAAAACCTGATGGCTTATTGGGAGGAAGTGATGCAAGACGACGCGCATACTATTACTGCTGATGATTGGCAGTCTGGAAATCAAGTAATTCGTTTGCAAAAAGAAAATAAAGGAAAGAAAAAAGACATTGCCGGATTAGCCGGGCTAGAAGGCAGGCTCGTGCCAACGTCTTTGATTATTTCAACATACTTACGAAATGAGCAAGAAGATTTGGATAAGCTAAAAAATAAGCTGGAGCAAACTGGAGCAGAACTTGAAGAAACGAAAGAAGAACACGCTGGCGATGAGGGCCTGCTTGAGAGCGTGGTAAATGAAAAAGGCAATATTACCAAAGGAGATATTAAGGCAAGAATAAAAGAGATCAAAGATGATTCAGAGTTTAGTGATGAGTTGGAAGTTTTACAGAAATATTTTGAGTTAATGGAAAAAGAAGCAGAATTGAAAAAACAAATCAAAAAAGCAGAAGCAGAATTAGAAAAGAAAGTTATTGAGCAATATCCTAAATTGAGCATTGAAGAAATTAAAAAGTTGGTAGTAGAAGATAAATGGCTAAAAACTTTGGAGGGACGCATTATGAATGATGTTGATCAAGTAGCACAGAATTTGGCTACAAGAGTAAAAGAGCTGGCAGAACGATATGAAGAGACTTTGCCAAAAATACTTAAAAAACTAGATAATCTATCTAAAAAAGTTGGAGATCATATTACTTTGGTAGAAGATTTACTCACTGGTAAAAAGCGCTTGCCGGGGTTTAGCGGGGAGTGGAAAGAGAAAAGTTTGGGTGAAATAGGGATTATTTCAGGTTCTGGAATTGATAAAACGATTAATTCAGACGAACAACCAATAAGACTCGTTAATTATCTCGATGTTTTTCATAAAGATTTTATTTATTCAAAAGAACTTAATCATTGGGTAACTGCACCATCAGATAAGATTCAAAAATGTTCTGTTAAAAAAGGAGATATATTTTTTACCCCTTCATCAGAAATGAGATATGAAATTGCGATATCGACAGTTGCAATGGAAGACATTGAAGACGCTGGATATAGCTACCATGTTACCCGATTGAGATTAAATGAGGAAAATAAAGATTGGGATTTTAAGTTTAGATCTTATATTTTTAAAACAAAATATTTTCTTGATCAAGCAGAAACTATTTGTGAAGGCTCTGGTAAACGCTATGTGATTTCATTAACTAAGTTTAGACAGTTAAAAATTAGATTTCCTAAAGATCCAAAAGAACAAACGGCTATCTCTAATGTTATATCAGACATGGATTCGGAAATTGATGCTTTAGAAAAATCTTTAAAAAAATATCGCCAGATTAAAACCGGAATGATGCAAAATCTTTTGACTGGCAAAATTCGTTTAATAAAAAATTAGCTTATGACAAATCAATCACCACAAGTTGGACAAATAGAACGTAAAACACAAAACCGAATTGTGACGCTTTTTCAGGATCGTCTTGGCTATAATTATCTTGGCAACTGGGAAGAACGAGAAAATAACAGCAATATTGAAGAAGAATATTTGCGCAAGTTTTTATCTCAAAATAAAAAATATAATGAAAAGGTTATAGATAAAGCTATTGCAGAATTTAAAAAAACTGCCGAAAATCAGGTTTTGAGTTTGTATGATTTAAACAAAGAAGTTTATGGACTGCTCAGATACGGCGTAAATGTAAAGGAGTCTTTGGGAAAAAAGAATAAGCGAGTATTTTTGATTGATTGGGAAAATCCAAAAAATAATCATTTTGCTATAGCTGAAGAAGTAACCATCAGGGGCAACCGCACTAAACGACCAGATATTGTTATTTATGTAAATGGTATTGCCCTTGGTGTGATTGAGTTAAAACGAAGTATCGTTTCAGTTTCCGAAGGTATTCGTCAGAATATTGGTAATCAAAAAGATGAGTTTATTAAAAACTTTTTTGCCACCTCTCAAATACTAATGGCTGGGAATGATACTGAGGGTTTGCGTTATGGCACAACCCAAACATCGGAAGATTATTACCTATCTTGGAATCCGAAAGATCAAGATTTCTCAGATGAATCTAATCGACTTGATCGGCATATAGCGCAAGTTTGCCAAAAGAGTCGTTTTCTGGAAATTGTTCACGATTTCATTATTTTTGACAGCGGAATCAAAAAAACATGCAGACATAATCAATATTTTGGAGTTAAGTCCGCCCAAGATAATGTTAAAAAACATGAGGGAGGAATAATTTGGCATACGCAAGGATCGGGAAAGAGCTTAACAATGGTTTGGCTCGCAAAATGGATTCGCGAGAATATGAATGATGCGCGTGTTTTACTTCTTACTGACCGGGTTGAGCTGGATGAGCAAATTGAAAGGGTTTTTAATGGTGTTGATGAAAAAATTCATCGCGCGAAAAATGGAAGAGATTTAATTGCTGAGCTTGATAAAAAAGAAAAATGGCTTATTGGATCATTGGTCCATAAGTTTGGAAGATCTGCAGATAAATCTGATTCTGGTGTTGAAGAATATGTTAGTGATTTAAGAGCTTTATTGCCATCGGATTTTGAAGCAAAGGGTGATATTTTTGTTTTTGTAGATGAATGTCATCGTACTCATGGAGGAAAATTGCATGAAGCGATGAAGGAAATTTTACCTCGAGCGACTTTTATTGGATTTACTGGCACTCCTTTACTTAAGGTTGATAAAAAGAATAGTATCGCCGTTTGGGGTAAATACATCCATGAGTATAAGTACAATGAGGCAGTAGCCGATAAAGTTGTTTTAGATCTGCGCTACGAAGCAAGGCGAGTGGATCAAAACATTACTTCTCAGCAAAAAATTGATGAATGGTTTGAAGAACGAACAAAGGGATTAACTGACTTTGCCAAAGCAGAGCTCAAGAAGCGTTGGGGAACCATGCAGGGATTGCTTTCATCTAAATCTCGTTTGGAGAAAGTAGTTTTTGACATAATCGATGATTATTACAAAAAACCTCGTCTTGAAAGCGGGCGTGGGAATGCAATGTTGGTGGCCAGTAGTATCTACGAAGCTTGCCAATATTACGAAATTTTTCAATCTCAAGGTTTTACCAAATGCGCTGTTATCACTTCTTACGAACCAAACGCCCTAGATACGGAATCGCGTGAGTATGCAATTTATCAAAAAATGCTTGATGCTCACAGACCTTTGGAGAAAAAATCTGGTGAATCTGATACCGATGCATTTGAAAGAAAAATTAAAAAAATGTTTGTTGATCAGCCAGGTCAAATGCAACTTTTAATTGTGGTTGATAAGTTATTGACTGGCTTTGATGCGCCACCAGCCACATATCTCTACGTTGATAAGAATATGCAAGATCACGGACTTTTCCAAGCAATATGCCGAGTCAATAGATTAGACGGAGAAGATAAGGATTATGGATATATTATTGATTATCGTGATTTATTTAAGAAATTAGAAAAGGCGGTCTCAGAATATACTTCGGAGGCATTTTCCGGTTTTGATAAAGACGATGTCCTGGGTCTTTTGAAAGATAAGTTTAGCGAAGGAAAAAAAGATTTAGATGAGATATTGGAGACACTTCGAGCTCTTTGTGAACCGGTTTCACCGCCCAAATCTTCTCCGGAGTATATTCGTTATTTTTGTGGTGATGTGGAAAATCCTTATGCTCTCAAAGAAAAAGAAAATAAACGAGTTATATTATACAGAACAGTTGGACGTTTAATGCGAGCATATGCCGATATTGCTAATGACATGGATGAAGCTGGTTATTCAAAAGACCAACAGGAAGCTATAAAAAAAGAAGTTGAACATTACGAAAAAGTCCGAACGGAAGTTAAATTAGCCAGTGGCGACTATATAAATCTCAAAAAATATGAACCGGCAATGCGCGCTTTAATGGATCGTTATATTTCTGCAAGTGAGAGTGAAAAACTATCTGCTTTTGATGATAAGTCATTGGTAGAATTAATGGCGGAAAAAGGTATTGATGCGCTTGACGATTTGCCGGATGGACTAAAGAAAAGCCAAGAGGCGTTAGCAGAGACTATTGAGAATAATGTTCGTAAACTTATTACTGATGAGACACCAACGAACCCAAAATATTATTCTAGGATGTCAGAATTACTAAATGAGCTAGTGAGAAAAAGAAAGCAGGCAGATATTGAATATAAGAAATATTTGGTTGAAATTATTGCTTTATCAAAGCAAGTTAAAAATCCAAGCGAATCAGAATTATATCCTTCTGATATCGATACGAAAGGAAAGCAAGCTTTATATGATAATTTGGGCAAGAATCAGGATAATACCATACAAATTCACGAAGCTATTTTAGCTTCTAGGTTTGATAATTGGCGCGGTGATATTAGAAAAGAAAGAGCAATCAAGATAGCTATAAAAAAGATTCTACAAGATATTTCAGAAGATGATTTAAAAAATCTTTTTGAAATTGTTAAAAATCAACATGAGTACTAATCAAAGCTTATTACAAGTCGGTGGAGTTGAAGCAATCGTTTTATATAAACCGGTAAAGAATTTGCATTTAAATATTTTGCCACCGACAGGAAGGGTGCGCGTTACTGCACCGCAAAATATGAACGATGATGCAATTCGTACTTTTTTAGCTACTCGAATTTCTTGGATCAAAAAAATGCAAAGTAAGTTTGTTAGACAGGAAAGACAAACACCGCGAGAGTATGCCAGTGGTGAATCGCATTATTTATTTGGTAGCAGGTATCGTCTGGAAATTATTGAACACGATTCCAGACCTAAAATCGAAATTAAGGGAAAGAAAAAAATAGTTTTTTATGTAAAGCCTGAGACAAAAACACTAAAGCGTGAAAAAATAATGCAAGAGTGGTATCGAGATAAATTGCGAGAATATTTAGACAAAACATTGCCAAAGTGGGAGAAAAAAATCGGTACAAAAGCGAAATTTTGGGGTATAAGAAGGATGAAAACTCGCTGGGGTACGTGTAATCACAAAGATAAAAATGTTTGGTTTAATCTTGAATTAGCCAAAAAACCAGAACATTGTATTAATTATGTTATTGCGCATGAATTGATTCATTTAGTTGAGGAGAAGCATAGTAGTAGATTCACAAAATTAATGGATACATATTTGCCAAAATGGAAAAATACAAAAGAAGAATTAAACCAATTAATATTAGCTCATGAAGATTGGAAATAATTAATTCATCATATGAAATCATTCAAGGATTTAGCATACACAATTTTAAAAGAATCGGGCAAACCGCTTCATAGTAAGGAAATTACTAAGCGGGCGCTTAAAATTGGGTTGATTACAGAAGGTAAAACTCCTGAAGCGACGATGAACGCCCAGCTTGTTGTTGATATAAATACAAAGAAAGAAAAATCGCGTTTTATAAAAACTGATCCTTCAACATTTAGTATAAATCCAGAATTTGAAGAAACGAAACAAAAAATAGAGAAAGAGAAGAAAGCAGAAAAAATCTATAAAATTTCAAAAGATGTTTCTACCAAGCAGAAAGGAGATATTGCTGAAGCAAGAATCGCAGAACTTGTTGCACTCTACGGCGATACAACTCTTTCTTGCTATAAACCTATTTCTGATGACGAAGGCATTGATTTGATTGTGAAAGAAAAAGGAAGCTTGAAAACAATGTATATTCAGATCAAAAGTCGTTTTGGTGATAATCCCGACGGAATTTTTACCGCAACTACAAAAGCGTCAGGTGTGGTTGATAATTATTCAATGGCGACTGTTTTCTGCTTTTTTGATACAGAACAAGGAGATATTTGGGAATATCTTTGGTTCGTTCCGGCACCAGATTTTTTGAAAAT
>CAZMSR010000002.1:40086-113434 GCA_964569045.1 uncultured Gammaproteobacteria bacterium | reverse complement strand
GAACTAAGCCAAGAAAAAAAAAGATTAATGTATGGAATTATACGAATCAGTATATTACTCTACAGTGTCGGGGTGCTGGGATTCGAACCCAGGATCTCATGGTCCCAAACCATGCGCCCTAAACCAGCTAGGCCACACCCCGTATTATTAAATTTTTAATTGCGATTGGTTATTTCATACTTTTCACCTGTATCTAAAGTAACTCCTATTCTGTATCCTTTGTATGTCTGAAAATAATAAAAACTTGGTTCTTTTATGATTTTTGCATCAGGTTCAATGTATTCACCAACTAAATCTTTGAATCTAATAGGATATTTATTATGATCTAAATAGTAAATTTTAAGTGCTTTTTTTACCTCGCTTAGGGCAATTTTTTTTATCTCACTCTTTGCTGTTTTTTCAAGTCTTGCAAATTTTTTAGTATTATTAATCCATTCTTCACCTTGCATTTTAATAACATCGATTAGGCTCATATTTGGATTTGTTTTTTTGACTTCATCATACTTATCATAAACCTGTGCTGAAAAAATAGTTGAACCGGCAAAACCAACAAAAAGCATAATTTTTACAATTGTGACAAGCATAAAATTTAATTTAATGTGCCTCGGGTTAGAATTGAACTGACGACATCTGTATTTACATTTCTGTAACAAATGTCGATTTTCAACCGACCTGACACTTATTATTTACGCTTCCGTTCAAATGTCTGTGCCGAGGGAGAGAATTGAACTCTCGACACAAGGATTTTCAGTCCTTTGCTCTACCACTGAGCTACCTCGGCCTAAGCATTTGAACGGAAAGACTCTTATACAAAATAATAAATTTAGTATTGTAAATAACTAATACAACTATATACGATGATTATTACTTTATCAAGTTGATTATTACTATTTTAACGTACTTGAAAAATTAAGTCAAGTTGATTTAGCTTATTTTTTGGCTAAAGTTAGCTTAAATTTTTTGTATTTCAATTTCCTTATTTTTCTTTATTTATTTTACTTTTTCGCCATATCCTTATATAGCAAGTATTGCAATAGCCTTTGCCTACATGTTTTTTCTCAGTAGTTCCACATTCTCTGCATTTGTTATAATTACTTTCCTTTGCCCACCCTAAACTAACATTATTAGGTGAGTACTGTTTTTCAGTATTACCGTAATTTAAGTATTCATCGTGCACTTTTTGCATCATGTGATAATTGGGTCCCAAATAATCCTCGGTTGTGGTAACATTGTCATGTCCTAAATAA
Source organism: uncultured Gammaproteobacteria bacterium (assembly GCA_964569045.1). Classification (GTDB taxonomy): domain Bacteria; phylum Patescibacteriota; class Patescibacteriia; order Patescibacteriales; family BS150m-G62; genus BS150m-G62. The sequence continues at coordinate 112,187 of CAZMSR010000002.1, read as the reverse complement.
AGTTTAATATGCCTAATATCGCAACCATTGTAATGCATGGTGGTAGCCGCAGTTTTTCTAAACATATGAGGTGTAATTTTTTGAATATTTGCTTTTTTGCATGCTCTACTTAACACTTTTCTAACTTCATCGGTTGATATGGCTTTTGGCACGTATGGTTTTTTGCAATGGATAACAAATAATGCCGGGTGATTATCTTGGCGAATTTCAAGGTATTTTTCAATCCAAGTTAAACACCAATGCTTAAAAAATATAGTTCTTGGTTTTCCGCCTTTTCCAATAATGTCAGCTGTAGCACTTTTTTTGCCATCTTCTTTTATTGGGTTGTAGATTATTTGGTTATATTTTAGGCTTACTGTTTCATGAATTCTAGTGCCAGTGCTTAACATAGTGGTTATTATTGCCATTAATCTGATCCCATAAATGGATTTTGTGTTTATGGTTTGTAAAAGCTTTGATAGTTCTTCTTCGTTTATAAATTTAACAGTGGTTTTGTCTTTTTTTGTTTCTAATGCTTGATTTTTAGTATTATTTTTTGGCATGGGTGTAAAATATTGATTTTGAAAATTAAGATAGTTTCTTAAAATTTCAAAATTAATTTTTTGTTAAAAATGATATTTTATTCTTTCTAAAATTTATCATTTACACAAAATATTTTACACTCTCACTTTAAACAACTTAAAAAGCTTATGCAAAACAAGATGAATTATTACAACAAAAAAAGACTACACACGAGCCTTAAAAATCAATCACCTAAAAAATTTACAATTAATTTTATTAAAAATTTGTCGTTATTTTAAGCTTGCTAACGGTTCAGTATTTTCAGGACTTGACAGCTCTATCTAGATCAATCCATTCTGGCATATCAGCATAATTTAATTCTTCTTCATCAAGATTATCCTTTGAAATCTCTCCATTAACTTTTTTTACTAAAAAATAGATTAAAGGGCAATTCCAGTATTCATCCTTGTGTTTCTTGGAATGTCCGGGATAAAAATATGATGTTTCGCGATGTATCGGTTTTATTATTTCAATTTTTACACCAGTTTCTTCCCAAAATTCTCGCTTTAGTGCTTGCTCTATAGTCTCATCAATTTCAACCCCACCTCCTGGAAAATCATAACCATTCCATTGTTTAGAGAGTAGTATTTTTCCATCTTCAATTAAAACACCATAAACTGAGGGCCTGAATTTAAGTTTACTAGATTTAACCTCATATTTTTTGCCGTTAAGATCAACACATGTTATTTTTTTATTATTTTTATCACTCATAATATATCTAAAATATTTTGATGAATAATTTTATTATTGCTAGCTAAAAATATTCCGTTATTATATTGATCTTTTTTGCCTTTAAAATCTGTAATTACAGCCCCGGCTTCTTTAGCAATTAGCTTCCCAGCTAGAAAATCATAAATCTCATTATCATAATTAATTAAAGCCTCAAACCTTCCTAAAGCTACTAAGCATAAATCTAAAGCACCGCACCAAGTAATTAAATACCTCTTGATCATGTTTTGCTTATTCATCTTTGTATTGAGATTTAAGGCCCATTTATCATTATGCACTCCATACCCAGCAGTATAACCAACTGTTGCTTTTTTAAAATCTGTTTCATTGCTTACTGCTATTTTTTTGTTGTTTAAATAAGCACCCTTATTTTTAATTGCATAAAACATTTGATTGGTTATTGGATTATATATTAATCCAAACTCAATATCATCTTTTTTTACTAAAGCAATTGATATAGCGAAATAGGCAATACCTAGTGAAAAGTTATTAGTACCGTCAAGCGGGTCAATTATTAAAGTGTATGCAGAATCGTTATATTCTTTGCCTTTTTCTTCAGCTAAAATGTTATAGTTAGGATAATTTTCTTTAAGGATTTGTAAAATAACAGCCTCCGACTCTTCATCAGCTTTTGTTTTAAAATCAGCCACCATTGATTTTTGTTCTGCAGCTAAATTTTGGCCAAAATAGTTTTTAAGTATTTCGCCTCCTGCTCGAGCAGCTTCTATGATTGGTTTGTATTTTTTATCTAACATTTTTTAAATGGATTATCTCCTCTTTTTAATAAATTTTTTATTGGCAAAAATAATGATTCAGGCATTTTATCCCATTCTACCCACTCCCAACTTTCACATTTTTCTGATTCCATTACTTTAACTTCACCACCATTGTATTTCACTTTTACAAACAGAGTAACATAATGCTTTTCTTCACTAAAAATATCATTAGTAAATTTCCATAACTCAGGATCAGTTACATTAGCAAAAATTGAACTTAAAATTCTTTCAATAAGTTAAGAGATTGTTTTTATTGTTGCGGGGGTCGGATTTGAACCGACGACCTCCAGGTTATGGGCCTGGCGAGATGCCTAACTTCTCCACCCCGCGTCAAAACTAGCATTAATGAATGCAAGTGATATTTTCAATATACTTTATCTGCTGTTATAAATCAAGTTGATTATAATTTCTTTATTCTTATAACCCTTAATTTTTTTTGAGCTTACAATAAATTATTTTTTATTTTTGTGCGCGTGCCTGGATTTGAACCGGGGACCTCTACTTTATCAGAGTAGCGCTCTAACCAACTGAGCTACACGCGCAATTTTTGCATATTTATTTCTTGTATATTACAAAAAATACACGATTATTTGCATATAATAATCATATATTAGCAGACTATTTTTTGGTTTGCAAGTGAAGTTTTCTAAAACAAAAAACTGCCGTTAAGCAGTTCTTTGTTTTTTTATAATCTAAGTTTAGATTTTTATATCATCAACACTAGAGGTGTCAATGTCTCCTAGATTATCAGTGTTTTCTGTTCTTCTTGGTGGTCTTTGAGATCCTTCTGGTTCGTAGATTTTTAAGTTAACTCGAGCGTTGTTTTTAGCACCAACGATTTTTAAGAGAGTTCTTACAGCATGTGCTGTTTGACCTCGACGTCCTATAACATAACCCATGTCTTCAGGGTTGATTTTTAATGTTAATAGTACACCTCTTTCATCAACTGTTCTATCGACTACAACATCCTCAGGATGTCCTACAATAGCTTTGATGACTGTTTCTAAAAAATCTTGATCTTGTTCTTTTACTGCCATATGTTTTTCTTTTAGATTAATAGAGCATGTTTAATTATTAAGCTATATATAATCTAAATGAACTCTTAATTATTAATGCTTTAATTATATATTATTTTTTTTATTTTGTCAAGAGCTTTTGACTATTTCTCTATTTTTTGTCATTTTTAGCTGCTTCGTCACTGTTTTCATCTTTTTTTTCTGTATTCTCTGCTTTTTGCTCTTCTTCTGTTTGTTTATCCTTTTTTTTAATTTTTTTGTGCTTAGATGCTCTTTTTTTCTTGCCTTTAATTATATCATTTTTTACAAGTAAGTTGTTAACAGTTGCTGATATACCTGCTCCTTTGCTTATCCAATACTTAATTCTATCTGCCTTAGCTTCAAGTTTTTTTGTATTAGGATTATATGAACCTAATATTTCAAGTGACTTAGCGTATGTGTCTCTTGCTTTTTCAGATACAATTAATCTATAGGCAATTTGAGCCGATTTTCCTCTTCTTGATAATCTTATTGTTAGCATAAATAAACTTGATATTAATCAAACTAAGTAAATACTAATTTAATTTTTTATTGTTGTCAACTTTTTTTACTGTTAGGGACTGTCGCCAAACTCGCCTCACCCATAAATTGTTAATTTTGGCTAAATTTTTTTCAAATTTTTTTGGCTTACCTTAGGGTAGGCCTCAAAAATTATTCAAAAAATTTATCTTAAAATTTCCAAATTTATGAATTAAAGCCAGTTTGGCGACAGTCCCTGTTATTAAGTATTCACTATGTCTTTTTTTGTTTTCTAATGTTAGATAATTCTTAAATTTATTCTAATTTTTTTTCTTTCTTTTAAGTGCTCTTTAAGAAAAAGTAGGTTTTTTTGTAATTTTCTAGTATTATTTTTTCATAATCTCTAAACTGTCTTTTCTAAATCTGTTTACTTCATTTTTTACTATAGTGTTTAAATTCGGTACTCGTTCTTGTAAGAAGTTCATAAGTTTTTCACCACTATCTGGCTTTTCTTGTATTTCATCAAGTAAATCAGAGAATTCATCCTGGTCATTTTCAGATAGCCCTTCAACAACTTGAATCATTATTCCCTGGAATATTAGTTCGCCAATTTTTGTTATTATTTCGTCTTGCTTGACTTGGGGTAAGTTATTAATACCAAGCTCTTGTTTTATTTTTTCTTGTAAACTATTAGGCATGTATTTAATTTATACCATTCCCAATTAACCATTCGGAAAACATTCCTGAATTTCGGCTATAAAAATTTGCTTCGCGTTCAACATAATTCATTATGCTTCATGCTCCGACTTGTTTTTCGCTCGAAATTAAGAAATATTTTTACTCCAAAGCGTTAATTGGGAATGGTATTATTTTTAGTTATTTATTAAGCGTTTAATTTTACTTTAGCTTCTAGTAGTTTGTTAATATACTCACCGGTCGACATTTGTAATTTTTGTGTTTCTGAAAACGGATCTCGAGCATCTACCTCAAGTCTTTTAATGTGTTCTTGAAGTGTGCTTATTTCTCCATTTTCATAGTCTTCGGCTATATATTCCGGAATGACCTGCGATCCAAAACCCCAATTCTCGTTCCATCCTTGCAAAGTATTAATATTTTGCTTCATTAAATAATTAGGGTCACTAAAATCAAATATTTTTTTCAAAATTATTTCGTGATCAGTATGAGCGTTCGATAATGCATCTTTAAAGACTTGAGCTTTTTTTTCTGCTATTTCGGATGCATGTTTAACACGCGATAAAGGCTCAACTTTTGACTCAGGAGTGTTAGTAGAATCTGCCTGAACTTCTATAGATTTAGTGCTTGTATCTGTGGGTATTGGCTTTGGAGTAGGTACTGGTATTGATGCTTGATCCTTAAGTATTGTTGAGTCTTCTGATGATGGAAAGCGAGCTTTAATTCCTGTTTCAATAGAGGTTTTTAGTGTATTATTTTGGATTGTACTTGTATCAATTTCTATAAAATTTCCATTCTCTAGCTCTTGAAATAATCTTTCGCCATTTGGTCCGATATAGTAACCTTTAAGATCGTTTGAATGTTGTTCTAAAGATTTTAAAACAAGGCTGTTTTTATTAGTATCGGTTATAGTCACTTCTCCGCTAGACTGTGATGATATTTTTTGGTGAGATGTCGGTTGCTCTGCCGGTGCTTCTGTGGAGACTTCGGGTGTTTTTAAGTTGGTTGATGAATTTAATTTTGGTTTAGTGGTAATTTGAACATCATCTTTAAGTGATGAGTCAAATTTATCAAGCATATCTAAGCTTGATATTCCATAAAAAGTAACTAATGCTGCAGCACCTTGAGCTGCTAAAAAAAGTTTTCTTGTGTTTTTGATTTGTTTTTCGCGCTCTTTGTATCTTTTTTCTATTTCAGGTAATGTTAATTCGTTAAATTCTTCATGTTCAATTAGTTTTTTTTCTTTTAGTTTTTTTATGTATTTTTCTTTTGATTTAGTTAATTCAAGAGTTGTAAAAGCACCAATTCCTGTTATTAAAGCTTTTCTTAAAAGTCCTGCAGGACCGGCTAAACCAGCAACAACCCAACCGGCAGTTTTTATTCCGGTTTTGTTATTTTTTATTAAATTTAAAGATTTGCTTACCAAATTATTCTGATTTTCACTTAAAAATTCCTGTCGCATTCTTTTCATGTTTTTATCTTCTTCTTCGTATAGTTCCTCAAAAAGCTGATCTTGTGGAATGCTTTTACCTTCTTTTAGAGTATTAAATTGTCCGTGTCGTGCTTTTGTGTATTCTTCTTTTGCTTTTTTAAGGTGAGGTGGCCACTTTTCTTCTGATTTATGAATTTGCATAATTTCCCTAATCATTTCTTTTTCAATCCTGCCCCCCATGTATTTTTTATATTCTTTAAAAAAGTTATCTCTTGCTGTATCTAATGGCAATACTTTATCTTCTTTTAGGTCATGTATTTTTTTTGCAATTTCGTGTACTTTTTTAGTGTCTTTATGTTGTTTTGTTAGTTTTAATTCGTCTTTGTACTGCCTAAGTAGATTTTCTTTAATACTTTTTTTCTGAACAGCATCTAATTTTTTTAAACTAACATCACTGTGTTTAGCTTTGCTATCTTTTACCCAAATAATTGTTGCCATTTGTTCTCCGGTATTACTATTAGTGTCTATTCTTATTATTTCTCCTCCTTCTCTAATAGTATTCTCATTACTTGGAAAATCAACAATATCTCCTTTTGCATATTCTCGACTAAGAAGTGGCTTTTCAGGCGCTATTTTAGCATTTTCTTTTTCTTTAAGTTTTTTTTGTTTTTTTTCCTCTTTAGCTATTCTTATTATTCCAACTATTCTATTAGCTCTATCAGTTTCATTATTTTTTTTAGCTTCTTCTAGTTCTTTTTTAAGTCTAGTAATTTTATTCTTGTACGATTCTTTATTCTTTTCCTCTTCTTTCTCTTCTATGAATGGTTCTTGTGTCTCCATGTTTTCTGCTTTATTATTTTCCGCTCCCTCTTCTTGCTCTTCTGTGGATGATTCTTGTATTTCTACTTCTTTCGTCGCCGGATAATGAGTTCCTTTCTCTATAACATTAACATCCATATTCTTGTCTGCTACAGCTTTTTCTATCTGAGCATCTCTTTCTTTGACAAGTTTATTATTTTCTTCTTTTTCTTTATTTCCTGACTTTTTTTCTAAATTTTGGTAGTATGTTATTTGATCGGTTGCTTTTTTTTGATCTTGATGGATTACTTCAGGTATATTTGGTGCATGAATTATTTTAGGAGGCGTTGCAGGATGCTCTTTTGTGCTTTTGTCTTCAATTAAAAGACGTTCTTCTCTTTGATCTGTGATTTGTAGCGGAGTTTGTGGTTGCGTATCTTCAGAAGAGGTATGCATGATGACTTCTGAGCCATTGTTGTTTGTTTTGCTGGCTTCCTGTATCTCTACTAAAGACAATAATTCATTTACTTTTTTTTCTTTTTCTCGAATTAATTCAATTATTTCTTTATTTGTTAAGTCGCATATTTTTGTAACTTTTTTATTTTCGCTTCCGCTAGCACCTATATTATTAATTCGTTCTATTGCCGATTCATTTTTTCTTTCTACTTGTTTTTGAATGTCGGCAAATGATTCAAGTAAAAATACGGACTCTTTGTAGACATCATTATATAGCACTTCTTTTTCTGGAATTGATTCACTTACCGTTACTTCAGAAGTGGTTTCTATTTGAGGCGCATCATTTATTGTTTTGATTTTTTTTATTCGTCTTAGGCTTGTAATTGGCCGATATTTACTTCTTTTGGTGCGAGGAATAGATTTTGTTATTCTTTTTATTTTTTTTCTTTTTGGTTGTCTTTTATCAAATGGATTTCTTCTTACCATATTTTTGTATTAAAAATATTAAAGTATTATAATTATTTTTGTTTTAAGCTGGCTTCTATTTGCTTTATTTTGCGTTTGTCTATTTTTGTTGCTAGGCGGGCTAGTTTGCGATCTCGTTCTGTCTCAATTGCCGATGCTTTTTTTATAAAGTCTTGTTTAATAGTTTTTAGCTTTTCTAGAGCCTTTTTTGGAGTGCAAGATTTTAGTTTTTTTGCTTGAGTGTTAATTATTTTTTTACGCATGAGTAAGAGTAAAGAATTAATTATTATAATAATAGCATAAAATATATAATGTTGTAGTAATCTTTTTTTATTAATAAAAAAATGCTATAATCAAAGCATGTTAAAAAGTAAAAAGACTATTTATTTAGCTAGTGATCATTGTGGGTTTAAGCTTAAAAATGAATTAATTATTTTTTTAACAAAGCTTAAATACAATTGTGTTGATGTTGGAAATACTAAACATGACCCGATCGATGATTATGCGGATTATGCTATACTTGCAGCAAGCAAGGTAGCAAAAGCAAATTCCATTGGAATTTTAATATGTGGTTCCGGAATTGGAATGTGTATAGCGGCTAATAAGGTAAAAGGAGCAAGAGCATTTAACGCAGCGAGTATAACTTTGTCTCGTTTAGCTAAGGCGCATAACAATACTAATATTCTTTGCCTTGGAGCAAAAAATATTAATTCAGCATTAGCTAAAAGAATGATTAGAGTCTGGTTAAATACATCATTTAGTAATTTAAAAAAGCATAAACGGAGGGTTATTAAAATAAGTAAATATGAAAAAAATAATACCGGCAATTCTAAGTAAAAATTTAAATGAAGTAAAAAAGAAAATAAATTTAGTAAAAGAGTTAACAGATTGGGTGCAAATAGATGTTTGTGATAATAAGTTTGTGCCAAGTCTTACCATAGAAGTTAAAGAGCTAAAAGGATTAAATAAGGAAATAAATTTGGAAATTCATTTAATGACAAAAAATCCAACCGATTTATTTAATGATTGCAAAAACATTGGTGCCAAAAGAGTTATAGTTCACATAGAAGCTGTAGATGATATTGAATATGTTTTGCATAAGGCAAGTCAGTATGATTTTGAATTTGGTATTGCGATTAATCCAAAAACTCCGGTTAGTTTAATTCAATCTTTTATTAATAAAATTGATTTAGTTTTGTTGTTATCAGTTGAACCTGGGTTTTCCGGACAAAAGTTTTTAATTAATGTTTTAAATAAAGTAAAGGAGATTAAAACACTTAACAGTGAAGTCAAAATAGCTATTGATGGTGGTGTTAATCATGATTCAATTCAAGATGCTAATAAAGCCGGTGTTAATATTTTTGTTATTGGCAGTACTTTGTTTGATGCAGATAATGTAGAAGAAAATTATAATCGTTTACTCGAAAGACTAAAATTATAATTAATATAATGAATAAAATTAAAACTCCAACAATTGTGGTGGTTTTTGGTGCAACCGGTGATTTGTCTCAGACTAAACTGATTCCCGCCTTAATGGATTTAAGCGCTAAAAACTTACTTCCGGACATATTACGAGTTGTTGGATTTTCTAGACGTAAATGGAATGATATTGAATATAAAAAATTTGCCAGAAGTTCAATAAAACAAAAAAAGCATAAACATGACCAAAGGGTGATAGATGGATTTTTAGAAAATATTCTTTATAAGCAAGGTGACTTTACAGATCAAAAATACTACAAAGAATTGTCTGCAATTTTAAAAGGAATAGATTTGCAAATCGGGCAGTGTTCTAATAAACTTTTTTATTTAGCAGTTCCTCCAAATTATTACGAAGTTATTTTAAAAAATTTGTCAAAATCAGGCTTAACAAAGCCTTGTTCTAGTTCTTTGGGCTGGACTCGTGTTCTTGTAGAAAAGCCTTTTGGTAAAAATAATACAACAGCTCAAAAATTAGACAAGCTTTTAACAAAGCTTTTTCGTGAAGAGCAGATTTTTAGAATAGATCATTACCTAGCCAAGGAGACTTTGCAGAATATTTTAAGTTTTAGATTTTCTAATAGCATATTTGAGCCGATTTGGAATAATAAATATATTGAAAGTATAAAAATTAGATTACTTGAAAAAAGTGATTTAAAAGCGCGTGCTAATTTTTACGACGGAATAGGGGCTCTGCGAGATGTTGGGCAAAATCATTTGCTTCAAATGCTCGCCCTAATAACAATGGAAAATCCCGGCGAAATTAGCGCAAAAACAATAAGAGCTAATCGCGAAAAAATATTTTCGTGTCTAATTTTACCACTTAAAAAAGAAATAAAAAATGTTTTTATCAGAGCTCAGTACAAAGGCTATAAAAAAGAAAAAGGAGTTTCTGTTAAAACACAAACCGAGACATACTTTAGTTTAAAAACATTTGTTAATAATCAAAGATGGAAAGGTGTGCCAATTATTCTAGAAAGCGGCAAAGCTTTAAGTAAAAACAAAGTTGATATAAGTGTTGAATTTAAAGCTGCTATGCCATGTTTTTGTGAACCAAATTCAAAAAAAGCAGGGCTCACGCATAATCACAAAAATCAAGTAATATTTAATATTCAACCAGAAGAATTAATAACTGTTCGTTTTTGGGCTAAAGAGCCGGGGATGGATTTTAAAATTGCTCCTCGTGATTTATCTTTTAATTACAAAGAAAACATTAAAAAAGAATTAGATGCTTATGAAAAAGTATTATATGATTGTATAATCGGCGATCAGACTTTATTCGTAGCATCCGGAGAGGTTATGAATGCTTGGAAGTTTATTGATTCGGTTGTAAAGGCTTGGAAGGATGTTAAATTGATCGAATATAAAAAGGGTGCTTTAAAAATTTAGTAGAAAATTATTATTTAAAAATGTTAGTATGAAAATTGGCTATATCGGCTTAGGTAAGATGGGGCAAAACATGGTCGAGCGTTTGCTTGAAAAAGGCTATGTCGTGGTTGCTTCTACTCGTAATAAAAGCATTTTAAAAAAAGTAGAAAATTTAGGCGCAATTATTGCTCAAGATAATGCCGATGTTATAAAAAAATTAGATTCTCCTCGATTAATTTGGGTTATGGTTCCTTGGAAGGTTGTTGATGGTGTAATTGCAAGAATTTTACCTGAACTTGAATCCGGGGATATTGTAATTGATGGAGGCAATTCGCCCTATAAAGAGTCAATAAGGCGTGCACAAGAATTAGCGCAAAAAGGCATTAATTTTTTAGATGTAGGAGTAAGCGGTGGTCCTAGCGGAGCTCGAAACGGAGCTTCAATAATGATTGGCGGCAAAAAAGAAGTGTTTGCTAAATATAAACAATTGTTCTGTGATTTAAGTATAAAAAATGGTTATGCCTATATGGGAGATTCCGGTGCCGGTCATTTTGTTAAAATGATACACAATGGTATAGAATATGGCATGATGCAGGCAATAGCTGAAGGTTTTGCGTTAATGAAAAAGTCAAAATTTAATCTTGATTTGAGTGAGGTTGCTAAGGTTTATGAGCATAAAAGTGTAATAGAATCTCGCTTGATTTCTTGGCTCAATAAGGCATACGCCAAATACGGAGAAGATTTAGTTGGTATATCAGGTAAAGTCTCGCATTCCGGCGAAGGTCTTTGGACTGTTAATGCAGCAAGGGAATTAAATATTCCTGTTCCTGTAATTAAAAGCGCATTAAAATTCAGAGAGCAGTCTCAGGATAATCCTAGTTATACCGGTCGGGTGCTTTCAGCTCTTAGAAACCGGTTTGGCAAACATGAAGTAAAAAATTAAAAATTTATATGAATGAAGCAAATTTTTTTAAAAAAGAAATGATTAAGGAGAAAAAAAGCAATATAGCTTTAGCCTTGGATAGTTTGCCGCATAATTTGTCTGACAAGGAAAAGGAGCAGGCAGTTTATAGCGCTTATCTTGGTATTAAAAAGGCTTTTGAAAAAGCAGGTGGTGAACATTATGAGGATGTTAACGGTATTTATGAAAAATTCAGAAATGATGATCTAATAATTAGAAGAGAAAATTTAGAAAGATTAAGTAATGCGATACTTGAACAACAAGATCTAGAAATTAAATTTCATAACAATACAAAACAAGAATACCCAAATTGTACACAGTGGGATCCTTATGCTTATGATCGGGCAATTAGAACAGCTTTTTTAGAAGGATTTGAAAGAAGTAATGATGGTATAGCTGTTTGTGTTGGTTTTCGTAAAGGGCAAGATTTAAAGGTGAATGATTTAAATCCTAAGTTTAAAGAGGTGGGGAATATACGTCGCGATACTATAAGAAGTGCTAGCGGAGAAGTGCATCCGGAAGATATTCGTTTTGTTGTTATGCAATTGCCTGTTAAATTTTTTCCGGAAGAAGCATTAACCGATAAAGAGCATGATAGGGTGCATGATACAAGTAACGGTACAAGTAAAAAATCAATGCATGTATTTCGCGGTTTTGTTTTTAATGAATAGAAAATAGTGGTACTTGCAGGTGAAGCTAATTTGAGCACAACTTTATAAAATAAAAAAAAGTGCATTTTTTACGCACATTATTTTTTTAATTTATAAATATTTTTTTTGCTTGAGTAAAATAATTTACAAAATTTTGAAAACTAATATCTTTGCCATTTAGTAGTCCAATTTGTTCATTTTGTGAAAAAGTTAAAAAGCACTCATCCGGGTTATTTTTTTGACAAGGGCAGACTCTATTTTTAATAAGCATGCAGTGAATAGCATTTTTCCAATATTGAAATAGTATTTTTTCTGTATTTTTTGTATTTGCTAGAGATGCGGCTATACTTGCTTTTTCAAGTGCATTAGTAAAAATTTTTACAAGATTTGCGCGATTCGGCATTTTTTAGCCTTTCTGTTCTTCTTGAGTTTGGCAAGTTATACATCTTATTGCCCCGGGAACAGATTCGAGTCTTTTTTGTAGAATTTGACCTTCACAATCTATGCATGTTCCATAAATTCCTTTCCTTATGTGGTTTAAAGCGATTTTTATATATTTTAAAGATGTAGTTATTTTTAAATGAGCATGCATCGGAGGTTTATTTGAATTTATCAATTTTTTATACTTTTTTTGGCGAGTTAATAGTTTTGCTTCCTGACTTTTGATAAACTCAGCATTCATTTGTACTCTCCTTTTTTAAATTTTATTTATGTTATCATGATTAATAGTATATGTCAAATATTTAAAAAAATTGTATTCAGTGAAAATGTATAAAGAGTCGGTTGACATTTAGTTTAGTAAATTTTTGACTTTATGATTTTTCTGTATTTTTCACAAAATGGCACATAACCTAGGGTTAAAATATTAAATTTTCTAGAGTTCCAATAAACATCATCAGTTAAATCTAGTACAGCTCTAATGGTTTCTACTTGAGACCATTTTTCTTTAATATTAAGTTCTTTTTTTAGATCATTAACTAAATATCCTGCGTTTTCATAGCTTTCAACTAGTTTTTTTATAGTTAGACCCATAGGTAATATTTCATTTAAAAAGGCTCTTGATTTTTTAATGTTTTTTTCTTGATTAGGTAAATAATAATCTAAAAAAGCTTGAAAAGTATCTAAATTCAAGTCAAGATTCTTATTAAAACATCCGGTAGATAAAGTATGTTCTTTTAGTTTATCAATAAATTCAATTCTCTCTGCTCTTATTTCTTCAAACCGTTCGTCGGCTATTTCAAATAAAGCCGATAGTTGAGAAAATTTTCTTCTTAGTCGATCCGGAATTTGGTCTTTGCTTTTATAGGCTAATTTATGTTCAATTTCTGCCCAGGCATGCATTAAAACCGTTCTAATTTGAATTTCAGCTCTAAATTGCTCAAGTCCTCGCAAAAGCGGGTCTAAGTTAACTCTGCTTGGAGGCATTATTACAAAATGATTAGATCGATAACCAAATTGATTAAATTCTAATTCTTGATTTTTATTTATTGTCTCAACAATATGTAATTCATCTTTAACTAATTTAATAATTTGTGCGCAATCAGATGGATAATAGTAAATTATCCGCAATCCGCATATGTCATCGATTTTTTGAAACGGCTCTTTATAGTACTGCTTTCTAACAATTTTTCCCCAAAAAGAATTAAAGTCTTTAACCCTAAAATTAATATCAGAAAAGCTAATATCTTTATTATCTAAATGGCGAATTAAGTATTCCTTTACACTAACTCCAAGTTCTTCAAATTTTTTTCTTTTTTTAGAAAAAATATCTTTTAATTCATCTTTTTTAATTTTTTGCCCATCTACAATAATTTTTTCGCAAGTATGTTGACTATTATTTTTACTATTCGTATCTTTCATCTTTGTATTATAGCTTGATGTGCGTGCGAGTCAATTTTATGTTATTATTTGTATATGGTTTTGATAAAAAGAAAAAATGAATAAAAATAATAATTTAGACAATTTGTGCGTAAATACACTAAGGATGTTAAGTGTAGATATGATTGAAAAGGCTAAATCAGGACACCCCGGGTTACCTTTAGGAGCTGCACCAATGGCGTATGTTTTATGGAGTCAATTTTTGCGTTTTAATCCCTCTAATCCATCTTGGATTAATCGCGATAGGTTTATTTTGTCAGCCGGGCATGGTTCGGCTTTGCTATATAGTTTGCTTCATTTAACGGGCTATAAGGTAAGCTTGAATGATATTAAAAGTTTTAGACAGTGGGGGAGTATAACTCCCGGTCATCCGGAACATGGTTTAACTCCGGGAGTAGAATGCACAACCGGACCACTTGGTCAGGGTTTTGCTACCGGTGTTGGGTTTGCTATTGGCGAGAAAATTTTAAAAGGCTATTTTAATAAGCGCGGTCAAAGCATAATAGATTATAATATATACGGTATTGTTAGTGATGGAGATTTGATGGAAGGCTTAACTAACGAAGCCGCTTCATTAGCCGGTAGTCTTAAGCTAGATAATATTGTTTATTTATACGATTCAAATAATATTTCAATTGAAGGTAATACTAGTTTAACCTATTGCGAAGATGTAGAAAAAAAATATAAAGCCTTGGGTTGGCATGTTTTATTAATAAATAATGGCAATAATTTACAAGACATTAAAAACGCAATAGCTCATGCTAAAAAGTATAAAAAGCCAAGTTTAATTATTGTAAAAAATAAAATTGGCTATGGGGCACCAAATAAACAGGGGACAGCCAAGGCTCATGGTGAGCCTCTTGGGCAAGACGAAGTAAAATTATTACGCAATAATTTAAATTGGCCTCATAAAGAATTCTATATTCCAAGTAAAGCTTTAAATAAATTTAGATTTAAAGTGAGTCAGGGCAAGGAATTAGAAAATGCCTGGAATAAAAAATTTAGCGATTATAAAAAGAAATGTCCGCAATTAGCTCTAGAGTTAGAAAGTGCAATAAAAGGAAAATTGCCAAGTAATTGGAATAAAACAATAACTTCAAAAAGCTTTAAGAATAACTATAATTGTGCAATGCAAGTTAAATGCAAGGATTATTCTACTAGGGAAGTCTCTGGAGCAGTAATAAATGCAATTGCACAAAATTATCCGCTTTTTTTAGGAGGTTCAGCCGACTTAGCACCTTCTACTAAAACTTGGATTAATGAAAAAGGTGAAACTGCTTGTCTTTTTAGTGATAAGTCTGCTCGTAATATTCATTTTGGCATAAGAGAGCATGCCATGGCTGCTTGCTTAAACGGCTTAGCTTTAACTCCCGGCATTAAACCGTTTGGCGGAACTTTTTTAGTTTTTTCAGACTATATGCGACCGGCTATGCGCCTTGCTGCACTCTCAAAACATCGAGTTATATACGTTTTAACTCATGACTCTATAGCACTTGGAGAAGATGGGCCAACTCACGAACCAATAGAGCATTTAGCAAGCTTACGTGCTATGCCAAATTTAACTCTAATTAGACCGGCAGATGCTAATGAAGTGGTGGTGGCATGGGAGGCTGCGGTTAATAATAAAAAGGGCCCCACAGCATTAATATTAACCAGGCAAAGATTGCCATTAATCAATCAAGAGTCTTTTGCAAATGCGAATAATTTAAAGCGTGGCGCTTATGTATTAAATCCTGAAGTTAATAACCCTGATTTGATTTTAATAGCTACAGGCTCAGAAGTAAGCCTGGCCTTAAAAGTAGCATTAAAATTAAATCAAAAAAGCATTAAAGCAAGGGTGGTAAGTATGCCTTCTTTTGAGCTATTTGAACTTCAAAGTCAAAAATACAAAGAAAACGTGCTGCCACTTAAAATTAAAAAACGTGTTTCAATAGAAGCTGGCGTAGCCCAGGGGTGGGAAAAGTACGTAGGGGAGTTTGGGTTAATTATTAGTATAGAAAAATATGGTGCTTCAGCACCCGGCGCAATTAATATGGAAAAATTTGGTTTTAGCGAAAAAAATATTTTAGCAAAAATAAATAAATATTATAAAAAATAATTTAAAATGAAAAAAACATCAGTAAAAATTGAGCCAATTCATAAAACATTTCGTTTAACTCGAGACAAGCCACTCGAAGTTATTAAGCTGCATGATGGTGAAATTGAATCTTGGAGAATATTTAAAATAATGGCAGAATTTGTTTCCGGATTTGAGTTTATAAATAAATATTCAGCAGCAGTGAGCATATTTGGTTCAGCTAGGTGCACACTTAAAGATGAGCCATATAGAGAAGCTGAAAGTTTAGGTGCTAAGCTTGCTAATATGGGTTTTGCAGTTGTAACCGGCGGAGGACCGGGAATCATGGAAGCTGCCAACAAAGGAGCGGCAGATGCTGGCGGGAAATCTGCCGGTTTAAATATTAAGCTTGGTAATGGGGGGCCAACAGAAGTCCGTAATCGGTATGTTGCTGAAGCAATGACCTTTGATTACTTTTTTGTACGCAAAGTTATGCTTTCTTTTGTTTCGCAAGTTTATGTGTATTTTCCCGGCGGTTTTGGAACGCTTGATGAATTTTTTGAGTTAATTACTTTAATTCAGACTAAAAAGTTAAAACAAATTCCAATAATCTTAGTCGGAAAAGAATACTGGTCTCCCCTTCTTGATTGGATAGAAAATACGCTTTACAAAGAAAACAAAGCAATTTCAAAAAAAGATTTAAAGCTTTACTATTTAGTTGATACTGCAGACCAAGCAGTTATGTTAATTAAGAAAATAATAAAAAATAAATAATATGCAAACCAAAATATTTTTAGACTCCGGTAGTCCGGAAGATACTCGTGAAGCTTTAACTTTATTTGGAGGTTTAGCCGGGCAAACAACTAATCCAAGTTTAATAGCAAAGAACCCAAGCGCAAAAAAGCGTATTCTAGAAGGCGAAAAATTTAGTAAAGATGAGTTAAATATTTTTTATAAAAAAGTAATAACTGAAATTGCTGCGCTTATTCCCGGAGGAGCAATTTCAATAGAAGTTTACGTTGATGCAAATACAACCAAAGATCAAATAATAAAAGAAGCAAATGCTATGTACAATTGGTGCGATAATGCTTATATAAAAATTCCGATTACAAAAAATGGTCTGGAAGCAGCGCAAGTTTTATCACAAAACGGCATGCGTTTAAATATGACTCTTTGTTTTTCGCAAGAGCAGGCGGCAGCAGTATACGGTGCTACCAAAGGAGCAAAGCCGGGGCAAGTATTTATCTCCCCTTTTGATGGTCGTTTAGATGATATTGGCTTAGAAGGGCTTGACTTAGTTGAAAATATTATGAAAATGTATAAGGTTGGCGATGGGCATGTTAAAGTTTTGGTAGCAAGCATTAGAAATTCAGAACATTTAATAGATGCATTTAAATTAAAGCCGGACATAGTAACAATTCCAATTACAGTATTAAAGGATTGGGCACAAACAGATAAGTCAATGTCAAAAGAAAAATATAGTCATAGTCATCAAGGCAGGGCTTGTATTTTGTATAAAGATTTAGATTTAAATAAAAATTGGCAAAATTTTAACATAGAGCATGATTTAACAAAAAAAGGTCTTGAAAAATTTGCATCTGATTGGAATAGATTGACTAAATAGAATATTATAATTTATACTTTATCTAGGTGGCTATTAAGTAGTCGTTTGTTTTATTTATTTTTTATGATATATAGAGCGCATTAATAGTTTTGGAATTTGTTCATTTTAACCTGGTTTCTGAGTATAGGTTACTATTAGGAAGTTTTTACTGGAAGCTTGATTTCCAAATGTAGAGGAGGCTTGCTATGAATCTGAATGAATGGTTGGAAGTTATGACTATTTGGAGGCAATCTCAAGTAGAGATGTCGCAAGTTAAAAGGTGGAAGCTTTTTCATTACAGTGGTGTTAGGATTCAGAATAATGCAGAGCATACTCTTGGGATTTCTTTGCTTGGTATGATGTATTTTGATCTTGCTCATGATTATTCTGCCGGAATAGATCAGGCCTTGGTGTTGTCAGCTCTTTTAATACACGATATTTCAGAAGGAATTATGGGAAGAGATATCCCATCTCCACAAAAAACGTTTCAGGATGATTTATCAGAATATAATGCTTTTGTAGAAAGATTTAAGTTTCTTGGGTCAGATAAGCCTCCTTTGTGATTATATTTTAAAATTATTTTACGTAATTATGAATATTTTAGACAATATAAATTATATAAATAAAATAGACAAAAGCGCCGGCTATAAATCGCTTGAACTTTTGCCGGATCAAATAAGGCAAGTAATAAATGATTCTCTTTTAATAAAAATTCCTAAAGAATATAGTGAGATAAAAAATATTGTAGTGGCCGGAATGGGCGGGTCAAACTTAGGTGCGCGCATTGCTAAGGTGTTGTTTTCCCAAGATTTAAAAGTTCCGCTTGATATTTTAGCCGGATATGAGGTTCCCGGTTATGTTGATAAAACAACTCTTTTTGTCCTTTCTAGTTATTCAGGCACAACAGAGGAAGTTTTAAGTGTTTATCCTGAAGCTAAAAAAAGAGGTGCTAAGCTTCTTGCTATTACTTCAAAAAGCGGTAAAGCTTTAGAAAAGATAATGATAGAAAATAATATTCCCGGTTATGTTTTTGATCCAAAGTTTAACCCGGCCAATTCTCCAAGATTAGCGGTCGGTTATGCAGTATTTGGTTTAGCTGTTATTTTAGCTAAATCCGGTGCACTTAATTTAGATGTCGCAGCCATTGAAAGAGTTATTAATATAATGGAAGTGCAAGATAGAAAGCTACGCCCAGAGGCAGGGAGTGAAGTTAATTTAGCAAAAAAGTCGGCTGTAAAATTAAAGGGTAAAAACATAGTTATAGCGAGCGCTGAATTTTTAGAAGGCAATGCATTTATAATGCGCAATCAATTTTGCGAAACAGCTAAAAATTTTGCCGGCTATTTAGTATTGCCGGATTTAAATCATTTTGCAATGGAAGGATTATCGCATCCGGATAATAATAAAAATAATTTAGTTTTTTTATTTTTTGATTCAGATTTGTATACTTCGCGTATTCAAGAAAGAGCAGATTTAACTAAAAAAGTTATTGAAAAAAATGGAATAAAAGTGCTAAGCCACAAACTTCAAGGTAAAACAAAAATAGAGCAATCCATGGAAATGCTCCAATTTGCCTCATACACAACATATTACTTAGCCATGTTAAATGAAGAAAATCCAATCCCTAACCCTTGGGTGGATTGGTTTAAAGAGAATTTAAGTTAAACCCTTTCAACATACTCTCCGGTTTCAGTGTTTATGCGAATAGTGTCACCTTTATTTATAAATAAAGGTGCTCCGATTTCTGCGCCTGTTTCAAGTTCTATTGTTTTATTTGTGTTTCCGGCAGTATTTCCTTTTACTCCCGGAGGAGCGCTTGTTACCTTTAGTTCAATTTTAATCGGTAATTCAACCGCTACAGGATTATTATCATAATGTAACACTAAAACTTTCATACCTTCTTTTAAAAATTTATGATTTTCTCCGATTGTGCTAATTGGTAATGAAAATTGTTCATAATTAGTGTTATCCATAAAATGAGCATTATCTCCATCTTTGTAAAGAAAATTAGCTGATTTTTTTTCAGTTTCAGCCGGTTCCGCCTTGTCGTTGCCTTGGAAAGTTCTCTCAAGCACAGATCCGTTTATTAAGTTTTTTAATTTTGTTTTTAAAACGGCTCCGCCTCTTCCCATTTTATGGTGATCTGTTTTTGTTACAATGTATGGCTCATTACTAATTTTAATAATTTTGCCAACTTTAATTTGATTTATTGCAAGCATTAGTTAAATTTTAAAAAGTAATATGATTTTACTTATTTATCTATTAGTAAATGGAAGTAGTGCCATTACTCTGGCTAGTTTTACAGATTTCATAAATTTGCGTTGGTGTTTAGCACATAATTCTGTTTTTTTACGAGGTAGTATTTTTTTATACCCGCTAATAAAAGGGTATAATGATCTTACATTTTTGTAGTCAATTTCATCAACATTATTTATGCAGTAAAAACAAGCATCACTAATTGTTGTTTTATTGTTTGCCATTTTTTTAGGTTATATTGAATAATTTAATAATTTTCTAGATTAGAATGGTATATCTTCAACTTTAATATCATCTTCTTGTGGATTCGCTTCGCCACTCATTGGTTCTTTAACCGGATCTTCTTGGCTAATAGTTGGTGGTTCATTGTTGATTTGCGGAGCAGCTTGCCTTGGAGCTGTTGGCGAAAAGTTTTGTGTCGGAGCCTGCCCTTGCGCGCTAGAAGTAAATCCCGGGGTGTTTCCGGGCATTGGTGCAGCGCCTCCACCTTTGCTATCAAGCATAATCATGTTATTTGCAATAATTTCTGTTCTGTATCTTTTTGTACCATCTTGCGCTGTCCAATTTCTTGTTTCAAGATGACCTTCTATATACACTTTTGATCCTTTACGTAAGTATTGACCACAAATTTCCCCTAACCTTCTCCAGGCAACTATGTTGTGGAATTCAACTCTTTCTTGTTTTTGTCCGGTTTGATCAGTCCAATTTGTGGCTAAGCTAAATGATGCTACAGATTGACCGGTAGGTGTTGTTTTTAATTCCGGGTCTTGAGTTATTCTGCCAATAAGCATGGTTTTGTTTAAGTCCATATTATTTAAAATAAATAGTTAATTAGTTTTTTAAAATAAATCTTTTGCCTCTAAAATATTATCTAATTTTTCATCAAGGTTGTCGTCTTCTTTTTTTGTAGTTTCTTTGTCTTTTTTAGTTTTTTCTTCTTTTAATTCTTTTTCTTTATTTTCTGTAGATTTAATTTTTTTAGGTTCCGCTTTTTTGTTTTTTTGAGAGTCTTCTTCTGTTTTTGTTTTACTTTCAGTTGCGATTTTAATTTCTGCTGCGTTTTCAGATTTTCTTTTTATCTCCACTTCTTGTGAATTGTCCGGTCTTCTGAATTCTTTTTTTGCATTTGTATTAGGCGGTTCCGGTAAGCCTACTTTTATTTCGTATGGTTTTATGTATTTAACAATGCTAAATCTTAAAATTTCTCGCATCTGATTCATTAAAGTGTTAATGCTTGCAATTTTTTTTCTGTCAACTTCAAAAATAACAAGTATATAATACCCAAAGCTAAATTTTTTAATTGGGTAAGCAAGTCTTCTTTTGCCCCAATCTTGAGTTTTAATAATTTTTCCTGTGTTTTTTGTAATTATTTCATCAATTTTAGGCTTAATTTCATTAACTTCATCTTCAGAAAATTTATTAGATACAATATAAAGTAATTCAAATTTACCTATATTGCCTTGTTTTGTTTTGGACATATTTTATTAAAAATAAATTATTTTTTTCAAGTAATACAACAAAAAATCCCAAGCATTCTTCGATTTATGTTGAGATTCTAATAAGAAGAATACCTTTTCTGCCGCGATTTAACCAACAGATAGACTCCCGCAAAGGGAGAGTATGGGAAAGGTTTTAATTGTTAAAAACAACTTATCATATTAACAAAAAAAGAGCAATAGAGTGTATCAGTCCACCTCATTACTGCTGTACTTAAAAATGATGGGACGGTTTGGGCTTGGGGCAATAATGAATATGGTCAACTTGGAATCGCTAATAAGATAATAAGTATGAATCCAGTTGCTGCTAGTATTAGTGATGTGGTTCAGATCACAACCGGTTCTTATACTACATATGCATTAAAAAATGATGGGACGGTTTGGGCTTGGGGCAATAATGAATATGGTCAACTTGGTGCTAATTTTACAAGCACCCAATCCGCTGAACCAATTCAAATTGCTGACTTATATAACGTTGTTTTCATTTCTGCCGGTAATCAATCAGTAATTGCGTTAACTGATCAAGGAGAGATTTTTGGATGGGGAGATAACCACGAAGGCTTGTTTTGCAATAATGAATTTGAATATTCATCATCACCTGTAAAAATTGAGAGATTAAAAAATATCTCAACAGTTTCCATTGGAAATCATCACGCTTTATATGTTAATGCAGAAGGTGAAGTTTATGGCTGTGGTCGCAATCACTTGGGGGAATTAGGAAATGGTAGTGATGGTTTTATGAAAGATTCTATAATACCTGTAAGAGCTGGAATGTTGGAAAATATTACTATTGTTAATGCTGGTCATAGTCACAGCATGTCCCTTAATAAAGATGGTCTTGCACACATTTGGGGTAATAATATTTTTGGTCAAGTGGGGACAGGCGGATTTACTGATTGGGTTATCACTCCTGTTAATAGCGTCGCATTAAGTGATATAATTTTTATTTCAAGTGGAGATTACCATTCTTTCGCTATTGATCAAAATTATGGCCTTTGGGCATGGGGGAGAAATCATAGCGGAGAACTTGGATTAGAGCACTTTAATAATATCAATATTGTCACTCAAGTTAAGGGAATTGAAAATGTCATCGAAGTTGATGGTAGCTACAGCCACAGCGTAGCTTTAACTCAAGAAAATAATGTTTATACATGGGGGTTAAATACTTATGGTCAACTCGGAAATGGAAAAAGTGGATTAGTAAGATCACCTAGAAAAGTTACAGAAATTTCAAACGAGTAATAATGTAAATTTAAATACGCGCTGCAGTTTTTAACACTAAGGACTGCAGCATTTTTTTGCGCTAAACATTAAGTTTCTATTGGTAATGGGACTGTCGCCAAACTCACTTTAATTCATAAATTTGGAAATTTTAAGATAAATTTTTTGAATAATTTTTGAGGCCTACCCTAAGGTAAGCCAAAAAAATTTGAAAAAAATTTAGCCAAAATTAACAATTTATGGGTGAGGCGAGTTTGGCGACAGTCCCAATATGGTGGAATATGTCATGAGATGTGCATCATGCTGCTAGATGGAAGTCAGTAGGATATGGTACAACACTACTTGAAGCTATTGTTACCGAAGACTTATTTTAAAGAAATACTAATGCTGAGCAAAATCAAAATTTAGAGGTAAGCTAAATGATTTCATCAAAATTGTAGTCATTACATAGCATTTTTATTGACAAAATAAAAATTATTTGCTAGTATTATACTACACTTCAATCTCTTGTAAAAAGCTAATTTATTTTACTCTATTTTTGAAAAATGTTTTTGATTGTGTGCTGTGTGGCAAGAATTAGCTAAAATTTTTTAATTTAGAATTAAAGCAAATTTGGCGACAGCTTCGTTATTAATTGTACAATACAAAAAGTAGATGCAATAAATTTAATTGACGCATGCTATATTTTGCTGTAGTCTGATAACATATGAGAAGAGTTTGGCGAAGAGCGCAAAAAAAAGAAGATAAAACTTTTAAATTAAACGAGCAAATAAAAGCTCATGAAGTCTTTTTGATTGATGAAAACGGAACACAGGTTGGTGCCACAAGCACTTTTGAAGCTTTAAAAGCGGCTAAAGCAGTTGAGCTTGATTTAGTTGAAGTAAATCCAAAAGCTAATCCGCCAATTGCTAAAATTTTAGACTATGGGCAGTTTAAGTATGAAAGAGATAAGTTAAAGCACAAACAAAAGCAGCAGCATAAAAAAGTAGAAACAAAAGCAATTAGATTATCAGTAAGAATTAGCACTCATGACTTTGAGTTTAGATTAAATCAAGCTAGAAAATTTTTGGAAAAAGGAAGCAAATTGAAAATCGAGTTAACATTAAAAGGTAGAGAAAGACAACACCCTCAAAAAGCTCTTGAAACAATAAACGGTTTTTTAAAAAAACTTGAAGATAGTGAAAATTTAAGTCTAATTAGAGAGCAAGATTTGACAAGGCAAGGTGGAAGATTTACAATAGTACTTGCTAATAAAAAGTAGCTAAAGTTTAAACTTATGTCGAAAATAAAAACCAATAAAGCAACATCAAAAAGAATAATGGTAACAAAAAAAGGTAAGTTAAAGCAAAGAAAAGCAGGGCAAGATCATTTTAATGCAAGAGAAAACGGAAAAACAAAAAGAAACAAGAGGCGCGATATTCAGGTAGGGAAAAAGTTAACCAAAACATTAAAGTCATTAATGCCTTATAATTAGATAAGAGTACAAAGATAGAGTAATAAAAAACTTTTTATTCATTAATATGCCAAGAGTTAAAAGAGGAACACAACATACTAAAAAAAGACGAAAATTATTAGCTCGTGTTAAGGGCTTTAAATGGGGTAGAAAAAATTTAATCAGGTTGGCCAAAACAGCCAGTATTAAAGCCGGAGCACATGCTTATGTTGATAGAAGAAAAAAGAAACGAACAATGCGTGCATTAGCCAATATCAAAATTAATGCCGGAGCACGTGAAAATGATTTAACCTACTCAAAGCTAATATCAAAATTAAAAAAAGCAAATATAGAACTAGATAGAAAAGTTTTAGCTGATTTAGCAGAAAATAATAAAGAAATTTTCTCTTCTTTAATAAAGAAAATAAAAGAGTAATGAAAATATTACAAGTTATTCAAGTTGTTATTGCCATATTATTAGTAGTAACAATTTTGCTTCAAAATAGAGGCGCCGGTCTTGGAGGGGTTTTTGGTGGCGGAGGTGATGTCTTTAGTGTAAAAAGAGGTGCAGAAAAAATGCTTTTTAAAGCAACTATTGTGCTATCTGTTTTATTTTTTGGCATTGCGATCGTTAGTTTATTTGTTCAGTAATTAGCAATATTCTTCAAAATATAATTTAGTTTACATATTAGAAACTATAAAAAAACATTGTTTTTTAGTAATATTTAATATTTTTTAGTCTTTATAATGAGTCAAAATAAAGATGATTTAGACAAAAAAGTTGTATATTCACTTTCAAAATCAAGAATACCAAGCTTCAAACAATTAAAATACATAAAAAAAGTAATTACACCAAAAGAATTAATAGCTTTACGAATAAGTATTGTAAGTTTAATAGGATCGTTCTTTTTTTTATCTTTTGTATTTTTAGCCAATAATATTGAAAAAAAACCTGATTTTGGAGGTGAGTATACAGAGGGATTAGTTGGTTCACCAAATCTAATTAATCCAATTTACTCATCTTTAAGTGATGTTGATAGTGATATTAGTTCACTTGTATTCTCTTCTCTTTTTAAACGCAATGCAAATGGTGAATTAATAAAAGATTTAGTAGAAGATTATGGTGTTAGCGAAGACGGTTTAGTCTATACCATAACAATTAAAAATAATATTAAATGGCATAATGGCGAAAAGTTAACAGTTGATGATATAATATTTACCTTTAATTTAATTAAGGATGCTAGCTATGAATCCCCGCTTAGACCGACGTTTTCCGGAGTTGATATTGAAAGAGTTGACAATGGCACTATTAAATTTAGTTTAAGTTATCAATATTCTGCTTTTTTAGATTTACTTGATTTTGGAGTACTGCCTCAAGATTTGTGGTACCAAGTGCCGGCTAATTCTTTTAGATTGGCTGAGTTAAATATAAAACCAATCGGATCAGGTCCGTTTAAATTTAAATCTTTAGCAAAAGACAAGCAAGGCATAATAAAGTTATATAATCTTACCCAAAATGAAGATTATTATGGAGAAAAGCCATACCTAAAAGATATTAGTTTTAAACTATTTCCAAATTTCGAAGAAGCTATTGCCGCGCTTGGCTCTAATTCTATTGATGGAGTAAGCTATCTCCCTACAAGCGCTAAAGAAGATATATTAGTCAGAGAGCCATGGCATTTTTATGACCTAGATCTTTCTCTTTTAACAGCGGTATTTTTTAATCAAGAAAAAAACGCATTCCTTAAAGAAAAAAACACCAGAGTTGCTCTAGCTCATGCAATAAACAAAGAAAAAATAATCAGTGTTTTAGGAGGAGGATATAAAAAGGCAGACGGCCCAATACTATCAAGTAATTTTGCCTATAATAACGAAATAAGAAAATACCAGTTTGATGCAAAAAAAGCAGCCGATCTATTTGAAATAAGTGGTTGGCAGCTCGTTGAAATAGGCGAAGAAGAGCACTTGCTTTCACTTGAAGAAGAAAACACCGAACCGGAAAGCAACAAAGAAGAAGTTTTAAATAAAGCTAAAAGCACAGATTCAAATCAAGCAGAAATCGGTAAAGTTGATTTAGCTAATAATGAAGATATTGAGCAAGAAGAGGAATCTAATATAAAAGCTATTTTGGGTGAAGGAGCTTGGCTTAGTAAAAAAATAGATGACAAAGAAGAATTCTTAATAATAACATTAACAACAGTTGATACACCTGAAAATGTTTTAGTAGCCACATTAATAAAAGAAGATTGGGAAAAAATAGGAGTAAAAACAGTAATAAAAACTCTGCCAACTAATTTAGTATTATCTGAGTTAATTAAAGCACGCAATTTTGAAGCTCTTTTTTACGGTCAGGAATTACTAGCTGATCCGGATATTTATGCTTATTGGCATTCTTCTCAGATTGGGAAAAATGGCTTAAATATTGCAGGCTATAAAAACGAAGAAGTAGATAAGTTATTAGAAGAAGCTCGTGGAGCTTTAGACAAAAAAGCACGAATTAATAAATATAAAAAAGTGCAAACTCTAATAGTTGAAGACCTACCGGCAGCCTATCTGTACTCACCTACTTATACTTATGTTCAAAATAAAAAAATAAAAGGTTTTGATGTTAAGCAAATATTAAAACCTTCTAATAGATTCTCTAATTTAAGCGATTGGTATATTTTAACCAAACGCAAATTTACTTTTTAAAAGTACGCAAGTACTGTTTAAATTATTAAAAAAATGATTACAAAATATAAATCAAAGAAAAAGATGAATATTAGCGAAACAGTTAATGATTCATCTAAAAATATCAAAGACGCAACTAAAAGAGTTGCGCAAACTCAAACAAAAACTTATACAAAAAAACCAAGAGTTGCTTCAAGACAGGCTCATGGTGCTAGAAACAGAACTCCTCATTTAAAAGGAACTATAAAAGAAACTTTAGATCCTGCACTTCCCGGAAAATTAAGAGTTATGGTTGTTGGTGGCTTAGAAGAAGTAGGTCGAAACATGACAATAATAGAATACAACAAAGAAATTATTATTATTGACATGGGCTTACAATTTCCGGAAGAAGACATGCTTGGAATTGACTATATTATTCCAAATATTAGCTACTTAAGAGGTAAAGAAGATTGGATAAAAGGTGTTATTATAACTCATGGGCACATGGATCATATTGGCGGTATTCCGCATATTATGGGTGAGATAGGAAATCCTCCGATGTACACCGGTAAATTAACTGCCGGACTAGTGCGCAAAAGAGTAGAAGAACACAGAAAGTGCCCGGAATTAGCAATTAAGCTAATAGACGATACAAGCAAAGAGCAAATTGGTAAAAATTTTAATGTTGAATTTCTTCGCGTTAATCATTCTATTCCGGATTCCTTTGCTGTAATAATTAATACTCCGCTTGGCACTGTTATCCATACGGGAGATTTTAAAATTGATTATTCACCGGTTAATGATAAGCCGGCAGATTTAAATAGAATAGCGCAAATTGGCGGTAAAGGTGTGTTAATGCTTATGTCTGATTCAACAGACGCTACTCACCCGGGTTACCAGGTTTCGGAAAGTGCTATTGGAGATGAAATGGATAAGATGTTTGAAAAAGCAACCGGTAGAATTATTATTGGAACTTTTGCTTCGCAGATTTCTCGTGTTCAAAAGATTTTAGATTTAGCGGCAAAACATGGCAGAAGAGTTAGTCTTCAAGGTCGTTCAATGAACAATAACGTAGAAATAGCTCACCAAATAGGTTATCTTAAGTTTAATCCTAAGATTTTGGTAGAAGACAACATGCTTCGCCAAGTTCCGGACGAAAAGACTATTGTTGTTGGAACAGGCGCACAAGGTGAAAGCAATGCTTTTTTAAGAAGAGTGGTAAACGGTGAACACAGAAGTATTTACTTAAAAAAAGGTGATACTGTTATATTTTCTTCTTCTGTTATTCCGGGAAACGAAAGAAGTATTCAGACTTTAATGGACATGATAGTCCGTCAAGGATCTCGCGCTATTAATTATCGAATGATGGATGTTCATGCCGGCGGACATGCTAAACAAGAAGATTTAAAACTAATGATGCGTTTGATTAAACCTGAATATCTTATGCCAATAGAAGGTAATCATTTTATGTTAAGGGCGCATGCTGATCTTGCTGAAGCTGTCGGTATAAATTCGCAAAATATTTTTGTAGGAGATAATGGTCAGATTATTGAATTTGAACCTAAAAAGGTAGCCGGTATTACCAAAGCTGTGGGAGAAATAACGCAAAGCCGCATTCCTTCTGAATATGTTATGGTTGATGGTTTGGGTGTAGGGGATATTTCTAATATTGTTCTTCGTGATAGGCGCATGATGTCTGAAGACGGTATGATAGTGGTTATTGCTACAATCGACAACAGAACCGGCAATATAATCGGCAATCCGGATATTATTTCTCGTGGTTTTGTTTATATGAAAGAAAACAAAGATCTAATAGAAAATACTAGAATGCGTGTTAAAAAAATTGTTGAAGACAACGACGCCCGCACTCCCGCGGATGATGATCATATAAAAAATAAAATCAGAAACGATGTTGGTCAGTTTTTATTCTCACGCACAAAACGTAGACCAATGGTCTTGCCGGTTGTTATTAAGGTTTAAGAAATTACTTTTAGTAAGCATTAAAAAAACTCTTTTTGTAAGAGTTTTTTTGTATTTGCGAGATATTGTTATTCATTTGCCAGTTCATTTTCGACTTCACTCCAGCTTTCCATAATTTTGTCTTCAATAAATTTATCATTATCATCATCAGTTAACTTGCCCTTTTCTTTAAAGTATTCAATTGTTTCCTCTACATATTCTTTAAAGGCATTTCTATCATATGCCCCTTGCTCGCGCATTTTCTTTTTTACTAACTCTAGTATTTCAAAAGTAATTGATTCCATATAGTATTTTTAAAATTTATTACATTATTCCCTATAATTCTATCTTAGCCTATTATTAAATTTTGTCAAAGAAATTTATCTTAAAATTTCCAAATTTATGAATTAAAGCGAGTTTGGCGACAGTCCCATATAGCTGAGTTTTTGCTTTTTTTATATTTCCCACATTATATAATTATGCTATTATTATATTAACTATATGTTAATAACTATTATTTATTTTTAACTTAAATATACCAAACTATGAAGCAAAAATTAATTAAAACATTCCTAAGCTTATTCTCATTTGCCTTTGCCTTTATTTTTATAGCAACCCCGGTAAGTGCCGGTGTTGATGTTTGGGGTGATAATGTTAGTGGTGCTACTAGAGCTAATTTAGCAGGCGCTACCGGCTTAGACGAGAAAAAAGACCCCAGAGTTATTATTGCTAACGTAATTAAGATAATCCTTGGGTTTCTTGGTATAATTGCTGTTATTTTAATTCTCCTTGCCGGTTTTAAATGGATGACAGCGCAGGGTAACGAGGATCAAGTAACCGAAGCTAAAACACTTTTAACTCAAGCTGTAATAGGTTTAGCCATAATACTTTCCGCCTTTGCAATAGCGACTTTTGTTACTAGCGAATTGATTGGAATTACTAGTTAGTTAACTTTTTTATAAAAAGTTTTAAACCAAAAGCAGATCATTTTTTACAAATTTTATGGCCGTAGAGCTTTGCTCGCTATAAAATTTTAAAAAATACCTTATGTTTTTGAAATATTAAGAACTTTTTTATAAAAAGTTTTAAACACAAGCTAATGATTAAAAAACAAACGAAAGGGGGTGTTATATGAAACAAAAAATAACTAAATACCTAAAACAAATAACAGCCCTCGCAGCCGTCTTTGTCTTTGTTCTTTTTGCTGCGCCGGTAAATGCTAATACTGATACTGATGCTGATGCTGCTTTTTGGAAGACGGGAGGGGAAGGAACTTCAGCGAACGTTGCAGTTGCTGTCGGCCTTGGCACAAAAACACCAATAGAGGTTATTGTTGGCGTTATAAACGTTGTGCTTGGTTTTCTTGGCATAATCGCGGTTATTATCATATTGCTTGGCGGGTTTAAGTGGATGACGGCGCAGGGTAACGAGGATAAAGTAGAAGAAGCCAGGAACCTAATTATAGCCGGAGTTATCGGTTTAGTGATCATAATGTCCGCCTTTGGAATCGCGCAGTTTGTGATTGGTCAAATGAAAACAACAACAGGATTATAAGGATAATAGTTTACCATTGCGTTTAGAATTGCTTTATTATTAAGACTGGTAACTAATTTAGGTTAAAATATTATTAATTATAAAAAAATAAATATTTTGGGCTTTATTTTTAACCAAATTTAAAAATAAATACCCATAATTACTTAAAATTATGAAAGGAGGTGAATTATGACAAAAAAAATACTAAATATATTTTTCTGCTTTTCCTTTATTTTCGCACTAGTCTTAGTTCCTTTGGAGGTGAAGGCGGTGTGTAGTGTGGTAAATAATGACTGTAATACTGATGAGATTTGCGTAGTTACTGCAGCAACTGATGATGATGCTGATGCAGGCACCTGCGAAGTTGATCAATCTAATGGAGATTCTAACGGTGTAACCCCCACAGGCGGCTTCTGGGGTGGTGTTTCAGGTGGTGGTGGTGGAGGTGCGGGACAATTAAATCTCGGTACAGAAGGACCTATGACTATCATCACCGGCGTTATTAACGTGATTCTTGGTTTTCTTGGCATAATCGCGGTTATTATCATATTGCTTGGCGGGTTTAAGTGGATGACGGCGCAGGGCAACGAGGATAAAGTAGAAGAAGCTAGGAACCTAATTATAGCCGGAGTTATCGGCTTAGTGATCATAATGTCTGCTTTTGGAATTGCGCAGTATGTTATTTCAACACTAGCAGCAACAACATAAAGATTACGGGCAATCTTAAATTGATTGCGAGTGAGTGAGTAGTATGTTTTTGAAATATTAAGAACTTTTTTGTAAAAAGTTTTAAAGGTTACTCGTGATTAATCCCTAGATTGCTCTAGTCTTATGCGTATTTATGATTTTAAAGCAAAAGAAAAATATTTTTTACAAATTTTATGGCCGAAGAGCTTTGCTCGCTATAAAATTTTAAAAAATACCTTATGTTTTTGAAATATTAAGAACTTTTTTGTAAAAAGTTTTAAACCAAAAGCAGATCATTTTTTACAAATTTTATGGCCGAAGAGCTTTGCTCGCTATAAAATTTTAAAAAATACCTTATGTTTTTGAAATATTAAGAACTTTTTTGTAAAAAGTTTTAAATAGATGCGTATAAGACTAGAATTTGTAAATGTTTAAATGTTTTGTGTAATTAATAAGTTAAGTAGTTTGCCGATTTTTGCAATGGCGCTTTTTTTTGTATTTACCCCACAATTAGCTTTGGCCGTAGATTCGCCTTCCGGTGCCGAAGCTGTAAGGAGTGGATTAAGTAATACTCAAGATATTGTTAAATTGCCGGAGACTCCTGTGTTAACTATTTTGGGTAGTGTTATTGGGGTTGTTTTAAGTTTTGTTGGAGTGTTGTTTTTGATTTTAATGATTTATGGAGGTTTGCTTTGGATGACTGCTCGAGGGAATGAACAGCAAATAACTAAGGCTAAAGATTTAATAATTGCAGCAATTATTGGGATTGTAATAGTTATGAGTGCTTACGCTATAACAGCGTTTGTTGGTGGAGCATTAACAGGAGAAATATAATGCATTGTTTTTAGGTTGTAGAAATATGTATAAGTGTTATTTAAAGTTTTTTTTGATTTTTATATTTTTTATTGGGTTTTTTATTGTTGCTGATGTTTCTAGAGCAAGTTTTGAAGAAGAAAGCGGGCTTGTTGATGCCGGAGAGGCCGCATACGGAGCTGTACCGACTTTGAAGGCAGGCTCACCTTTTACAATCATAACAATAATTATACAAATAGTTTTGGGTTTTTTAGGGATTGTGTTTTTTGGTTTAATGATCTACGGTGGGTATATATATATGATGGCGCGGGGTAATGAACAAGAAGTAGAAAAAGCAATAACAATAATCCGCAATGCAATTATTGGGCTTATTGTTGTAGTTTTAGCTTATGCTATTAGTCTTTTTGTTATAAGTAATATTGGCGGTTTTGCTGATACTCCAACCGGCATTGACCCTTCGGGGGGGGGCGTTGACTGAGGAGGAGCTTGATATAAATATGGACCTTATTTCGCAATAAATTATACAAATAAAATGCTAAAAAGATTTTTAATATATATTGGTTTTGCTGTTGTTTTTAGCTTGTCTTTTGCTGCTGTTCCAATATTTGCCGCCGGTCTTAAAGATGCTTTTGGTAACACTTTAGAAACTGTTGCCGGAACAGGCGGTGCCGGGTATGATACCGGTGTTACCGAGCCGGAAAGTATAATTTCGCAGGTTATTAAGGTAGTGCTCGGTTTTTTTGGAATTATTTTTGTAATTTTAATAATATATGGCGGTTATAAGTATATGATGGCACGGGGTAATGAAGAAGAAATAAAAAATGCTGTCGGCACAATTCAAAAAGCAATAATCGGACTATTAATCGTAATGAGTGCGTATGCTATTAGTGTGTTTATTATAGAGCAATTTGTATGAAAAATTTCAAAAAAAAAATAAAATTATTTTTTAGCACATTTACTTTAGTTGGATTTTTAATAGTACCTTATTTTGTATTTGCCGACTCAAAAGCATTAGAAAGATTAAAAAGCGTAGGAGGCAATGCAGGCTTTAACGAGCAAGACCCACGCTTAATAATCGCCGGTGTAATAAAAATATTTTTAGGGTTTTTAGGAATTATTTTTGTAATTTTAATGATATATGCCGGTTACAATTACCTAACAGCCCAAGGTGACGAAGAAAAAATAAAAACAGCCCTAGCAACCATACGCCGAGCCATTATCGGATTACTAATAGTATTAAGCTCTTGGGCAATAACAACCTTTATAACCAACAGCATAGTAACTAGCGTAGCTTCTTAAAAAGTAGGATTTATATTACCATAGCGCTAATGGACTTTTTTAAAAGTGAATAAGTTGACATTTTCCTATAAGTATGCTAGCATTATTAGGAAATTGAGTTTCGCGTACCTAGTGTATTTATTTTTTGGGCCAGGGGATTTTGAATGAAAGCTACTCGTAAAGTTTCGACTTTGGGGTTAAATGTTAGGTTTTTAAGAACTAAGCTTGGCTTTACACAGCAGAAGCTTATTGATCAAATAAATGAAGTTTTAAATAAAGGTAAGACAACTTTTAATAGACAAGTATTAAATAATCTGGAAACAGGGAGAGTTGAAACATGTAGGTTTGCTATAGAAATATCAATGGTATTAAAAGTCAATCCAATCGATCTTACACGCTTAGAGCATGATAAGTTTATAGATAAATATTCTAATCATACCAAACCTCCAAACACTCATAATGAAAATTCTACAAATATTATCCCTCAAGTCTCTGTAGAGGACACACCTCACGCTACAATATTGACAATAATTATCCCAAAAAATATTTGCAAGTAATACTACAAACAATGCCAACAAAGTTAAGTTGGCTTTTTATTTTAAATAATTTAATAGAAAATATCAGAACAACTAGCTTAATGAATTATAAAGCTTGTATTTTTTTCTTACTGTTCAATGATTTTAAACCCAGAAAAAATACAATCGCAAATAAAACTTTCAAGCAAGCTAGAATCGTTAGATGTTTGAGAGATTTGTAAATACTTATAATACAAATTTTTATCCTCTTGTTTAATTATTGCCGGTGGTAAGTTTTTTTGAATAAGCATAGCAACTATAA
Organism: uncultured Gammaproteobacteria bacterium; assembly: GCA_964569045.1. Lineage (GTDB taxonomy): Bacteria > Patescibacteriota > Patescibacteriia > Patescibacteriales > BS150m-G62 > BS150m-G62. The sequence continues at coordinate 78,610 of CAZMSR010000002.1, read as the reverse complement.
TTAAACGACCAATTCTACCATTTCCATCTGAGAATGGATGAATTTTTTCAAACTTAGAATGAATCAAAGATGTATGTCCTATAATATCTTTGTTTTTACTGTTTATTTCATCAATTACTTTATCCATTGATTTTGATATTTTCAAATAATTAGCTGTAGGAACATTTGCACCTACAATTCTAACCCCATGCCTTCTGTATAGGCCGGCATCATCTCTAATGCCGTTCATAAGTTTACTGTGCAATTTTAAAATAAAATCTTTAGAAATTACAAAATTTCTATTAACTGTTTTAAATAAATATTCTAATGCAGCTTGATGATTCTTTGCCTCTAAATTTTCTATTAAACTCTTATTTTTTATATTTAAATTTCGAAAAATAACATCTGCTGTTTCATGTTCGGTAAGAGTACTTCCTTCAATATTGTTTGAATTATAGGTTAAAGATAAAATAAATTGATCATAAAGATCTTTTCTTTTGGCTATAGTGTTTATTATATTTTTATATTTTTTACTTTTGCTTAAAATAAATTCCTTTTTCCCTTGCAACTCTTGTAAAGGAATAATTTTTTGACCAGTATATTTTTTATATAAATTATCAATAATTGTTTGCTTGTCTTTATGCGGTGTTGATTTATTATTTATCCAGCTATTTAAAGTAACAAAAGAAACTCCGATTTTACTAGCTAAACTTTCTTGAGTTAAACCTGCTATTTGTTTTATTAATTTTAATTTTACTGATATGGTCATATACCATTATTATATAAAACTTTATAAAGTTTGTCAATTATGCAAAATTTTATAAAGTCTTGAATTAAAAGATCAAATCCTAAATAATTTTTAATGTATTAAACTATTATTTCTTATAAAATACTTTTCCTTCTTTATTTATCTCTTCTTTTAATTCTTTATTTTTTAAAGTTTTATAATCCAAAACATCAAAAAAATAAGGCAGAGGGCTTGACAATATAAAATTTTATTTATCACATTAACACCTGAATAGTATGATTATTTAATTTTAACCAATACAAAAGGCATAGTCAATTATATATATGTATATGCTTGAAAATCTAAAAAAAAGAGCCGTGCCATTAATTGGTAACGACAGTCCCATAATGCGAAGGTCTTGATAAAAATTGTAGGGTACGATATAGTAATAATATAATTATCGTACCTAAATTAAATTTATGTATTTATCACAAAAAACTAAAAATTTATTAAAAGAAAAGTTAGATAAATTAAATAAATTAAGGCCAATCAATAAAACTCTTTTAATGAAAATAAGAGAAAATTTTCAAATTGAAATGACTTATAATTCCAATGCGATTGAAGGAAACACGTTAACCAAAAAAGAAACTTTTTGGGTTGTAAGCGAAGGTTTGACTATAAAAGGAAAACCATTAAAAGAGCACTTAGAGGCAAAAAATCATAAAGAAGCATTGGATTTTTTATATGAATTAATTGATGCAAATAAAAAATGCACTATTTCAGAACACTTAATAAAGCAAATTCATTCTTTGATTGTAAAAGAAGCTGATAGTGAAATTGCAGGAGTGTATAGAAATGGAGATGTATTTATTTCCGGAAGTGATCATAAGCCTCCTTTAGGATTCGAAGTGCAGGCAGAAATGAGTAAATTAATAAAATGGATAAAAAAAGAAAAAAATAATCACCATTTAGTTGAATTATCAGCCATACTTCATCATAAATTAGCCGCAATACACCCATTTTGGGATGGTAATGGCAGAGCTTCTAGAGTAATAATGAATGTTTTAATTATGAACGCGGGATACCCAATGGCAATAATTCTAAAAAATGACAGAAAAAGATATTATAGAGTTTTATCTGAAGCAGATAAAGGCGATTATAAAAATTTATGCGAATTTTTAGCACAATGTGTAATCAAAAGCTTGAATATTTATCTAGATATACTAAAACCCTCAAGAAAAAAAGAAGAGCAATTATTAACATTAGCTAAGTTATCTGAGTATTGTGACTATACACCTGCTTATTTAAAAAAATTAGCAATAAATAATAAATTAGAAGCTGTTAAAAAAGGAAGGAATTGGTATTCTTCAAAAAAAGCGGTTAAAGACTATGCAAAATCTATAAAAGATAGTTAAAATCGCCTAATTACTAAGGACGTTTTTTTGTTTTTAGCTTAGCTTATTATAGAGTTTTAAATATTCTTTGGCTGATTTTCCCCATGAATAATCCCCTTGCATACCATTTAGTTGAAGTTTTTGATATTTTTTAGGTTGTTTGTGATATGTATTTAACGCTCTTGTAAGTGCCCTGTAAAAACTTTCGCTTGAATACTTTTTAAAAGTAAAACCATTAGCCTTTTTTAGTCTAAATAATCTGGGTGAAAAAACAGTGTCAGCTAACCCACCGGTAGAGCGAGTAATAGGCACGCTCCCATATCGCATAGCAATCATTTGCCCTAATCCGCAAGGCTCAAATCTGGAGGGCATTAAAAAAAAGTCAGAGGCAGCATAAATCTGTTGCGCTAATTTAACGTCAAATTTAATAAGAGCCTTAATTTTATTTGGATATTTTTTAGCTAGCCTTTTTAAATGATCTTCGTATTTTGGTTGACCGGTTCCTAAAAATACAAATTGACAGTCTAGTTTAGCAAATTTATCTTCAAATAGCTCAATGCCCTTTTGCCAAACAAGTCGCGATACCAACCCAAGTAATGGCGTATCTTTGTTTGCCTCTAGTTTGAGTTCTTTTTGAAGTTTGGTTTTGTTTACTATTTTGTTGTTAATGCTTTTGCCATTATACTTTTTAAAAATATATTTGTCTTTTTCTGGGTTAAAAAATTCAGTGTCAATTCCGTTTAAAATTCCATATAAGTCTTTTTTACGTTTTTGCAAAATATTATCAAGTCCGGCGCCTAGGTAGTGGTGCAATATTTCGCGCGAATATTTTTGGCTAACAGTGTTGATTAAGTCAGACCCTAATATACCTTGAACCATAAAATTAATATCCCCGTTTTTAGCATCTGCTTTAATAATCTCTAAGTTTGGATTAATTTTAGACATGCCAATAATTTTTGGATCAGATATACCTTGATTAGCTAGGTTGTGGATTGTATAAAGAGTTTTTGCTTTTTTAAAGAATAGAGCAATTTCAGATTCTTCACGAGTTATTTTTCCTTTTGGATTAGTGAGCGTTTTTAAATAGTCTCCTATTAAAGCTGTGTGCCAATCTTGGGCGTGAATAATATTTGGCTTAAAGTCAAGAGCTCTAGCTGCACGCAAGCTAGATCGAGTAAAAAAGCTAAAACGTTCAGTATCGATTTGCCCTCTTGAGTATTTTTTGCCGCGCATAATTCGAGAGCCGACATAAACTTTTTTAGCATTAAAATATTTATGCTGAATTAAATAAACCTTAACTGTGGAGCCCGGTAGTTTAGTTTGCCAAACAGAAATTGTTTCTTTTGTTTTACCAAAAGGTACTTTAATATTGCTTATTATTTTTTTAGGTTTAAAAAGTTTTTTGTCTATAAATCCATAAAAAGGCAAGCATACTCGAATATCTACACCAAGCTTAATTAGCTCTTTTGGCAAGGCTCCGGCAACATCGGCTAGTCCGCCTACTTTAGCAATAGGGGCAACTTCGGCTGAAAGAAAAAGAATTTTTTTGTTTGTTTTTATTGACATTTTTATTTATTTAGTTTATAATGTAAATTACAAATATGTATAATTGATCTTTTTAGGAGGTTGACATGACCGAAATTGTTTTGTCAGTTTATTGTTTAGAAAAAGTTAATCACCAAAGGCGTATAATTGGTTTAGAACCTGTGAAAGTTGTTTATCCTAATGTTCAATTTGTGTTTTTTAGACCAAGAAATTTTTATTGTCAAACTACAGCAAGTGTTATTAAAATGCAGCTCAAAGAATTCGGTGCCATTGGTTTAATAGAAATGATTTTAGTTAATATTGATAACAAAAGAAATTCACCGTTTTTTTACGGAACTCCTGTTCATTTAAAAAGTTTCAAAGAACCTCAAAACACCTTGTTAGTTAGGAGAGTAAAATGAGCAAAGCTATAAAAATATCAAAATTATAACATAAGCATGAGAATCATGCTTCTTTTTTTATTATACTATATTTTACAATTACGTGCCATATATTGTATTCGCAGCTATTCACTTACCCCTCCTTAATCCATTTTAATATTTTTTTAGTAAGCAAATTATCCGGTAGTTTATCTGTTTTAATAATTAAAAAAGGTAATTTTGAATTTTTTATAGCTTTAATATATTCTTTTTGTTGTTGTATATACCACTCTTCGTTGTTAAGAATATTTTTGTAATGTGGATAAAGGTTTAGTCTATCTTTGATTCTATTTCTTATTATTTTTTTATCTTCAGGAAAAGTAACTAAAATAATTTTAAAATTAAGCTCTAAAAGTTTTTTCTCTATTTGAGGGTAAATTATTATCTTTTTTCTATGAAGCTTATTATATATTTGATCTGATAAATAGAATTTTTCAACAAGTATGTTGCTATTATCTAAATCTTGAAAGATATTAATAAAATTATTAATAATAGATTTGCCATTAGCTGTGCCAAATATTCCCACATCAGTATTAAACCAATGACAACCATCTAAAACAAAGCCACTTTTATTATATTTTGGCTCTAAATAATTATATATTTGGCTCATTAACCAGCTTTTACCGGCTAGCTCAGCACCTTCAAATATTAATTTGTGCATTTTTTATCGATCACACTCCTTTCCGGTCACCCCAATAATCTTATTAATCCCCCTTAATTGACAACAGTCTATAGAAAAATAATCCATAGCGCTTTGAATTAAAAATTTATCACCTTCTAGTCTGTGGAAATCAGACCCGCCGCTCATAATAAAGCCAAGTTTTTTAGCAATATATTGCGCGTACATGGTTGCTCCGATTGAGTGGTGCGGTGAAAGAACTTCTATTCCGTCAATCCCGATTTTTTTAAGTTTTTCAAGTAAGTCTTTTTTAAGTTGATGATGCTTCCCGGGATGGTTTAGAATAATTTGTCCGCCTATTTTTTTACGTAATGCAATTATTCTATTTATGTTTATATAGCTTTGATGCATAATATGCCCAAAGTCTTTGTTATAAAATATTTTTTTAATAATCTCACCTTCGCGCGGATCAGTATTTTCTAAAATTCGTTTAATAATAGGTCTATTTTTTGGAATAACCCATATATCATCTACTATATGATTTATAGAGACATAGTGATTATACTTATCAAGAATTTTATTAATGTCTATTTTAAACTTGAGTTTTTTTACTAAAAGTTCTAAGTGTTTTCTGACTTTGGCTCTTCTTCTGAATTGCGTTGCACGCAACATTTTATGTAACTCAGGGTCAGAAGCATCAAAATTAAACCAAAGTATATTTAGTTTTTTTGTTCCAAGCTTAACATAAAGCTCAATGCCGGTTATGTATTTTATTTTATGTTTACGGCAAGCATGCTTAAATTCTTGTTGTCCACGCACTGTGTTGTGGTCGGTGAGTGCTGCTACTTTAACACCTTTTTCTTTAACAAATTCAACTAATTCAGTTGGTGTCATATATCCATCTGAATAATTTGAATGAAGTTGTAAATCAATTTTCATGATTAATTAATCCCCATTCTTTGTTTTGTTACGCTTATAAGTACAGAAGCTTTGTTTCTGAATTCTTTTTGAGTCATTAGTTTAGCTTGAGTCAAAAAGTAAGTCGCAGTACGAATAGAGGTCCAATTATAGTAATTATTAATACGTTCTTCTAAAAAACTATCTTTTTTTATTTTAGCATATTTAATATAGTGCTTCAAAAAATTGTCTGTAAGTTCTTGGCTTAGTTTTGGGTCCTCTAGTTTGCGATTGCTCATGTATTCAAGTTGTTGTATAAAAGTTCCTAAATCTCTAGCATAATCACTTAAGCACAAATCTGTAAAATCAATAACTCCAAGCTTAGACTCACTAATGTGTATTATGTTTTCCGGGTGAGCATCCCCGTGAACAACATATAATTTTTTTAAAAGTTTTAAATGATTATTTTCATTTTTTATTAAAATTTTGTAGATTTTTTCATAATCATCTAAATGTTTTGGATAGTTTGTTTTAATGGTGTTAAGAATATGTTTTCTGCCCGGAAGAACTCGCGCAATAGTTGACTTTTTTAATTTAAAATTATTTTTAGGAAGCGGAGTAGAATGAAGCTTACTAAACCAAAGTGCTACTTTTGGGATTATTTTTTTTACTGTTTTTATGTCTTTTTTGCGTATTAGTTGGTATAAATTAATACCTTCAACCCCAACATAAAAACATCCATTAAATTTTTGTGAATAAAAAAGCGGTTTTGGAATAGTGAGCGTTGGATCGCTAAAATTACTATCCCATAAAAAGTTAAGAGACTTGCATACATGTCTTCTAGATTCTGATGAATGAGCAGTAACAAAAATGGGAATATTTATTGTTTTATTTTTATTTTGAAGCTTTGTATTAAATTCAAACACAACATGATATGTATCAGACCAAATGTATTTTTTGTGAGGAAGTATTTTAATGGAAGTTATTTTAAAATTAGGGTAATGTGGTGATAATTTTTTAGTTAAAAAAGCTAAAATATAATTTTTATCTAAAAGTTGATTAATTAAATTCATTTAAGTTTGTTAATAAATAGTTCTTAATAATTTTTCCAATGTTTTTTCCATATCATGTTTAATATTTCTATAAACCTATCTTCTGCTTCTATCTTTTCTTTTAAGGTTGTAGATTTTTCCAAGTCTCGGATAGATCGTACTAACTCTTGAGCACCCAGTTCTATTTGATCCGGGTTCCAGGCAATTGGCCCAAAAACTTTTCGTAAATCCCTGCCGGATGCCCACCAAAAAGTACAGCTAGCTAAACCTCTAACTAAGTGCCACCGTGACCACCAAATATTAGAATCATTTTGATATTTATAATATAGATTTTGAGCAAAAATCGCTAAGTCCCAAAGCCTTAGTTGTACTTTGTTTTCAAAGCTAACCCATAGTTCAAAAGGTTTGTTTTTTTTTAATTCTAAAGGTGTGGATTCCCAGGACGAGTCAACTATATTTATTGCTATTTTTTCTTTAGATAAGTTAATATAATTAGAAATCAGTTCTGTTTTTATATTTATTGCATCGGCCTTGCTAAGTACTTTTTCAAAGTTAGCCGGTTCGTCTATATGACGTAATCCATAAAGTTCAGCATCAGTTCCCGTTATAATTGTGCTTTTATTTATTTTACCATTAATTATGGTTTCCGGGATATATGTCTGAGACAAGGCATGTTCTCTAAAAATAACATCAAGTTTGGAATTATTATCGGTATATATACGTGAACAATCTAAAGTGCCTAATTTTTTACCGCTAGAAATTTCATCAAGTATTATCCATTCATACCCAAGGCTTTTAATAATTTTTGCTGTTTTTAAAGAATAGGCCATTTCCGGTAAAAAAAATCCTTTTAAAGGTATTTTTTCACCAAAGTATTTTCTTAGAATAATTTCATTTTCTTTTATTTGTTCAATTACTTGTTTTTCATCAATAAGTGGTAGTAGCGGGTGGTAAGCTGCTGAACTAACTAGTTCTATTTGCTTTTTAAGCACTAAACGCTTAATTCTTCGTATTAAATCTATGCGTTTTAATTCTTCGTCCCATCTAAGCAAAAGACATCCTGTAATATTTAAAGTAAATTTAATATGAGAATTTTCCTCTAATCCGCGTATTATGCGTTCATAGCTCAGAGTAGTTGCTTCAATGACTTTTTTCTTATCAACATTAGCCGGTTGGTAAAAATGTAAAAAATTTATCCAGAGCATTTTTTTAGTTTTTTAATGCTTTATGATATAAGTTTATATACTTTTTTGCCGGAATTGTCCAACTTGAAGACTGTTTCATGGCGTTTACCATGATGTTTCTCCATATATATTTATATTTAAACGTTTCTAGCGCTCTAATAACTGCTCCAAATAATGAGAATTCATTAAACCCGGTAAAAGTAAATCCTGTGCCTATATTCGTGCTGGGATTATAGTTTTCAACCGTATCGTTTAATCCTCCGACTTTTCTAACTATGGGTATGCATCCATAGCGCATGGCTATTAATTGATTAATGCCGCAAGGCTCGTGATGTGAAGGAAGAAGAAAAAAATCAGAACCGGCATACATTTTGGTTTCATCTTTTTGTTTAAAAGGAAGCCAGATTATTTTTTCCGGATGTTTTTTATGGTATTTTTTAAGTTTTTTAATATAATGCTTATCTCCATCACCCATAATAATAAATTGTGCATTTTGTCTTATTAAATGGTCAAAAGTATTACAAAGAAGTTCAAAGCCTTTTTGATAAGTTACTCGCGAGGTCATTGTTATTATTGGAATTTTGTCATCTTGAGTAAGTCCTAATTTTTTTTGCAAGGATATTTTGTTTAATTTTTTTCTGTGAATTTTATTATATGAATATTTTGCCACTAAGCCCGGATCTCTTGTTGGGTTGTATGCTCTATAGTCAATTCCATTTACAATTCCAAATAGCCTATCTTCTCTATTGCGTAAGATTGTGTGTAAATCTTGACCAAAGTGTTTAGTCATGATCTCTTCTCTGTATTGCTCTGAAACTGTATTAACAATATCTGCCGACATAATTGCTCTTTTAGCAAAATTAATAAATTCAATGTCAGGATCAGTCATTAGTGGAATAGGGCGTTTACCATAATCTTTTTTAATAGCAGGAATTTCCCACCAATTTTGTCCAAATTGAAATACTAGATTATGAATAGTAAAAATTATTTTAGTATTGCTTAAAAATTTTAATTTTTTTTCTTTTTCTTTTTTTATAAAATAAGGTATTAAACCTGTTTGCCAATCGTGGCAATGAATAATGTCCGGGTTTAATTTTAAGTGTTCTATTAGTTTAATAGAAGCCCTGTCAAATATTAAAAAGCGAGTATTTTCTTGTTTAGAGCCGTATAGTACTTTGCGTTTAGAAAAATATTTTTTGTTTTCTATAAAATAAACCGGTAAATCGTTCATTAAGTAGCCTTTCCAGAAATTGACTTTTATATTATTTTCTTTGTCAATTGTGATTTTAATATTTTCTGCAATTAGTTTTAGATTGTATTTTTCTTTTTTTATTATTCCTCCATAAAAAGGTGTTATAACAATTATGTTGTGTTCAAGTCTTTTTATTGCCTTTGGTAAGCTTCTAGAGACATCGGCTAGTCCGCCGCTTTTTGAAAAAGGTGCAACTTCCGAAGATATTGAAATTATATTTAAAGGTTTATTCATAGTTTAAGCTTATGTTTGTAGCACAAATTGCTGCTGCAAGCGCATCAGCAGCATCATCCGGTTTTGGTATTTCTTTTAAATTTAAAATTAGTTTTATCATTTTTTGAACTTGAGTTTTTGTTGCTTTTCCATAGGTTGATACAGATTGCTTAATTTGCAATGGCGTTAATTCGGTTAATGGAATTTTATTTTGTTTTATTGTTAGCAATATTACTCCTCTGGCATGCCCAACAATTAATGCTGTTTTTGCATTATTACAAAAAAAAAGCTGTTCAACGGCTATTTTCCTTGGTTTATATTTTTTAATAATTTTATCAAGTTCAGAATGTAGAATATTTAATCTAGCGCCAAGATCTAAAGTGGATTTTGTTTTAATAGATCCGTAATCTAAACAGGCTAAAGAATTGTTATTTTTTTTATTTATTACACCATATCCGGTATCAGCAATACCGGGATCAATCCCAATAATAATCATTTGTTGTATTTTTTTAAAAAATCAACTTGTCTATGCTGTTATATTATTTTTTAATTATTTTATCAACAATTCCGTAGTTTTTAGCTTCTTCCGCCGACATAAAATAATCTCTATCAGAGTCTTTTTCAACTTCGGTAATTTTTTGACCTGTATGACTCGCTAATATGTGGTTTAGTCTTTCTTTTATTTTTAAAATATGTTCAGCCTGTATTTTTATATCACTTGCTTGACCCTCGGCTCCGCCCATTACTTGATGAATCATAACTTCACTGTTTGGTAGGGCAAATCGTTTTCCTTTAGCTCCTGATGATAGTAATGTTGCGCCCATACTGGCTGCCATGCCAATACAAATTGTTGAAACATCGCTTTTAATGTATTGCATGGTGTCGTATATAGCTAGCCCGGCAGTTACAGATCCGCCCGGAGAGTTAATGTAAAATTTAATATCTTTGTCTTTGTTCTCTGCGTCTAAAAATAATAATTGAGCAATAACAATATTGGCAACATGAGAATCAATTGCTTCACCTAGAAAAATTATTCGATCTTTTAATAATCTAGAATAAATATCATAAGCTCGCTCTCCATAAGAAGATTTTTCAATTACTGTAGGAATTAATGACATATGACTTATGGCTTTAGGCTATCTTTGACGTAGCAAAAAGCTAGTTTATAAATAAAAATTATTATGTTACCTATTTAATCTATCTTTTTTAGACATTATTGTCAATTATAGCCCACTTTTTTTCTAGTTTAATAAGTTGACCTTTTGTATTAAAACCTGCAGCTTTTACATGCCCACCCCCCCCTAAGGAACTGGCCAGTAGTGACATATTTATGCTTTTGTCAAAGGACCTTAGTGATCCTCTTATGCGTCCATTAGTTTGTTCTCTTAAAAAAATAGCGCCTTTAATATTACGAATCGTGCTAAGTAACCCGGGTAATCCCTCATAATGCTCTTCGTCTATTTTGTTTAATTTATTAAAATTAATGTTGGTTGAGGTAATTTGATATTTTTTGTTTAATTCAATTTTTTTCATTGTCTCCCCCCATAATTTCAATGCATATGAGTTTTTATTAAAATATATATTTTGCATAATTTTAGACCAGTCGGCACCGGCTCTAAGCATCTTAGCGGCAATTTTTAAGGCATTTGTATTTGGGCCTGTATATAAAAAGTTTTTTGTGTCAGTGATAATTCCCGCTAATATGCATTCTGCCATGTTTTTATTTATGAAAATATTATTAGCTTTAAAAAAGTTATAAATAATCTCAGTAGTTGCAACTGCTTCAGTGTCCTTTATTTCAATATCAGCATAATTGTCTGTTTTAGGATGATGGTCAAAATTAATAATATATGGCTGTGTTGGCAAATTTGTAATTAATTGTTTTAAACCGGTTTTTTGAAAATTCCCGCAATCACAAGTTATTATTAGGTCAAAGTCATTAATATTTAAAATTTTATTAATTACTAAATTTATATGAGGCAAGAAATTGAATTGATGCGGGATTTTATCTAAGCAGTAAATCGTAGTATTTTTGTGCAAAGAGTTTAAAAGTTCTTTTAATGCACATACTGAAGAAGATGTATCAATATCGGGTTTTTCATGAGCAACTAGTAAGATGTTATTAGTATTAATTATTTTTTGTAAAATATTTTTAAAAATTGTTTGCATTTTTATACTATTTTTGTCTAGATGTTTTTAAAGTTATTATTAGTTATTATCGTTCTTTTTTGGGTACTCGTCAAACTATTGTAAATAAGCTATAATTATGATATTATAGATCTGAAAAACAATTATTAATCCATTCGTAAGCAAAAAAGTATAGTAATACCATTCCCAATTAAACATTTGGAAAATATTCTTCAATTTCGGCTACAAAAATTCGCTTCGCGTTCAACATAATTCATTATGCTTCACGCTCCGGCTTGTTTTTCGCTTAAAATTAAGAAATGTTTTTATTCCGAAGTGTTAATTGGGAATGGTATAATAAAGATTTGTATAAAATTAGAGCAAAAAAAGAAGACTTGGAATTAAAAAATTTAATTTTTTTTAAATGTTAAGATTAGTGATTAATTGAAAATATATTACAATTAAATACAGATTTAAAGAAGTATAGCTTTTTGTTTTGCGATGCTATATTTATGGAATATTTAGTGGGAATTATTAGTTTGGCTGTTGGCGGTAGTGCTGGAATATGGTGGCAGAAGAACCAGGCTAAAACCGGAACAATTAGGCTTAAAGAAAAAGCAGAAAAAGTATTAAGCGAGGCTAAGAAAGAAAAAGCAGAAATTTTACTTAAAGCCAAAGAAGGATCGTTAAAAATTATTGATGGAGCAAAAAAAGATGAAGAAAAACGTAGAAACGAAATAAATGCTTTACAAACTAGGTTAGAAAAACGAGAAAGTCTTTTTTCTCAAAAATTATTAGAATTGCAAGAAAAACAACAAATAATATACGAAAAAATAGAAAAAGTAGAAAAAGCAAAAGACAAAATAAATCAAATCAAGCAAGATCAGCTAGTAAGACTAGAAGAAATCAGCAAATTGTCAAAAGATAAAGCCAGCGAAATAATACTAGAAAAAGTTAAAGAAGAGAATTCAGAGGCTTTAATGAGTCGCTTGACTAAATTTGAACAAGAGTCACAAGAAATATTAGAAGACAAAGCAAGACATTTAATAATGAATACTTGCCAGAGGGTGACTCAGTCTGTGACTTCTGAGTTTACTAGCACGTCAGTGGATTTGCCAAATGATGAAATGAAAGGCAGAATAATTGGTAAGGAAGGTAGAAATATACGTACTATTGAAAAATTAACAGGAGTAGAAATATTAGTAGATGATACTCCAAATGTTATAACCATATCTGGTTTTTCTTTGATTCGTCGGCATATTGCTAAAAAAGCTTTAGAGAATTTAATACTAGATGGTCGAATTCAGCCAGCAAAAATAGAAGAGGCAATAGATACTGCTAAGAAAGAATTGGCTTTAGATATGAAAAAAGCCGGTGAAACAGCTTTGTATGAATTAGGAATAACCGGCTTAGACCCAAAGTTAGTTCAAATAATCGGTAGGCTTAAATACAGAACAAGTTATGGTCAAAATGGTCTCTTGCACTCAATTCAGGTTGGTAGAATTTCCGGATTTTTAGCTGATGAGTTAGGTGTTGATACAACACTTGCAAAAAAGGGTGGATTGCTTCATGACATAGGTAAAACAGTAGATCAAGAAATAACCGGTACTCATCCGGAGATTGGCGGGAAAATAGCACGTAAATATAATCTCCCAGAAGAAGTAATAGCTCCAATAGAAACTCATCACGATGACAAGCCAAAAGACATATTTTCAGTTATAGTAAAAGTAGCTGATGCAATATCGGGAGGTAGGCCTGGTGCCAGAAACGATAGTTTTGAAAAATATTTAAATAGACTAGGTGATTTAGAAAAGGTTGCCGGGACTTTTGAGGGAGTAGAAAAAACATATGCTATTCAAGCCGGAAGAGAAGTAAGGGTATTTGTAACCCCGGAAGAAATCGATGACTTTAAAGCTCGTGAATTAGCTAAAAAAATAGCGCAAAGAATAGAAGAAGAATTGCAATATCCTGGAGAAATTAAAGTTAATGTAATAAGAGAAATGAGAATTATTGAATTTGCCAGGTAAATAATTTAAAATATACTCAACTCCTAAATTAATTTTGAAAATAATTTTTTTAAATTTTATCTTAGTATAATATGAACAAAAATACATTAATCGAAAAAATTTCTTTAGATACGGGATTAAGTAAAAAACAAGTAATTGATGTCATAGAGTCAATGATAGAGATAACTATTGATGAATTAAAGCAAGGTAATGAAGTTAAAATAAGTGGTTTTGGTACTTTTTTGTCTCGCGTAAGGCATGCTAGAGGTGGCGTTAATCCACAAAATCCAAGTGAAAGAATTACCATCCCAGAGGTAAGGGTGGCTAAATTTAAAACCGGCAAAACTTTGCGAGATGCCTTAAAAGGAGATGAGTAAACAGTAAAATAAAAAGCAATATACAAAAAATGCCCAAACAAGCAGGGTATTTTTTGTTTTTTTGATTGGTGAATATTTACTTTTGTTGCGTTTGCTTATTTTGTTATGATTATGATAAAATTAATTAATAATAAAGGGACTGTCGCCAAACTCGTTTTAATTCATAAATTTGGAAATTTTAAGATAAATTTTTTGAATAATTTTTGAGGCCTACCCTAAGGTAAGCCAAAAAAATTTAAAAAAAATTTAGCCAAAATTAACAATTTATGGGTGAAGCGAGTTTGGCGACAGTCCCATAAATATAAAAAATGAAAAAAGAAGATTTACAACAAATTTCTGAATTGCTTGATAAAAAATTAGAACAAAAATTAGAACAAAAATTAGAACAAAAGTTAGAACAAAAATTAGAACAAAAGTTAGAACAAAAATTAGAACAAAAATTAGAACCAATAAAGCAAACTCAAGAAAAAATAATAATTAAACTTCTAGATCATGAAGATCGGTTTGATAGAATGGAAGAGAGAATTGAAGGATACAAAAGAGAGGTTATGGATATTTTGGAACCACTAAGCACTGAATTAAGTGTTAGACGTGATGAACAAATTGCGCATGTAGGTTCTCATGAAAGAATTGATACAGAACTGGTAAGCCATAATTCTAGAATTGCAGTATTAGAAAAAGAGATAATAAAGACTTAATATTTATTGATTGTAAATTATTTAAAGCATCTTTTATAGAAAGGTGTTTTTTGATACAATAAGCAAGTAATTTAAATTTATTTTATGTCTTCTAAAATATTTTCAGCAGCTGTTATTGGACTTGATGCTGAGTTAATAGAGGTAGAAGCCGATACGGGTGGTGGTGAAATGGGGTCATTTTCTATTGTTGGTTTGCCAGACACTGCTGTATCTGAATCACGTGAACGGGTTAGGTATGCTATTAAAAATTCAGGATTGCAGTTCCCTAAATTAAAGGTTGGGGTAAATTTAGCTCCGGCAGATATTCGTAAGCAAGGCCCTAGTTATGATTTGCCAATAGCTATAAGCGTATTAGTAGCTTCAGGTACTGCAGAGTGTACTAATATTGATTTTAATAAACTATTGTTTGTAGGTGAGTTAGCTTTATCCGGTAAGTTAAGGGAAGTTAATGGTATATTGCCGATTGCGTTAGAAGCTCAAAGAAAGGGTTTAGAAAAGATTTTTGTACCAAGCGCTAATGCACGCGAAGCAAAATTAGTAGAAAATTTAGAAGTTATTCCAGTTAAATCACTTAAAGAAGTTGTTGATTATTTAGAAAATACAACTAAATTATTACCAATAGATAAATCTAATTTTAGTTTTACAAATACTCGGTTATTAGAAGATATGTCTCATGTTCGCGGGCAAGAGCATGTTAAAAGGGCACTCGAAATAGCCGCAGCCGGAGCGCACAATATTGCCCTAAGTGGCCCCCCGGGTTCTGGTAAAACAATACTTGCGCGTACAATGCCATCTATCTTACCGGATTTAATATTAGAAGAAGCCTTAGAAGTTACTAAAATTTATTCAGTTGCCGGTAAAATGCAGCGTGATCAGGCGTTAATTACAGCGCGTCCTTTTCGCTCTCCTCATCACACTGCTAGCGGAGCAGCATTAATTGGCGGCGGTGTTTGGCCAAGACCGGGTGAGATTTCGCTAGCTCATAGAGGGGTATTGTTTTTAGATGAATTTGCCGAATTTCCAAAACCTGTGCTAGAAAATTTAAGACAACCCCTTGAAGACGGAGTAATAAGCGTCAGTCGAGCAGCAGGGAATTTAAGCTTTCCGGCTAAGTTTATTTTGGTTGCTGCAATGAACCCATGTCCTTGTGGTTTTAAAAATGATACAAAAAAAGAATGCATATGCACTCCTGTTCAGGCAATTAATTATGCAAAGAGAATATCCGGTCCAATTATAGATAGAATAGACATTCATGTAGAAGTGCCAAGGGTTGATTTTGAAGAACTTTCTAAAAGTAATTCAACTAGTGAAAAATCAGAATCTATTAAAAATAGAGTTACTAAGTCTAGACAAGTTCAATTAAAAAGATTTGCAAGTATGCCATTCATAACTAATTCAGAAATGAATTCGCAGGCAGTAAAAGATTGTTGTGAGCTTAATACATCTTGCCAAGCTATTATGAAAAATGCTGTTAATCAATTACATCTTTCAGCTCGATCATACTTTAGAATACTCAAGCTAGCAAGAACAATAGCAGATCTAGATAATGAACTAAAAATCAAAATAACTCACATAGCCGAAGCCCTACAGTATAGGCCAAAAATGGAATGAGTTACTAATTAGACGGTATTTGGATTTTTTGAAGTAGTTACCTTTTAAGTAATTAAGGGGTGATTTGTTTGAGTGATGATGCTTGAGCACTTGAACCATTGAGTCTTGCCTTGTGTATATGTGGATAACTTTACATTCCATAAGGCTCTCTGCTTGACTTTAGTTTGTATTTATGCTATACTGTTGATAGGTTTTTATGTCCAACCAAGACTCGCATAACGCGGGTTATCCAACATCTATAGGAGGATGTTACCATGATTGACACACTGCACGGAAGTGATGTAACCCCTGGTCAAATGCAAGAGTTTTGGCGCCAAGTCAAGGAGGGGCACATCACAAGGGAGCGTTTGACCAGTTTTTTGAAACACGAAAAAGAGGAGGAGCAGAAACCACGCGGTCGTTACGCCAACGAGGTAACCGAGTCCAACTACGGCTACCCCAAGGGTTACGAGCCCAAATCCCCTGCCGACCAGCTCGCCTTTTGGAGTGAGACGCTTCCCAGGCTCTCCACCGACGGCGTGCTTGAATTGGCCGAGGAGTTAGCGAAAGAACGCCCCAAGGGAGCAGAGGCTCTTTTCATCATCCCGAAGTGGAAACGCATGGCCGACGAGTACGGCACGGCTCTCAAGGCCATATTCGCCATTATCGCGGGCCAGCGCAACTTCCACAACTATCGGGGAGACAACCTCGGACCAAAGTATTTGCGGGAGAGTCAGAGGACCCGTGAGCTCTACGATGAACTCGGGAAAACCCAGACGGGTGATTACTGGGTTATCTGGGCGCAATTCGGCTTCCTCCATCGCGGAAAGAGCGTGCGCAAGGTGTGCGATGAGTTTCCCGTCGAAGAATACGGTCTAGGAGCATTTGTTATCGTTTCCATGCTCGCAACTCATCCCGAGCGTCTCGTGGCCCATGAGAACTTGTTCATCGACTGCCCAGGGGATAAGTACGCACCTGACGTCGGTGGCGATTTCTCGTTCGCGCCTCTCTTCGACTTCGACGACGGTCGCCTGGGCTTTGGCGCTAACCGGGTCGACTACTTCTACTCGCGCTATGGGTCGGCCTCGGTGTTCTTGGTCCGCAGTAATTGACCATTGAACATTGAACCCTTGAGCCTTTTGAATATTGGCTCTTGAGTCTTGACTTCCGCCCCGCAGGGCGGTCGCTACAACCGGGGTTATCCACAGGTATGGATAACCCCTCTTTTTTTTACTTTAATGTATAATATAAGTAGATTAGGCTAGTGAACAGTCGTTTACGGATGGCTGTCGCCTAATTTGTGATTGAAAAATGTTAGAATCGATTGTCGTCCTTCCGGATATGGACAAGACAAAAAATTAATCCCTGTAAAACTTTTTAAAAAGAATGACCTGCATTTGAACATTTAAATCATTAAATTTCATTTAAAGTAGGTTCTTGCAATTGCCTTGGGTGTGGATAAATCCATACTCTTGCAGGGCTCTTTTTTTACCTTAATTTTTTTGATATTATGTATGTAGAGATGAAAAAGTGTTATGCTACAAATAGAATGGTAAACTAAAAAATTAAATTGAATATAAAAAAATTTATTAATTATGACTTCTAAGCTAACAACATTATTTTTAATATTTGTTTTTATATTAACTTCCGGCTTTGGATGTAAGATAGCAACAAAAGAAACAGAAAGTGCTATGAAGCCGGTAACGCTTAAGTATTGGAGGGTTTTTGATGGTGAGGATTCTTTTTCAGATATTATAGCGGCTTACAAAGCAATTCATCCGTTTGTTAATATTAATTATAGAAAATTGCGTTACCAAGAATATGAAGACGCTATAGTGGACGCTTTAGCCGAGGATAGAGGTCCGGATATGTTTAGTATTCATAATACGTGGATTAATAAATACAAGAATAAAATAAGAGTAATGCCGGCTAGTATAACAATGGCTTATCCGATAGTAAAGGGTAGTTTAAAAAAAGAAGTAATTCCTGAACTCAGAACAGTAAAAAGCATAACTCTAACTCAAATTAAAAATAATTTTGCTGATACTGTTTTTAATGATGTCATTATTGGCGGTAAGGTGTATGGCCTTCCTTTGTCGGTAGATACTATGGCTTTGTACTATAATCGTGATTTATTTAACAATTCCGGTATAGCAGAGCCACCGGCATATTGGAATAAAGAGCTTCAACAATACGTTAAAAGGCTTACAAAAATTGATGTTCGAGGTAAAATAATTCAATCTGGAATAGCTTTGGGCGGGGCAAGAAATGTAGAGCGTTCATTTGATATATTATCATTACTAATGATGCAAAATGGAGCTCAAATGACAAGCGGTGGTACAGTGGCTTTTCATGCAATCCCTGCTGCTTACAAAGCACAAAAGTATAACCCCGGCCTTGAGGCGCTAAGGTTTTATACAGATTTTTCTAACTCAACCAAAGAGGTATATACTTGGAATAATAATCTTAATAATTCTCTTGAAATGTTTATTAGAGGGAGTTTGGCTATGATGCTTGGATATTCATATCATCAGTCAACTATAAAGGCTCGCGCACCACAGTTGAATTTTGGCATAGCTCCGGTGCCGCAAATAGAAGGAGCAAGTAGAAGTATGAATTTTGCTAATTATTGGGTTGAGACAGTTTCAAAAAAGAGTAGACACTCAAATGAGGCTTGGGATTTTATTCAATTTGCCGCAAAAGCTGAAAATGTTAAATCTTACTTAAGAAAAACAAAAAAACCATCAGCTTTAAGAGTTGTGGCAACTCAGCAAATAAATGATGAAAATATTGGTGTTTTTGCCGGGCAAGTACTAACTTCCAAAAGTTGGTATAGAGGTAAAAATTATGATGCTGCGGAAAACATAATTCATGAAATGATAAATAATGCCGGAGCTGATGGATCTAAATTGCAAAACGTAATTAACTTAGGTGCGCAAAAGGTTCAGCAGACAATATATTAAAAAAATGCATAAAAAGTTGTTTTTAACGCCATTTAAATTTATTATTGGAATAGTATTATTCTTTATTCCGTTGAGTTTTACTGTTGGGAATGAGTTTCTTTTTTACATGAATGAAGAGTGTCTTGAGGCTGGTGGAGAGATTGATGATTGCCGAGGAGTGAGGATTAATGTTTCTAAGGTATCTGCGAATAATGAAAAAGGATTAGTTAATTGCACAGGAAGTGATGGTGGTTGTACATTAGTTGATTTTGAAAGGCTTATAATTAAAGTAGCAAATTTTATTTTAGGAATTTCCGGATCAGTAACTTTGTTGTTTTTTATATACGGTGGAGTTGTTCTCTTGACTTCTGCCGGTAGTTCTGAAAGAGTAACTCAAGGCAAGGGTATACTTTTAAATTCAGTAATTGGATTAGCTATTATTTTTTGTTCATATCTTATTATTCAGTTCACTATTACTGCTTTAAAAGGAGAGCCTCCTGTTAAAGGGTTGGAAGTTTTAAAAAAAACAACTAGTAGTAATAATTATGAACAAGTGGCAGAGCCACTTAGAAGAGTCCCGGTAACAGAGGAGGTGTTAGGACCGCCACCATAGGGTAACTTAAACTACTTTAAATTAAATGATAGCAAATTAGTTGTGTTGGAATAATTTGGTAGCAGTCTAATTATGTGAAAGTATATGTCAGAATTTGAAATTAATAAAATTAATTTAGAAGCTGCTTCTGTTTCAGAGCAGCTTTATTTGGCTAGAATTAAAAAAGGTTTAAAATTAAGTCAAATTGCTCGTTTTTTAGATATTAATATTAAATATCTTCGTTCTTTAGAAAGTGCTAATTATGAGATTTTGCCAAAGGGGTTGTATGGCAAAAATTATTTGCGAGAGTATGCTTCTTTTTTAGAGTTAAATTACAAGCAACTATTAGTCGATTTTGAAAAAGAACGAAACGTTTTAGGTTTGGAGGTTAAAGAAAATGATTATTTTTCAAAATTAAAAAATCTACAGACCCTTATCATCTATATTCCAAATATATTTAAAAATATATTAATTGCGTTTAGCATAGTTATTTGTTTTTATTATTTAAGTAATGCTATTTTTGGAATATTTTCGCCTCCGGCACTTAAGATTTTTAATCCGGAAGATAATTTAGTAACAAGTAAAACTCATATTCAAATTAATGGAAGTGCTGACGAGCAAGCTCAGGTTGTAATAAATGGTGAGTTAATTGCTAATACCGGCGGAGTGTTTAAAAAGGGTGTTTATTTAAGAGAAGGAATTAATATAATTAATATTTCAGCTAGGCGAAAGTTTGGCAACGAAGCTTTTCTTCAGCGTAAAATTTTATTAAAAAAAGATTTGTAAAAAATATTTAAGTAAGTTAATATTAAAAATTAAGAAAAGTTATTTTTAAATAATTAATCAGAATATTTTTTAATTTTATTTTGATTTTTTGCATTCTTTGTAATATGACTACTGATAAAGCTAGTAAAAAAAATAAAAATGACCGGAGTAATGAGAAAATGGCAGCAGCTATTGCTGCAATGGAGCAAATAAAAGATAGGTTTGGAGAGGGGTCAATAATGAAGTTTGGTGAGTTTAAGCATGTTAATGTTGATGCTGTTTCTACCGGTTGTTTGTCGCTTGATGTTGCACTTGGAATTGGCGGTGTTCCAAGAGGAAGAATAATAGAGGTTTTTGGACCGGAGTCATCAGGTAAAACTACGCTTGCTCAGCATATAGTCTCGGAAGTGCAAAAAACCGGTGGAATTGCTGCGTTTATTGATGCTGAACATGCGCTTGATCCTGATTATGCTACTAAGATTGGTGTTAATGTAAAAGATATGTTAATATCTCAGCCCGATACCGGTGAGCAATCACTCGAGATTTTAGAGACTTTGGTTAGATCTAATGCAGTTGATGTTATAGTTGTTGATAGTGTTGCAGCACTAGTACCAAAAAAAGAAATAGAAGGGGATATGGGAGATTCAAATATGGGCTTACAGGCTAGATTAATGAGTCAGGCACTTCGTAAATTAACCGGAATTGTAGCTAAAACAAATACAATTATTATATTTATTAATCAGATTAGAATGAAAATCGGAGTAATGTTTGGTAATCCGGAAACTACTACCGGCGGCAATGCATTAAAATTTTATTCGTCAGTAAGAATTGAGATTAGAAGAAGTGCTCAAATCAAACAGGCTGACAAAATAGTTGGCAATAGAGTTAAGTGTAAGATTGTAAAAAATAAAGTAGCAGCACCTTTTAGAACATGTGAATTTGATATTATGTATAATGAAGGAATTTCAGTAGCCGGCGACTTGCTTGATTCCGGTGTTGCTTTAGAAGTTGTTCGAAAAAATGGCAATTCTTATAGTTTTGGGGATATTAAATTTGGCGTTGGAAGAGAAAACGCTAAAAGATTTTTAAAAGCAGATAATAAATTAATGAATGAAGTACGTAAAAAAATATTAGAAGAAATTAGTGCTAGAGAGGTTGAATAATTGTTTATATTATAAAATACGCTAAGTTTATGAATATAAATCAAAATCAGATTATAAATTTAGCATACTATTGTCTTGCATTCAAAATTACAAATTCCATGTCCTCTTGCGGGAGGTCTTTTTTTGTTATACGAAGCTTGTCTTCAAATGTGGCTTCAATTCCAATTTCTTTTTTGAATTTTTCTAGATCATCTAGGTCTATAATTAGGTTTGGTAGTTTATATAACATAGGAATTACTATTCTTGGTTCAATTTGATTAACAACTTCTTTTGCTTTTGAGCTGTTGAGTACGCTATTACCTCCAACCGGTATTGCAAGTATGTCTGTACCGTTGATTTCTTCAAGTTCTTCTGTGCTTAAAGTTCGATCTAAATCACTTAAATGAATAAAACTAATATTATTAATAGTGATTCTAAAAATTATTGTATTAATTTTATTTCCTTTTATTTCAATACCCTTAACGCCGATATTTTTAACATCAAATTCTCCGGCCGTGTTTATTAAAAAACTTTCTTTATTTTGCGATTTTTTATTTATGTATTTACTTAAAGATCCGATTATAACTAGATTAGATTGATTTTTATTTGGTTTTAAGCCGGTGTCTTCGTGGAATGGATTAATAATTACAGATGTTCCTTCTGTAGGTTTAGACAGTAATTTAAAACATGACAAGCCGTTGTATGTAATAATCATAAATTTAATAATTGTTTAAAAAATTTTATTTTGAAAAAAATTTCCCTTCATCTTCAAGATCGTTATTTTTTTCTTTTTTATTATCCTCACTATCTCCTTCGTAAACATCGTCTGTGCTTAATTCTTTTTTGTTTTGAGATTTTTTTTCAACATCCTCTTCCTCATATTCTGAAAAATTGTCTTTATTGCTATTCTCCGGGGTTGTGTAGCTATTTTCTTTTTTTAGAATTACAGGATTTTCAGGTACTTCTTCATTAAGATGGTCCGGGGCTTCAGTCAGGTAATTATCTTTGGGTTCAAATTCGTCAGGATTGTGAATCGGTGTAAAACTTGTTGGAGTATTAAGCGATTCTTCTAATTGCTCCTTTGATATTAGGATTTCACGAGGTTTTGATCCGTTAGCTCCGCCTATAATTCCAGCTTCTTCAAGTAAATCCATAATTCTAGCAGCTCTAGCATATCCTACACTAAGACGACGTTGAAGTAAAGATGCTGATGCTTTTCCGCTATTAATAACTAATTCTTTAGCTTCATTAAAAAGTTGATCTCCTCCTTCACTGTCTGCTGTTCCTCCCGGATCTATGCCCATAGAAGCTACGCCCTTTACTTGTTGATTTTCAACAATATCATTTATGTAAAATGTCTCACCGTCTACTTGCTCTTTTATGTATCTTACAATTCTTTTTATTTCAATATCAGATAAATACGCTCCTTGCAAGCGTTTAGGTTGAGCAATCGCCGGTGTAGACATTAGCAAATCTCCCTGACCCAAAAGATCTTCTGCCCCGGTTGAGTCTAAAATAGTGCGAGAATCAATGCCGGAAGCTACGGCAAAAGCGATTCTAGCAGGTGTATTTGCCTTGATTAGCCCTGTAATTACATCAGTTGAAGGTCTTTGAGTCGCAAGAATTAAGTGAATGCCTACCGCTCTAGCCATTTGAGCTAGCCTTATAATAGCTGCTTCTACATCTCTCTTGGCAGATACCATTAAATCCGCTAGTTCATCAATAACGAAAATAATATAAGGCATTTTTTCGTCACTAGGTTTTAAGGTTTCGTTATATGATTGTATATTTCTTTTGCCTTTTTTGCTAAGAACATCAAATCGTCTATCCATTTCATTTAAGCACCATTTTAGCGCATTTACTGTTTTATTAACATCTGTAATAACAGGAGTGAGTAAGTGAGGGATGTCATTATACACTGTCAATTCAACTCTTTTTGGATCAACCATAATAAACCTAAGTTCGTCAGGATTGTTTCTGTAGAGTAAGCTTACAATTATTGTGTTTAAGCATACTGACTTACCGGAATTTGTTGCACCGGCTACAATTACATGAGGCATTTTTGCTAAATTATCTACCCATACTTTGCCGGCTACATCTTTTCCAAGGCCAAGAGCTAGAGCATTGTCGTTTTTTTTAAATGATACATCGGTTAATATTTCTTTTAAACTAACAAGCGCTTTCTTTTGATTGGGCATTTCAAGGCCAACAAGCGCTTTCCCGGGAATCGGAGCTTCGATTCTAAGTGGATGAGCGGCAAGTGCTAGTGATAAGTCGCTTCTTAAAGCTGTGATTCTTGACAGCTTAACACCGTCAGCAGGTTTGAAGGCATATTGAGTAACTGTTGGTCCAACAGTTACATCGCCCATTTCAATGTTTATGCCAAAATTTTCTAGCGTTTTAGTAATGATATCAATATTAGATTTAATATCTCCCGATGTTGGTTTGCCAGCTGCTGCTTTTAATAGGTTAATAGGTAAATCTATTTTTACTTTTGCTGAATTTAAAGAAATATCAGGCGTTTTTTCTGTTTTTGTCTTTTCTTGTGCTTCATTATTTTTATTAGTATTTGATTCACCAATAGTTTTTTTAGAAAATTTTTCATCAAGCGAATCATTGTCATATTTGCTTAATTCTTCTTCGTTATGTTTGAGTGTATTTAATGATTCTTCATTATTTTCCTCTTCATTTTCATCATAATATTCATCATCTATTTTATTATTGAATAGTTTAGTATAAGCGAGTTTAAAAGGAGAAAAGAGAAAATTAAGCGGACTTTCACCGCCAATAATTTTTTTTAGTGATGCATTAAATGTTAACATTAAAGATGTTATAAATATAGCAACAAGAGCAAGCCAAGTAGCAATAATGCCCATAATTTTATAAAAACAAAGAGCAATAAAATATCCAAAATATCCTCCTCCGGCTCCATAGCTAATTGCTTCTTTCCATTCTTCTACCGGAGTAAATAAATGGAGTATTGCTTGAATAGAAATAAATAATAAGAATATTCCAAAATAAGTCATTTTTTTAACAAAATATTTTCCTTCGTTGTATAAAAAATAACCTAAAAAAAACATTAAAAAAGGAAACAGCCAGCGCCCCCAACCTAAAGAAGCAGTTAATCCTTTTGATAAAAATCCACCCAAGGCACCGGCAATATTAAACAAAGACAAAAAACTTATCGCTCCAAAGGTGATAATAAATACGATAATAATTCCTCTCTTAATGTCAGAGTCAAGGCCTATGCTTTCATCCAAGTTATCTTCTAAAATGTCTTTATTTTTTTTTCTATTATATTTTCTCTTTTTTTTAAACACTTTTATATTTTATTAATGTTTATTATTTGATTGAATCGTTTATTTTTACTTAAGATTAAACTTTCTTCACAACACCATGGTGACCAATTTTCAGGATTATTTTTTGTATTATTTAAAAATTCATCCCAGTTAATCCATTTTATTGACTCCACTTCATCTTTGTTAATAATTGGTTCAGTTTTGGTTAAACCTATCAAAATTGGGCATATTTCATTCTCCATTATTCCATCTTTAATAAAAGTATACCGATAAGGCGCTGCTTCTTCAAGTAGGTTTAAGTTAATTCCTAGCTCTTGCTTAACTCTTCGTCTAGCTGCATTAATCGTGGATTCATTTAACATCGGATGTCCGCAACAACTATTTGACCAAACACCGGGCCAAGTAATTTTGCTTAAGCTTCGTTGCTGTAACAAAAACATTTTATCACTTTTTCTAAAAATAAAAACAGAAAAAGCTCTATGTAAAGGAGTATTTGCTCCATGTACTTTATTTTTAAGAGCAGTCCCTATTACATTATTTTGTTCATTTACTAATACAATATGTTCATTAACCATATTGTAAATTATAGCATATTAGTGTTTCTTATAAACTGCCCGGGTAAATTTTATATCATTATAACTATATTCTTTTCCTAAATCTTCTTTTATTGGTTTTAATTTATCACCTCCTATTTTTTCAATAGCTTTAATAATCTTTTTTTGTTTATTAGTAGTAACAATTTTGTCTATTTCATTTTTTTTAATTAAGTCTTTTTCAATTAAATATACTACATGGTTGGAGATTGTTTGCTCTTTTAGATCTCTTTCTTTAGCTATTTCATCTGTGTCTAATCCGTTTTTCCAGTGTTCTAGAGTAACTAGTTGAGTCAATTTTGTGTTGAACATTTTTTTTTCTTTGAATTCTTGTTTAGCGGTTTTGATAGTGTTAGTTAAATATTCTTTATCAGGCGCCTTATGTTTTCGTTTATAGCCTAAATCAGCTAAGCAGTTATCACACTTACCACATGTATAAGGATTATCATCACCAAAATAATTTAAAATGTATTTTTGCCTGCAGTCCAAGTGATAAATAAAATCTTCCATTTTATTTAATTTTGAATATGCTTGCGTTAGCTTGTTTTTAAGTGAACTAAAATCAATTTGCAGTTCATCCGGATCAATTCTTTTTAATATGTTTATCTCAGTTCCGCGAAATGGTGGTGAATATTCTGCGATTCCAAGGTTTGCTAATTTTTTTAATACTCTTACGATTGAGTCTTTATTCGCGCCAATCATACTAGAAATTATTTCAAAATTTACTTCAAGACCTCGGTTAAGCTCACTGGCGTAATTTTCGTAAAGTTTTAATAAAATATCTTGGCTTTTTTTGGCTCGCGAGCCTAGTTTAGCTACAGCGTCTTCAAAATTTGTTAAAAGCTGGAAGTGCGCATTTCCGGTTTTTTCATTAGCTCTTTGAATGTAACCTTCGCGTTCTAAAATTTTTAAAGACGTTCCAATTGCCATTTCAGGTACATCATCACTTAACTCTTCTTTTAGCTTAGAATAAGTAGCTAAAATAGTATTGCTAGATTCATTTGTTAAACTAGTGTACAGTTCGCGAATGGTGCTTGCCGGTGGGTTATCGCCTTTAATAAAAAATTCATGCAAACGCCTGTCTTTTGGATGGTAAAATAGAACACAAAAACTATGCTTACCATCTCTACCGGCTCTACCTACCTCTTGATAGTAAGCTTCAAGCGTTCCGGGAAGGCTGTAGTGAATAACAAACCGTATGTCTGATTTATCAATGCCCATACCAAATGCATTGGTCGCCACTACAAACCTAGCTCTATTGTTCATGAAATTTTCTTGAACACGCTTTCTTTCTTCTGCTTCCATGCCTCCATGGTAGCCGATAGCTTCTATACCGGCTCTTTGCAAAGATAATAATGTATCTTCAACCTTTTTACGAGTCCCGGCGTAGATAATTCCAGACCCTTCATTTGTTTTCCAAATTAAATCTAAAATTAACTGAGATCTTTGGATATCATTAGCCTGTACTACCCCGAATTGAAGGTTTGGTCTAGCAAATCCAGTTATTATATACTCCGGGTTTTTAAGGTTAAGTTGTTTTATAATGTCTTCTTTAACTTCTGGCGTGGCAGTTGCTGTTAAAGCGATTATAGTAGGATTCCCAATTTGTTCAATCGCGCTAGCTAGCTTAGTGTAGCTTGGCCTAAAGTCGTGACCCCATTGGCTTATGCAATGCGCTTCATCAATTGCAAAGAGCTCTACTTTGATTGAGTTTAAGGTGTTAATAAAGTCCCTGGAATAAAACCTTTCAGGCGCAACATATATTAGCTTATAATATCCTTCTCTAACTTTGTTTAATTCAAGCTCAACCCGGTCTTGACTTAAAGAGGAATTTATAAAAGTTGCCGGTATGCCAATTTTATTTAAAGAGTCAACTTGGTCTTTCATTAGTGAAATAAGCGGCGATACTACTAAAGTTACTCCATCTAAAACTAAAGCCGGTAATTGATAGCATAAAGACTTCCCTCCACCGGTCGGCATTATAACTAGAGTGGATTTTTTATTAATAATATTATTAATTGCCTGTTCCTGACCTTGCCTTAAGCTATTATAACCATAGTGCAATTTTAATAATTCCAAGATTTGTTGTTTTTTATCCATATTAAAAAATGACTTATTTGTTTATCATAGTCATCTTTTGTTTATTTATCAAATTATGTTCATTAATCGTTTACATCTTTCTGAAAACCAACCCATAATGAAATTTACCAGCTTCAAATTCTTCTTCTAATTTAAGTCCCATTTTGGGTAGGGCTTGCTTTAAGTTTTCTTGGTTTACTTTATTTTCTTTTGATGGGCCAAGTGGCGAAGCAATATTTTTCCAGTCAACTATTAAAAGCATTCCATCTTTTTTTAGTAGTCTAGTGGTTTCACGAATAATATTAACTCTTTTTTTAGATTGATGAAGAATGTTTATAAGTAAACCGGTGTCAAGGCTGTTTGAAGCAATATTGGTCCCATTAAATATTTCTAAATTACTCCAAATAGTTTTTGCATTGGTAATATTTTCTTGACTCATAGATCTTTTAACATTTTCTAACGCTGCCTTTAATATATCAACTGCATAAATAAAGCCATGTTTGCCAATTTTTTTAGCAATCGGGTATATAAAATATCCATGCATGCCACATCCTAAGTCAGCAACTTTTGAATTTTCCCCAATACAAGCTTTTTCAATAATTAATTTTTGATTCAATAAAAGGTTTCCCCCAATTTGATGATTCATACTTATATTTTTCAACTTATGAGTTTATTATAAACTTTTTTTTAAATTTAAACAAAAAATAATATTACAATTATGTTAAATAGTACGGATAATGCATTAGTTTTTCTTTTATAGTACAATTAAATTATGAATAATAAATTAGATTCGCAAAAAAATTTGAAAGATATAATCTGTCAATTAGAAGAGGCTATTATAATTAAATCCGGGGCTGATGTTTTTTCTGAGGTATTAAAGCTTATTTATGTAAAGTTAGTGGATGAGTTAGATGTGAAAAATAATAAATACAAGCCAAAGTTTATTAATTCAAAAGAAAGAAGTAAAAATATTCAAAAATTATTTCAAAAAGCTAGGTCTAAATGGTCAAATGTGTTTGCCTCTCAAGAAAAATTTAATTTAAACGCTTTATGTTTAGAGGCTTGTATAAATATATTAGCACCAATAAGCATACTTGATTGTAGTATTAGTGAGGCTACTGATGCTTTTGAATATATATTGCCAGAAGTAGCTAAAAAAAAGCGTGGTCAATATTTTACTCCTGAGCATGTAATAAAATTAATGGTAGATGTTTTAAAACCGAGAAATACTGAATTAATTCTAGACCCGGCTTGTGGTTCAGGCGGTTATTTAATTAATTCTTTAAATTATATTTACAAAAATAAAGTAGATTCCAAAATAAATCTTAAAAATATTTATGGTATTGATGCTGATGATAAGTCAATAAAAATAGCGCAGGCTATTAAAATTATTGCCGGAGATAAATATGCATACAATTTAAATAAGTTAGATACAATAAATATACCCATATGGAATAAGCTAGGTTTAAAAAAACATACCTTTGACTGCATTCTAACAAACCCTCCCTTTTCAGGTGATATTACTAATAAAGAAATTTTAAAAGAATATGAGTTATCAATGGATGAAAACAATAGGTTGCGACCAAGAATGGATAGGCATATTCTTTTTTTAGAAAGAGTATTTGACCTCTTAAAGCCGGGTGGACGCGCTGCAATTATATTGCCGCAAGGAGTCCTTAATAATAAAAACATGGCAAATGTGCGTAAGTATTTGCTAGCTAACGCTCAAATTTTAGCTATAATTAGCTTAGATCGAAATATTTTTAGGCCATATACTGATACTAAAACAAGTATAGTTTTTTTAAGGCGTTGGTTTGCACGTGACAATAGATTATATGATTACCCAATATTCATGGCAGTATCTGAAAAGTCTGGCAAAGATCATTTAGGTAGACCTAGTTATAAAATAAATAAAAATGAAAAATTAATTCTTGATCATGACTTAGATGACATTACTAGTGAATATTTAAAGTTTTTAAAAAAATGATTATTTCCAGAGTTCAATTATTAGAACTAAATAAATTAAAACGCTTGGATCCGGAATTTTATAATCCAAAATTTCTTAAGCTAGAAGAGAGTTTAAATGGCGCATTTAGCCTGGGAGATGTTGCCAATCTTAAGCTGGGAACAAGTTTAATTAATTTTAATAATAAAGATTGTAGAGCGTACTATTTAAGAACAGGAGATTTTAAAGAGTATAGAATAGATTTTAGTAATGTTATGCGAGTACCTGATGATTTACTTGGAGTAGAAGTCCAAGATAAAGATATTATAATAACGCGCAAAGGTCAGGTAGGACAAGTTTGGCTAGTTGATTCAAGTAAAAAAAAGATTTTTATTAGCTCTGAAATAATACGCATAAGAGTAAAAGAGCCAGAAGTAATTAGTCCATATTACTTAGCTGCGTATTTAGCCTCGCTTCTAGCCCAAGATCAAATTAAAAGGTTAGAAAGCGGTATGTCAATAATGAGTATTTCAAAGTCAGATTTGAGTGATGTTAAGATTAAAAAATTAAAAAACTACGAAGAAATAACTAAAACCTATAAAAATGCAGAAAAGTATATAAGTAATTTTTATGAGTTTAACAAAAAAGCAGATAGTTTGTTACAAAGCAGTATAGAGTATAGAAAGAATAAAAATTATTCAAAACAAGGATTTAGCATAAAAATAAGTCAGGTAAAAAAGAATAACAATTTAGATGTTTTTAGTTATTTGCCTAAAAATGAATTAATTAATTGTATAAATTTAAATAAAATAGCACATATTAAAAGTGGCGCTGAAGTTGGGGTAAAGTCATATCAAAAATCAGGAATCAAGTTTTTAAGAGTAGGAAATATTACTAAATATGGATTAATAAATAAAGCTCAGAAGTATATTGGGAAAGAGGTGTATAATAAATTTAAATCTAGATACAAACCAAATAAAGGTGATATCTTATTAACAAAAGATGGAACCCCCGGGATTGCCTTGGTATACGATTATGACGAAGATAGTATAATTTCCGGAGGAATAGTGCGTTTAATTATTCAAAACAAAGATTATAATCCATATTATATTGCAAATTATATAAATTCTTTTTTAGGGCAAGAAAATATAAGTTCTTTTATTGCCGGATCCAATATTCGTCACTTAAAAATTAAAGATATTGAAACTTTAAAAATCCCCGTTATAACAAAAGATTGTAGAAATAAGATCGGGCAATTAGCACAAGCTGCAATAAACTACAAAAAACAAGGAGTGGACATTAAAAATAAAGCTATAAGCTACATTAATGAAAAATACTAAATTAAATAATAAACTATTAAAAATTATTGAAATAGTTTAGCGTAATGAAATAGTGGGGAGATATTACATTTCATTCAAAACTTCAATTCCAAGCAATCCAAGGCCATTTTTAATAATCTGATTAACAGATTCAATTAATAGTATACGTGCGCTTCGCAACTCCTCATCTGATTTTAGTATTGGGGTAGCATGATAATAATCGTTAGTAATTTGAGCCAATTCAAATAGATATTTAGCTACTTCGCTTGGGTTGTAATTATTACCGGCTTTTTTTATGATTTCCGGATATTTTGCCATTTTAATTATTAATTCGTGTTCTTTTTTATTATTTAAAATGGAAAGATTAATTTCACTAAATATGGTGTCTATGTTTTCTTTATAAAATATTTTTAAAATACTATTAATTCTTACATAAGTATATTCCAGATAGCCTGCTGTGTATCCTTCAAATTTTAAAGCATTTTCAAAGTTAAAATTTATAATCTGGTTAGTATCAACTTTTAACATTTCAAATTTCATAATAGCTAATGCCAGAGTGGTAGCGGTTTTTTCTATTTTTCTTAAGCTCCAATTATTATGTCGCTTAAGTATTTCTTCTTTGGCCTTGGTTTTTAATTTCTCCCTTAAGTCACTATAGGTTATTATATTGCCTGTTCTTGATGACATCATTCCATCGGGTAGTTTTACAAATTCATAACTCAAATGCACTAAATCTTGTTTATAGCCCATTAATTCCAGAAGTTTAAATAATTGTTTAAAATACAAACTCTGACGGACATCAACAACATAAATTGATTTATCAAGTTTGTGCTTAGTAATTTTTTGAATAGCAAGTGAAATATCAGCAACCGGGTATAAAGCTGTTCCGTCTGAGCGCATTATTACTAGTATACCCAAGTTATATTTATTTAAATCAGCAATAATAGCTCCGTTGCTTTCTATTAAGATTTTTTTCTCTTTTAGTTCTTTTATTATTTTTAATCCTTTTTGGATAAGTTCGCTTTCGTAGTATATGTTTTTAAATTCAATATTTAGTTCTTTATATATTTCGTTAAATTGTTTTATGCTCCAGTTTCTGGTTTTTTGCCAAAGCTTGTAATCTTCTCCTTCTCGCGATTCTATTCTTTTCATTAAAAAACTAATTAAATCTTGAGCTAAAGGATTTTCTTTTGTTTTATTAGTTGAATCAGCATAAATTTTACCCAAGAATTCCCCTTTATTTTTTTGAGGAATTTTGTCTTTATAGTATTCTTTTAAGCACCATAGCGTTTTAGCTACATGTATGCCAAAATCATTAATATATGAAACAGGAAAAATATTATGCCCATTAGTTTCTAATATTTTGTTAATTGAATCCCCGATGCAAATATTGCGCAAATGACCAATGTGGTACTCCTTATGAGTATTTGCATTTGAGTATTCAATCATTATCTTCTTTTTTTCACTTACTTTAAGTTTTCCGTATTTATTTTGTTTTTCTTTTATTTCCTTTAATAAGTTTTTCGCAAGAATTTTTTTGTTAATAATAAAATTTATATATGGGCCGGTAACTTGAATTGAACTTAGATATTTATTTTTTTTCTTAGATAGTAATTTTTTTAATTCCAAAGCTGCTTCGTGCGGTCTTATGTGTAGGATATTTGCTAATTCAAAACATGGTAAGCTTAGGTCTCCCATATTAATATTTGGTGGGTAAACTATATTTTTTACCTTTATAATATTTTTATGCAAACAATTATTTGAATCAGAAACTAGAGATTTTTTAATTTGAGTAATAATGCCCATATTTTGTATATTTTTAATATACTAGTAATTTTATTTTATATTAGTATTGGTTATTTATCAATATAATATATATAAGTATTCATTATGTATTTCTTGTCCAAAATAAGGTGGATTGATACAGCTATACTCAATTGCTAAACTAATTCCGATAATTTTCTTAAATTTCGGCTGTGGCTTTGAGAAAAAATTTGGCCTATACTATAGCATAAACAAAATTTTTTCTCTTTGTCTCGCTCGAAATTAAAAAAAAATTATTTTCTGAATTAGTTTAGCAATTGAGTATACTTGAAAAAATTTGCAACTTATGCTAAAGTTTTAGTATTAATAAATAATGTAAGCTTATAATTTGCTTGGTGCAAGTATTTTGCTTACAACTTAATTATCAGAAATAAAAATGCCAAATATTAAATCAGCTAAAAAAGAGCTCAGAAAGAGTAAAAAAAAGTCAGCTATTAACTCAAAGCTTAAAGCAGCTTTAAAAAAATCAATTAAAGTAAGTCAAAAGGCTATAATTTCAAAAGATGAAAAAGTAAAAGATGTTGTTAAAAAAACATTAAAAGACATTGATAAGGCCGCTCAAAAAGGTATTATTAAAAAAAATGCTCAAAATCGAAAAAAGAAATCTCTTCAACTAAAGCTAAATAAAATAAGTAAATAAAGAAGCGCTAGAAGCGCTTTTTTAAAATGTTAAAATAAACATTTCTAGCATTTCACTAGCTTTTATTTTACCGGTTTTTGCCATAAAATCATATTCTGTTAGTTTATTAATTAAAGTTGTTATTGTTTTAAAAGTATAATTTTTAGCTTGAATTAAGCTTTTTTTAACTACAAATGGATGAATTTTTGTAATGTTGGCAATTTGAGTTTTTGTTAATCCGCTTTCGCTTTGAGATTTGACTCTAGCTAGGATTTTAAATTGTCGTAAGATTAAGCTTAGAATTTGAAATTCATTAGCTCCAAACTCTAGTTGATTTTTTAATAAATTTAAAGCTGCCCCTTTATTTCTATTACCTATAGAATCTATAAGCGCAAAAATATTGTCATTAACTAAAGCAGTAACCATATTTTTTACATCATTAGCATCAATGCCATTTGGTAATTTATAATAAATCAATTTATCTAGTTCATTGCTAATTAGCCAAAGATCATTTTGAGTGTATGAGCAAAGTAAATTCGCAGCTTCATTTGTTATGGTGCTATTTTTTGAAATAGTGTAATTTATTATCCAGTTTACTAATTCGCGTGGTGTTAATCGATTAAAAGGTTTTGGAGAATATTTAGTGCTTATTAAAAATTTTTTAAGTTCTTTTTTTTGCTTAGTTAATCTTTCTTTTTCCCCAATGCTTTCCCATATTATTAAAATATTGCTATCACTATTTTGAATTTTATCTTGTTTAAATAGAGAATAAATATCATCCAGGCTTTTGTCATTTTTAATGCAAAAAAGATTTTCTATAATAACCATTCTTTTTTTAACTAATAATGAAGCTGTGGACACTGCATTATTGATTTCGGCAATATTTGTTTTTTCTCCGTTTATTTGAGATAAGTTTGATCCGGTATTGTCAATTTCTTTTAAGTATTTATTTTTTAATTTGTGTAAATACGCTCGTGAGCGGTATGTATCTTCTCCATGAATAAAAATAATCATATTTGAATGATTCTTAGATTTCTATTAATTTAGTCTCTCCCCAGTTATTTCCAACTTCAGCATCAACTTTAATCGGTACTTTAAGTTTTACGTCATTTGTTGCATTTTCCATGATATTAATGATTTTTTTAGCATATTCTTTGGTTTTTTCTTTT
The DNA here is from genome assembly GCA_964569045.1 of uncultured Gammaproteobacteria bacterium. Lineage (GTDB taxonomy): Bacteria > Patescibacteriota > Patescibacteriia > Patescibacteriales > BS150m-G62 > BS150m-G62. Next base: position 44,243 of record CAZMSR010000002.1, on the reverse strand, counting down.
TTAACTTCAAATATTAATTCATCATGAATTTGCAAGAGCATAGCACATTCATTTGTATTATTTAAGAATTTATCAATTTCTAACATTGCTATTTTTATTAAGTCAGCTGCAGATCCTTGCATTGGAGTATTTATTGCCATTCTTTCAGCGCTTTTTCGAATTTGTCCTATACTAGAATTAATGTCATTTAAATGCCTAATACGTCCAAAAATTGTCTCAGCATACCCTTTTTCTCGAGCTTTTTCAATGGATTCATCAATATATTCTTTTATATTTTTAAAGACTTTAAAATAATTATCAATAAACTCTTGAGCTTTTATATGTGTCATGCCTGTAGTTTGACTTAAGCCTCTAGGACCTTGACCATAAAGAATACCAAAGTTTATAGCTTTAGCTTCGCGTCGCATATTTTTAGTGACTTTGGATATATTAATGTTATTAATCTGAGCCGCTGTCATGGTATGAATATCAGCTCCATCTTTAAATGCTTTTATCATTTTTTCGTCTTCTGAAAGATGAGCAGCTAGTCTCAGTTCTATTTGAGAGTAATCAAGACTAAGCAACTCAAAGCCCGATTTAGCTATAAAGGCTTTTCTAATTAATTGCCCTAATTCGGTTCTAGTCGGTATGTTTTGTAGGTTAGGGTTTTGACTCGAGAGTCTTCCGGTAGCCGTGATTGTCTGATTTAGATTAGTGTGGATTCTGTTAGTTTTTGGACTTATTAAAGTTGGTAGTGCTTTAGTGTATGTGCTAAGTAGTTTGGATAATTCTCTGTGCTCTTCGATTAGCGGTATTATTGGATGAGAGTCTCTGAGTTTTTCAAGTTCAGAAGCAGCAGTAGAAAGACCTGTTTTAGTTTTTCCAATTTGGTGTGTGGATAATCCTAATCGTTCAAAGAGAATAACCTTGAGTTGTTTTGGTGAATTAATATTGAATGGCTCTTTACTTAATTTATATATTTTTTTAGTAATGGCTTTAAGGCGATCAGTAAGTTTAGAGTCTAAAGATGAAAGATGTCTTGAGTCAATTTCAATTCCAGCTTGTTCCATTTTAGATAAAATTTTTATTAATGGTATTTCAATTCTAGAGTATAGTTTGTATAATTTATTTTCTTTTAATTTTTTTTCTAATGGTTTTATTAATTTTTCAGTACAATCAGCATCTTCACAAGAATAAATTCCAATTTTATCAGCTTGAGCTTCTGCGTATGTTATTTTATTTTTTCCAGCTCCTAATAAATCTGTTTTATTTATTTTTTCGTGCTCCAAGTAAATTAAAGCTAAAGAGTCAAGATCATGCTGTCTAGTGCTTGGGTTTAAAATATAGCTTGCTAATCTAGTGTCAAAATAAATTCCTTTAACATCGATATTGTAATTAGAAAGAATATTTATATCATATTTGATATTATGCCCTGATTTTTTAATTGTTTTATCTTCAAATATTGGTTTTAGCTTTGTTAGCCATGGATGAGTATTTTTTTCTTCTTTTTTATTTTGATAATTAAATAGATTATTGTTAGAATCGTTTGTCTTGTTTGATAAGTCAATTATCAAATAATACGCTAAGTCTTTTTCCCAGCTAAAGCTAATACCAAGCAGGTTAGCAGTAAGTGCATTTTTTGCATCAGCTTCAGTGTCAAAGGTGAATTTTTTTTGTTTTTTAATTATTTTAAGAAATTCATCAAACTCTTTATCTTTTTGAATTAATTTATATTGAAATATTTTTTGATTGCGTTCAAATTTATTAATTTCTTCTGTTTGTTTGTTTTGTTTGTGTAAACTATTAATTTTTAATATTAAAGAATTAAACTCTAAGTCTTTTAAAATATTGCTTAATTCTTCTTTATTAAAATTTCCAAATTTAGCTTCTTTTAATTTAAAATCAATATCAGTATTGCATTTAATAGTTGCTAATTTTTTTGATAAATAAGCATCTTTTTTATATTTTTTTAGTAATTCAATAATTCTTGGTTTTACATTGCTAACCTTATCAGATTTAATCTGGCTATAGATTTTATCTAGAGTATTAAAATTTGTTAATAGCTCTGTAGCTGTTTTTTCACCAATTCCTTTTACTCCGGGGATATTATCCGAAGGATCACCTCTCAGTGCCTTGTAGTCGGTCATTTGATTTGGGCTTAAGCCGGAGTATTTTTCTTTTACTTTGTCGTGATTATATAATATAGCATCCTGCACTCCTCGACTCATGGCATACACTTTTGTGTCATTATTTACTAATTGCAATGTATCCATATCTCCGGTTAGAATAATTTTTTCTATTTTCCCATCAATCTTACGACAAATAGTGCCAATTAAGTCATCAGCTTCAAAACCCGCTTTTGAGTAAATTGGAATATTTAATGCTTTTGCTATTTTTTTTATTTTAGGTATTTGTGCATAAAGTTCATCTGGCTGGGCTTCACGATGTGCTTTGTATTCTTTGTATTCTTTGTGCCTAAAAGTTGGCTCCGGGCGGTCTAGTGTTAAAGCTATGTAAGTTGGATTTAAATCTTTAATAGCTTTAATTAGTGTTGCTATAAAGCCAAAAATAGCATTAGTTACAAAACCGTCTTTGGTTTGTATGGTTAGCGGTAATGCATGAAAACTCCTGTGAATAAGCGCATTTCCGTCTATAACCATTAATTTTTCTTTTTGAGTTTGCATATTTTATATTACAGCATAGAAATATTTTAAGATAAATATTGACAAAATTGAGAAATTATGATAATCTTTAAAAGATTTATGGTAGTTCTGGTAAAAATGGCAGTTATTGCCGTTCTTTACAATTTTTTTTAGAACACAGGAGAAGAGCCGGATGAACAGTCACAACACACAGGAGAAGAGCCGGATGAACAGTCACAACACACAGGAGGAAAGTCAAATGGGCAATCGTAACGTAATTCGGAGTTTAATGGTTTTCTTTGTTTTTACCTTTTTGATGGGTGGATACGTCGAGCATGCAAAAGCAGTAGATTCTGATTGGGATGGAATTATTGATCAGTTAGACAATTGTCGAACGATCTATAATCCGGGACAAGAGAATCATGATTTGTCAGCAGAGCAGGAAGCAAATAGCCCTTTTAAGGGTGATGCTTGTGATCGTGACAAAGATTATGTCCTTGATCGTTTTGAAGTCGGTACCGGTGTTGGACCTGACTCTAGTCAGTCAGGCAAGCAAGTAATAACCGGTCTTATCAGACCTTCGGAGGATGGTATAATCAGTGTATCACCGGATCAGCATGTTTATTATATGCTCTATTTCGGCGGTAATATCTGGGTGAATCATCGAATCACTTATGATGTTTACAAAGATAATGAGCTTGAGATGTCTCACCCTTCAGATGGGCAAGAAATTCCCATGAATGAAGTTGAATCAGCATGGGGTTGGTCAGATCATCGTTTTTTTGGTCACTATTCAAATGTTGCTATTGGCGCATACGAGGTTCGTTTTAAAATCGAAACGCCTTCCGGTGTATTCGATTTGGTAACAGTTCCTTTTGTTGTTGAATCTGCACAAGACGAGACAACTACTTCACAAGAGGTAGTGTCATCAATAGATACAAGTGTTTCATTAGAGAGTGATTCTGATTGGGATGGAGTTTCGGATTACTCTGACAACTGTCTGAGTTTGTACAATCCCGAACAAGAAAATTTTGATGAGGATGAATTTGGTGATGTTTGTGACCGAGATGTTGATTATATCTTGGATCGTTATGAAGTTCGTGCAGGAGTTGAAAATAATCCTTATGACATGACAAATGTCGAAACAGTTAATGTTTATCATCCCTCTGAATCTATCACAGTTCCTGCTTTCGAAGAAGGTAATAATGTTTGTTACGTGCTTTATTTTGGTGCTCATATCTGGGTGAATCATAGCATCACTTATGATATCTACAAGAATAATGAGTTTCACAACTCTTATCCGGTAAATGGTCAAGAAGTTCAGATGAATGAAGTAGATTCAGACTGGGGTTGGCCTAGTCATAAGTTTCATGGCTGTTATCCTGGGATTTTTGTTGGAAATTATGAGGTTCGTTTCAAAATCAAAACACCTTCCGGTGTATTCGATTTGGTAACAGTTCCTTTTGTTGTTGAATCTGCACAAGAAGAGACAGTCACGACCTCTGAAGAAACTGTCGTAACTTCGCAAGAAGAAGA
>CAZMSR010000002.1:0-39986 GCA_964569045.1 uncultured Gammaproteobacteria bacterium | reverse complement strand
CAAGAAGAAGAGACTGTAGCGATTGAAGAGACCGTCACAGCTTCCGAAGAAGAGACAGTCACGACCTCTGAAGAAACTGTCGTAACTTCGCAAGAAGAAGAGACTGTAGCGATTGAAGAGACCGTCACAGCTTCCGAAGAAGAGACAGTCACGACCTCTGAAGAAACTGTCGTAACTTCGCAAGAAGAAGAGACTGTAGCGATTGAAGAGACCGTCACAGCTTCCGAAGAAGAGATTGTCACGACCTCTGAAGAAACTGTCGCAACTTCGCAAGAAGAAGAGTTAACTACAACCGCGGAAAATGAAGAAGCTATTTCTGTCCCTGATTGGGATAATATACCGGATGAGATTGATAATTGCCCAAATGCTTATAATCCCGGACAAGAAAATCATGATGATGATGAAGAAGGTGATGCCTGTGATCGTCATGATGGAATGGGATATGAGTTTGGCATGTTTGAAATCGGTACCGGTTTTCGCAGTTCTGTGGATAATCCACATGAAGAGGTATTGACTGGAGTGATTCCAATGGTGCCTAATGAAGTAGTTAAAATAAACGAAGGTGAGAATGTCTGCGTTATGATCCATTTTGGAGGTAAAGTGTGGATTGACTATCGTATAGCATACGAAGTCTTAAAAGATGACGGGTTTGACCACCGGTACCCGGAAGAAGGAGTTGAAATTCCTTTTAAACAGGTTAACTCAGAGTTTGGTTCAAGTAGTGAAAGGTTTCGTGTCTGTTATGATGACCTGGGAATCGGAGTATATGATTTTCAGTTCAAGATTGAAACTTCTCAAGGTATTTTTGACCTTGTTTCGGCTTTGTTTAAAGTGCTCTCATTGGATAGAGATGGTGATGGTATCAATGATGCAGTAGATAACTGTCCGGATATTCCCAATGCTAATCAAGTTGATCGTGAAAACAATGGCATTGGAGACGCATGTGATTCCCATCAGTCTCCGACGTTTCGCGGTATTTTGATTGGTCGAAATTTTGGAGAAAATGATCAAGAACAGGATTCCGTTGACTTGCAACAAGACGTTTTTCGTGAGCGTGATGATGTGCATTATAAAGCTTCTGCTGATAATGCTTATTGCTATTACGCAAGTGATAGCGATAATAGTTGCGCTTGGAAGGCTATTGTAGTTAACGAATCTACTAGTGAAGTGGTCAGTGAAGTTGTTTCTGATTTAGAAGTGGATAGTGAAGGATCAAGTAGTTTTTCTCCACAACCTGTTAATGAGGTTAAATCCGGTACTTACAATCTATCTGTTTCTGTTGATGTTGGAGATGGTTTTGAAGAGCAAGGTAACGCAACTTATGTTGTGCGTAGCCATGCCAGTATCTCTGGGAATGTTAGCGGAATTGGTGAATATCCGGTTTTTGTTAATGCTTGGGCAAAGAGTGTAGAGTATGGTAGTTTTGCAGAGGTTCAAGAAGATGGAAGCTATAGTATCGAAGGTTTGATGCTTGCAAATGACTACATAGTCTGCGTAGAAGCTGAAGATAGGGTTGACGGATGTTATGTTGGAGTAGAATCTCCAGTAGTGCCATATGCGCAAGCCGGCTTGGTTAATGTATGGTACAGTGATCCCGATAATATCAACTTTACGCTTGCAGAAGGATATTCAATCAGCGGAAAGGTCTTTGAAGTTGATGTGAGCAATAATCAGTTCGTGATAGGTGTTAGCGGCGATGTTTATGTTTATGCTTCTTCTGCTAAGACCGGGGTTAACGCATCGGCAGCCATAGATCCCCATGACTACAGTTTTGTGTTGCGTGATCTTATGTCGACCGATGACTACAGAATCACTATTTCCAATTCTAATCGTGAACTGGTACTTCCTGAAGTAGTTGATCTGAGCATGGAGAGTGTTGAGTTGCTTAACCTTACTTGGTTGCGCGGTAATGGAAGTATCGGAGGGACATTCTCCGGGTTTCCGCAAGGTGAATTTGTTGAGCTTACTTTAACCTCGGAATCTCTTGGTTTTAAGGCTGTTGAGGTTGTTGAAGTAAGTGATCAAAATAATAGCTATAGTTTTGATAACCTTGTGAGTGCATCTGATTATATTGTGTCAGTGGTGAATCACTTGGGCACTTTCTACTCGACAATGACTCGCTTGACAACTGACCGATCTCAAACAGCAGAAATCACAGTGGTTGATGGAAGTCAGATCAATGTCATCAACTTTGATTTTCCTAATATTAACCTTTACAGTGTTGGTGGAGTAATCTCAGGTATCGAATCAGTTGATTCTGATGTTGTTTCATGTGTGACTGTCTGGTCAGAAAATAAGCTTGATATGGACTGCGGTAAAGGAAATCGGAATTGGCAGATCAATGATTTGCCTGCCGGGAATTACCGCGTGTTCATTGAAGCTGCCGGCTATGTTAATGCTTTTTATGCCGGTATTGATCAGTTTACTGAAACTATGGAAACGGTTGCGCTTTGGCACTCCATAATGCCTGATAGCGGGAATCTGGAAGTGTTTCAAGACCATGCATCACTCAATGTTGTTCTTAAAAAAGGCGTTTCCATTTATGGTCGTTTAATTGACCAAAGTGGTGAGTCTGTTCAGCGTGTGTTTGTAAGCGTTCATGATTCTGAGAATGGTTTTAGTGCCGGTAGCACATCTAAGGCTAATGGAAGTTTCTATGTTTTTGGTGTTCCAATGAATAGCGAATATCAAGTCCGGGTTATCTCTAAATACGGAGATTATTATCTGGACGGACTTCAGCTTGAGCATCAAGATATTAACTTAGGTGATGTTACTCTCGAAAAGCCTTCTGGCATGATTTACGGTACTTACAGTGGTCAAAATACAGTAGATGTAATGGTCCTTGTTTATGATCAGATGGGTGACTTTGTTGCTCTTTCGGTAGTTGATGAAACCGGTGAATTTCGTGTTGACGGTTTGCTCGACAACGCAGAGTATCGGGTTGATGTTGAGTCAAACAATGACTTATCAGAACCTGAAGCATCTGTTCTTGTAGACGTTTCCGGTAGCACACAGCGAGACATTACCGAAGGTGAGCAATTGTCTGATCAATCAGATGAAAGTGCACTTGAAGCGTCTGATGCTTCAGATCATCAAGTTTTTGAAGAGATTGATGATATCGAAGAATAAAACTACAAACTAAAAAAATATAAACAAAATTTTCTATTTCCACCTTAGGGCTACTACCCGAAGGTGGATCTTTTTTTTGGGAAATATTATAATTATTAAATAATATTATTATCTATGAATGTGTTAATAAAATATGTCTTTAAAAAAAATAAAAACAATATCTAGTAAAAATAAATCAGAATACAGAAAAGATTATTTGTTAAATAGGTATGTGTTAATAACACCCGGTAGAGCTAAACGCCCTCGTGATGTTCATGAACAAACAATTACAAAGCGAGTACCTAGTTGCGTATTTTGCCCTGATAATATTACAAAGAAGAATGTAGTAGATGAAATTAAAAAAGGGAAAGCGTGGAATGTTCTAAGTATTAAAAATATTTTTCCAGCTGTTAGTTTAAATAACCCTAAGGCTTGTGGTTTACAAGAAGTTATAATTGAAACTCCGAATCACACAAAAGAGTTAGCTGATTTATCTGTAACGCAAATTGAAAAATTGTTAAAAATGTATATTAAAAGAACGGTTGCTCTAAGTAATGTGAAAAAAATTGAATATGTTGAATGTTTTAAAAATCAAGGTTCAAAAGCCGGGGCATCACTTGCTCATGCTCATTCTCAAGTCTTTGCTACTAGTATTATACCACCGCTTTTAGAAGAAGAGTATAAAATATCACTTGATTATAAAAAAAAGTTTAGACGTTGCCCATATTGTGATGTAATTAAAAAAGAGCTTAAATCATCTAGAAGAATTTTTGAAGATAAAAATATTGCCGTATTCGCACCTTACGCAAGTGCTTACCATTACGAAGCTTGGATTTTTACTAAGAAGCATTTAGATAATGTTACTAAATTAAATAATGCTGAAATTAAGTCAATTGCTAAAATTTTAAAATATATATTATTAAAAATGCAAGCTTTAGATTTAAGTTTTAATTATTACATGCATGAAGTTGTCTTATTTAAGGATCAGCATTTTTATATAAAAATTCAACCTCGTGATTCAATTTGGGCTGGAGTTGAACTTGGTAGCGGTATTGTAATTAATTCAATATCCCCTGAAATTGCAGCTAAGTATTATCGAAGTAATATTATTAAGTAATTTTACCTTTTAATATTTCTTTTATTGGAATAAAATGCAATCCTTTTATGTAGTAAAGGGCTCCAAAGTAAATTAAAATAGCTGAGCTAAGTGAGGCAATTAAATTATAGTCTTTTGTAAAGTATAAAATACTACCCATACAAATTGAAGCTAATATTGTTTTAGCTAGAGTTGTTACTTGAGGCATAAAATTAGTATGTTTCCAGATTAAATACATAGAAATTACAGTAATTATTAGCTCTGAATAAATAGTAACTGCAGCAGCTCCCATATATGAATATTTTGGAATAAATATTAAATACCCTGCTAGGGCAGTAATTGCTGTGAATAAATAACCTAAAATAAGTTCTTTTTGTTTATTTATAGCAATAACAGCGTGCGAAAAAATAACTTGAATAAAAATTATCGCAGAGGCTATAATTAGTAATTTTAAAACATCTCCGGAAATATAAAAATCTTCTCCAGCCACAGCAGTCATTAGACTATGCGCAATATATTGAGTGCCTACGGCAAATGGAAGTGCTACAATTATCATTGTATCAAGTGATTTTTGAAGAACTTGATGATAGCTTTGTACCTTATTTTTGGACCATTCTAAAGTGAGAATAGGTAATATTATGCCTGCAAACATAAAAGGTAAAGTAATTAATACATCAATAACTTTATAAGCAGCGCCATATATCCCAACCTCTTCTTCTGTTTTTATTAAAGATAATATTAGGGTGTCAGCTTTAAGATAAATAAGATTTAGTCCAATTGTTACAGCAAGTGGCCATGATTTTTTTATTATTTGTTTCCATAATTTAAAATCAAATTCTAGTTTAATTATTGTGATTTTTCTTGAAAATATATATAAGAGCACAAAGTTTATTAAACTAGATAAAACCGTGAATCCTAAAATACTATACAAACCCAAATCAAAAGTATAGGTTGCTACAATTCCAAGTACAAGCACAATACGTGATACAACTTCGCATATTGCAACTTTATCCATCTTAAGATTTTTTTGAAATAATCCAACCAATATCTGACTAAGAGCAATAAAAAAGAAAGATAATGCAGTAATCATTACACCAATTTGAGTTATTGATTCATATGGTAAAAAGAAAACGCAAAGTGGCCCTATTCCAAGGAAAATAAATGCAGAAACAAATCTAATGCCAAGTAAATTAGATAGTATTTTTTGTGTATTAGCTCTTTCCTGACTAATCATTTGGACGGTAATTAATGTTAATCCTAGGTCAGCTAATATGCCAAAAAATGATAAAAAGGTCATTATTGTTATATAGTGACCAAAATTATGAGCACCAAGATACCTTGTCATTAAGGCCATTGCTATCAAGCCCAAAATAGTTGAAATAATCTTTGAAATAATTTGGAATATATAATTATGAGCAATTTTTGTAGTTATATTCATGATTTTGTTGATTTTTTGGTCAATAATTGCTTAAATTATATCATATGTGGAAAAATAGCAAAAATTGCAAAATTATTGTTGATTTAAACTCTGAAAATATGAGTACTTTTTTAAGGTATGGCAAAAAAAATATTGCTAGCTATTCTTTTATTACTCCTAATAATAATTTTAAAAAGTTTATTATTTATTTACGTACCTTAATTAGTTCAATTGAAACATATGCAAGTGATAATGGAATTACTCTCAGTACTGTCTTGTTTAATATTAAAGAAAATTATCAAATAAATAATGGCAAGATTACATCTTGTTCTAGGTTGCCTGTCTTAAATAATGTTAATATAGAAGATTTTTTACACGACTACAAAGGAAGAATTAATTATAGTGGTATTTATCAAAAAAATGAAAAGTAAATAAAATAAAAATGAGTTTATCAATTGGTATTGTTGGTTTACCAAACGTTGGAAAATCAACTCTTTTTAATACAATTACAAAAAAACAAGTAGAAGCATCAAATTATCCTTTTTGTACTATTGATCCTAATGTTGGTGCTGTTAAAGTTACTGATGAACGTTTAGAGAAATTAGGAAAAATAAGCTCTTCTGAAAAAATAATACACACTACTATTGAGTTTGTTGATATTGCCGGCTTAGTGCAAGGCGCTCATAAAGGTGAAGGTTTAGGAAATCAATTTTTAGCTCATATTCGTGAATGTGATGCTATATGTGAAGTTATAAGGGTTTTTAAAGATGATAATATTATTCATGTAGATGGAAAAATTAATCCTGAAGAAGATAGAAATACAATCAACCTTGAGTTAATTATGGCAGATTTAAGTACGGTAGAAAAATTATTAAATAAAAAATCTAAAGAATCAAAAGCCGGAGATAAAGAGGCAATAAGACAAAGTGATTTGCTTTTAAAATTAAAACAGCATTTAGATAAAGGTCTTGCAGTACGTTTATTTAAATTAGATGAAGAAGACCTAAAATTTATTAAAAGTTTGCGCCTATTAACCTCTAAACCAATAATATACGTATTAAACACAGATGAAGATAATAATATTAATACAAGTGATTGGGATGGCATAGTAGTGCCTCTTAATATTAAGTTAGAATCAGAAATAGCAAGCCTACCAGAAAATGAGCAAAAAGAATATATTAAAGAATTAGGCTTAAAACAAAGCGGATTAGATAAGCTAATTAAAGCTTCGTATAATTTACTTGGTTTAATAACTTTTATAACTACCGGTCCGATAGAGACAAAAGCATGGGCAGTAAAAAAAGCTAGTTTAGCTCCGGTTGCCGCCGGTGCAATTCATTCTGATTTTGAAAAAAATTTTATTCGTGCAGAGGTTATAAGGTGGCAAGATTTTTTAGATTGCAATGGCGAAGTCAATGCTAGAGCCAAGGGTTTAATTAAGACAGAAGGAAAGAGTTATGAAGTAAAAGATGGAGATGTTTGTCATTTTCTTATAGGTAAATAAGTGGTGATTATTTATTTTTTATAATCAAAAAAAAACGAGTTTTTTTGCAATCTCGCTTTATTTTTAATTAAAAAATATACATACATAGTTGACAATTACACTTTAATTTTGTTTTCTTTAATTGTCTAGATGTGCTATTATATAAAAATAATTTATATATAATTTACTGTGTATTTATTTATAATATTAAGTTATCTAAGATAATTAGTAAGAATATTTAAATATAATCATAATTCAAAATATGGAAATTTTAACAAGCATTATAGGAATTTTAATTCCTCTTAGTATAACATTTATTAAACAAATTAATCAATACCAGCGAGGTGTAAAATTTACTTTAGGCAAGTATTCGCGAACCATGCTTCCTGGTTGGCGTATAGTAATTCCGATTTTTCAGAGCTACAAAAAGGTTGATATGCGTGTAAAAGCAGTAGATGTGCCTGATCAAAAAGCTATTACACGGGATAACATTTCCGTTGTTGTTAATGCTGTTTTGTACTACAAGGTTGAATTTGCCGAAAAGGCAATTATTGAAGTTGAGGATTATCGCCACGCAGTGTCCCAATTAGCACAAACTACAATGCGTAATGCTGTAGGAGAAGTTACATTAGATGAACTTTTATCAAGTCGCGACAAAATTGCTCAGAGTATAAAAACAATAATAGGAAAAGAAGCTCAAGGATGGGGATTGCAGGTTAATGATGTAAATTTAAAAGACATAAGTTTACCAGAGGATATGGAGAGAACAATTGCAAAGCAAGCTGAAGCAGAAAGAGAAAGACGAGCTGTTATTATAAAAGCCGAAGGTGAAGTAACAGCAGCAAAAAACATGGCAAAAGCAGCTAAGCTTTTGGGTGAGTCAGACGGAGCACTTCACTTGCGTACACTTCAGTCAATTAATGACTTATCATCAGATCAATCAAATACAGTTATTTTTGCAATGCCACTTGAAATTTTAAGGGCTTTCGAGAGTATGAAAAATAAGTAATAGTATAAAATTATAAATAATATTTATTATTAATTGAGTCTGTTAATAGTTTTGTGTAAATGACGATTTTAGGTTTAGTTTTTTAATGTATTTATTTTGTTAAAATTATTATTTCTCTTTCAATTCTTTGATTTGGTCTTGAGTAAATTATTGTTTTTCTGTTTGTTAGATTAATTATTTTATTTTTAGTTAAATTTGTTGGAAGCAGATTAGTAATTGTTAGTTTGTTTAAATTTGGATTTATAAAATGTTTTTTATTGTTTATATTAAAAATAGGAAATATCATAATAATTCGTGCGCCGGGCTCCATGATTTTATAAAATTGAGCTAAGCTTTCTGAGTAGAGTTTTTCTAACTCAGGAATAGTATTTTTAATATTTATTTGGCCTCGTTCAGGCCCAAGGTAGGGTTCTGTTATAATAGAATTAACTGAGTTTTGTTTGATTTTTTTAGATAATTCTTGAACCGGAGAGTTAAATAATTTGTATTTTTTTATTTTTGTATCAAAATTTTTAATAATCCATTTAATATTTTTTTTACTGTCATTTATTGCTTTTTTTGATATATCAGATCCAATTAAATTTTTATAACCCATTAAAAGACCTTCTGTTAATACTGTTCCGGATCCGCAAAACGGGTCAATGATAATTGAGTTTTTATTAGTTTTAGCAAGATTTATTAATATTATGGCTAGCTTTGGAGGTAGCATTCCTGATCTGTCATCTCTGGCAGGTCTGCCATAATCCCGAAAAGATAGCTCTTTGAATGGTTGCACTACTAAGGTTTTGCCTAGTAAAATTTTATCATTGTTTTCAATTAGTGCAATTTCAATTCCTTTATTAATTAAATTATTTTGCGTAACAACAACACTGGACAATGTTTTTTCTTTACTTGTGACCCATCTTGAACTAATTTTTTGTTCTTTGAGGTGTTTTTTAATTTCCATTGCTAAGCGCTTTACATTGATTTTTCTTTTTGTATATTGAGATATTCCAAATTTATATTTACCTTTAATATTGCTATCTAGTGTCTTAAAAATTTCTGTTTTTAACTTAATATTGAGTGGCAATTCTTTTTCAATGATTCCAATTTTTATAGTACCGCCTAGTGATTTTATTACTTTATCCGGCTTAATTTTTTCTTTTGACTCAAGCATAAGAATATCATTACTAATGATAGTATGATTTTCTTTAGGAAATTTAGATGTAATTTCTGCAATCGACAACGTAGAATTATTACCTAAAACAAAAAAATATTTCATTTAATATATTTATGATATAATATGATTACAATTAAAACATAAATATTAAAATTTAGCAATTTAATTACAATGTTTATTCATTTACTGGCGGGTAGTTTAATTTTTTTGTTTTTAGGGAAATACTATAATCTTGAAGTTAATAGCCTTTTTTTGTTTATTGGAGCCTGTTTTGGCATAATGCCGGATGTTGTTGGCGCTTTACTTAAATTCAATTTCATTTTTTACAGGTGGACTCACGAGCACAGGGATGATATTTTCCATACAATCTTTTTCCCAATAATAGTATTTATTGTTGGGTATTTAATTTTTGGTTTTGAGTTGGCTATTGTATTTTTTTTAGCTGTATTATCTCATGCACTTTTAGATATAATTGGGGTTGGTTGGGGAATTAAGTTATTTTATCCATTTAGCCAAAAAAATTATAAGCTTTTTTCCAATGGAAAATTTATTCAAATATGGAACAAAAAAGCTTTAGACAAATTAATCAAAAAATATCACGAACCAAATTGGTTTTTTAAGATTTTATTTACCTTTAATTGTTCTAGAGTTCCTTGGTGGTATGGGGCGCTAGAATGGACTTCATTGGCAAGCTTTATCTTACTATTAATATGGGTTTAATTATTGCTTTATATATTTTTTTATATTTTTACTTGGCTAAAAAAAATATTAGCTTAGCTCTTTTAATTTTAATTATTTCGTTACCTAGTTATGTAATTCGATTTAATATTTTTAAAGTGCCTTTTACTTTGCTTGAATCAATGATTTTAATAATATTTTTAGCTTGGTTTTTAAATGACTCAAAAAGACAAATTCAAAATATTAAATATGTTTTTAGTAGAAGTCTTAAATTAAAAAAAATAACCTATCCTTATTCACGAGAAATTATTTTAATTCTTATACTTTCATTTATTGCTGTGTTTGTGTCTGGCTTAACTAATAGTGCTTTTGGAATATTAAAAGCTTACTTTATTGAGCCGATTATGCTTTATATTGTTTTTATAAATACGGTTGACTTTAAAAGTAAAAATAAAAAAAGATTAAGACCGGAAAATATAATATTAGCTTTGGCTGTATCAGCTTTACTAGTTTCTTGTTTTGCAATAGTGCAAAAATTTACTAAATTTGGCATGCCTTTCGAATGGATTGAAAGTGATAGAGCGACTTCGGTGTTTAATTATCCAAATGCTGTCGGTCTTTATTTAGCTCCAATTATTCCCTTGATTTTAGGGCAATTTTTTAATTATTTAAAAGTTGCTAAACAGTTTAATAAAAAAGTGCTAATTAGCAAGCAAGATTTCATAATTCAAACAAATAAATTCATATTACTTATTAGTGCATTAGTAACTTCCTTGTTAGCTATATGGTTTGCTAGGTCCGAGGGCGCTATCTTAGGGGTTGCATCAGGATTATTTATATTTTGTTTATTTTTAAATAAAAAAATAAAGATAGCAACACTTTTAATTATTTTATTTATTATTCCAAGTGTATACTTTTTAAGTATTAACAATGAGCAAATAAAAGATAAATTGCTCTTCAAAGATTTATCAGGAACAATTCGTTTAATAGGGTGGAAAGAAACCGCTTATATGCTTAAGGATAAGTATTGGTTGTTAGGCTCCGGGCTATCTGGATATCAAAAGGCTGTAAGGCCGTATCATAAAGAAGGATTTTTCTTTAATTTTGATAGTGATCCGGATTTTAGGAGAAAGATTGTTATTTTTGATGAGCGTTACAAGCAGAAGTATTGGCAGCCACTCGAAATATATATTTATCCGCATAACATATTTCTTAATTTTTGGGTCGAACTTGGGTTTTTTGGAATGATAGTTTTTTCTTGGTTATTTCTAAAATATATTTATGATGCTCTTTTTTTATCTCGTGCGCTTGAGTGTAGGGAAAATAAATTTTTATTACTTGGATTTGCAGGGGGTATGATAGCATTAATTGTTCATGGATTAGTTGATGTTCCATATTTTAAAAATGATTTAGCTTGTTTATTTTGGGTTTTTGTGGCATTATTAGGAGTTGTAAAAATAAATTATGAAAAAAATAGTATTACAAAAATTTATAGCTAATTCCGGATTGTGTTCCAGGCGTAAAGCAGAAGATCTAATAAAGCGGGACAAGGTTATTATTAATGGAAAACAAGCCAAGCTAGGTGATAGAGTAAATGAGAGTGATAAGGTATTTATTAATGGAAAAAAAATTATTAAAGATAATAGCTTATTATATATTAAATTAAATAAGCCTGTTGGATATGTTTGTTCTAATCGAAGTTTTCCAGAAGAAAAATCTGTTTTTGAATTAGTAAAGCTTAAGAAAAAGCTAGTATGCGCCGGAAGGTTAGATAAAAATAGCAGAGGGTTAGTGTTATTAACAAATGATGGTGTTTTTGTTAATAAAATAACTCATCCTAGTTTTGACAATGAAAAAGAATATTTAGTAAGAGTAAGAAGCAAGGCAAATGAGAAAATTAATAATGCTAACATTATAAAAGAACTTATGAATGGTATTAAATCTGATGGAGAGCTTTTGAATGCAAAAAAAGTAGAGGTTTTAAACGAAAATTTTTTTAAAATTATTTTAACTTATGGCAAGAAAAGGCATATAAGGCGTATGTTTAAAGCTCTAGATTTACATGTTCAAGATTTAATTAGAGTAAGGGTTGGTGATATTGTCCTAGGGAATCTAAAAGAAGGTGAATGGGAATACTTTAAAAAATAATAATTCAGTTGATTGATATTAAAATATTGGGCATACTAGAATAATTAAAATTTTCAGATTAAAAATTAATATGAGACTGTCAATAGTTTTGTGTAAATGACGATTTTAGATTTAGTTTTTAAGGAAAAATTTTGGTTAAAATTTGAGCGCAAGCTCAAATTTTCTTTTAGTCAATTTTGATTATTTTTGGAAACATAACATCATGAGGAAATATTGTGGTAGTTTTGGTGACTTTTCTGAATTGTCTGTTTATTCCCTCAATGGCATTGGTGGTGTAGATAATCTTTCTAATTTCAGGAGAGTAGACAAAGAAAGTTGAGAGCTCTGCCCATTTACGTTTCCAGCTTTGAAGATAAATTGCATACTGACTCCATTTTTCAATCATATTCGCTAAAGCTTCTTTGGCTGTTTTTTTATCCGGAGCCGAGCAGATTGTTCGCAGGTCAGCACAAAATTTCTTTTTTTGTTTTTGTGAAACATATTTGGTTGTGTTTCTGATTTGATGAATTATGCATTGTTGAATTTCTGTTTGTGGAAATGTGGCCTTAATGGCTTCTGAGAAGCCGGAAAGTCCGTCAATGCAAGCTATTAATATATCTTTTACTCCTCGATTTTTAATTTCATTTAACAGGCCCATCCAGAATTTAGCACCTTCATTCTCTCCAATCCAAATTCCTAAAATTTCTTTTCTGCCATCCTTGCTAATTCCAAGCATAGTATAAGCAGCTTTTGAAATAATACGTCCATTGTCACGAACTTTGAAATGAACTGCATCAAGATAAGCGATCGGGTAAAGGGCCGCGAGCGGCCTTGTTTGCCATTCTGAAACCGGTGGCAAGACTTTGTCAGTAATTCCGGAAACCATATCTTTGGAAATATCAACTCCATAAATATCAAACATATAGCTTTTGATATCTCCACATTGAAACAATTCGCTCCTCAACATCACTTTCTACTGTTTCGTATTTCCGAATAACGATTGGTTCAAATTGACCTTTTCTATCTCGAGGAATTTTTACTTTAATATCACCACCGGTTGTTCTAATTTTTATTGCCACTCAAATTGCCAGCCACATGACTTTTTGGATAACCCACATGGTGCTCCATTTCCGCTTCAAGCATTTTTTGAATGGTTGGAGCGAGTAGTTCCTTTGTAAATTGAGTAACATCAGACAATGTTTTCAAATTCTTTGTTTTTTCATTAAATTCTTCATAGCTCAAAATTGGCTTACTAGTTACAATTTTACCTGTAGCGGCATCATCCGGTAAATTATTTTTTGGATTATTTTTTGACATGGGCGTAAAAATTAAAATTGAAATTAAAAAATCTTTTTCAAAAATTCAAAATTAATTTTGTGTTAAAAATGATAATTTCTCTTACTTAAAATTTATCATTTACACAATATATTTTACACTCTCCCTGTTTATGGGGCTTTTAAAATAGGGAGAGCGGGACGTTAGAACTTAAATTATTTAATTGATATCATTTTAATAAATATGATATAATTTTATTAAATAAATTATTAATGATAGATGATTAATATGGGACTTGAATCATTTCCAGCAAAAAAAGAAAGTCCTTGTTTAAAGCATGATTGTAATGAATGTTGCAAGCCGGTAAAAGTAGATAGAGGGTATAGAGCACATGTAGGTGAAAAATTTAAAGACTTACCCTTTAGTGATAGAGGTGAAATTTTAATTCCAGAGGCAGAAATCGATACAACAAGATTAGAAAGCTATGATTGCGAATTGTTAGATGAAAAAACTGGACAATGTAAAGATTATGAAAAACGCCCAGAAATATGCAGATCAACAGAATGTGAAGCATTTTCTGAAGAAGATCCTAAAAAACAAGCCAAGATTATTGATAAAATTAAAAAAGAAAAATTTATATGTCAAAAAAAATAAAAGTTGGAGTTTTTTTTGGAGGAGTTTCGCCTGAACATGATGTATCTATTATGTCAGCGAAAGGCATTATTAATAATATTGATAAAGAAAAATTTCAAGTTAAGCAAATTTATATTAATAAAAATGGTGAGTTTTTAACAGGTAGCAATGATTTAAATTTTGTTAAAAAGAAACAAGAGAATAAGTTAAAAAAAATAGATATTAATAAATTATCAAATTTAATAGATGTAGCTTTCCCAATTTTACATGGCGAGGGTGGTGAAGATGGGTCTATACAGGGCTTTTTCAAAATATTAAATATTCCTTTTGTAGGATGTGATATTACATCATCGTCAATTTGCTTAGACAAAGCATATTTTAACCAATTAATGGAAGTTAATAATATTAAACAATCTAAATATATTGTTATTGATCATGAATATGATGAAAAAAAAGAAATTAATGATAAATTAAAGTTTGCAAAGAAAAAATTTAGTTTTCCGCTCTTTGTTAAATCAGCAAGAACAGGTTCTTCAGTTGGAGTTTATAAAGTTAATAACTGGAATGATTTAAATGCATCAATTAGTAAATCAAAAAAATATGATAAAAAAGTTTTAATTGAAGAGGGCGTAAAAAACCCTATAGAGATTGAAGTTTCTGTACTTGGTAATAATGCTAAGGATATTAAAGCTTCACTTGCCGGCAAAGTAATTCCAGGTGCTGATTTTTATAATTATAATGATAAATATTTTGATAATAATGCTCAGTATGAGTTACCGGCAAAGCTATCTCAAAACGTAACTTTAAAAATACAAGAGCAGGCTATAAAAATTTATAAAATTTCTAATTGTACAGGATTAGCTAGAATTGATTTTTTGCTTGATAAAAGATCAAATATCTATATCAATGAAATAAATACTCTTCCAGGATTTACTCCAATTTCTATGTATCCAAAACTTTGGGGTATAAGCGGATTAAGCTATAAAAATCTAATTACTAAATTAATTACATTAGCTATTAGAAGAAAATAATATTAATCATTAAGTGATAAAAATTTAGTTCTAACGTTGTTCACGACCCTTCGCACACTGTAACAGACAGCCTCAAAAGGGCTGTTTTGCCCTTTATTCATGGGCTTTTCTCTGAGTTCGAAAGTAGCATTTAGGAATTGGTCGTTTTTAATCACTTTCGAACTTTGGGCTATTTTTTCTAGGATTTCAAAGGGCTTAGTATAGGTATGATTTAGTATTCCTTGGTCTAGCTTAAAATCTTGAAATACTAATTTTAATAATTTTCTTTTTTCTTCCGGCTTATTTTTGAGCCTTAAATAAATCTCTTTGCCTCTTTGTGCTAATTCGTAAGAATTTAAGCCTAATTCTTTGTAATTAACATCACTATCTTGGTGATCTCTCCATGATGCTGAGAGCATGTTATGAGCACAGCAAAACAATCGTAGAGGCAAAAAAGAGATTAGATAAATGGTACAAAAAAATTGAAGAATCAAAAATTGAATCATTTTACTTACCGGCAGAGACAATTAGTTTGCATGAAACGAATATACTGAACTATTTTACCAATCGAAGCACCAATGCTTCAGCAGAGTCGTTTAATGCAAAGTTGAAAGGATTTAGAGCTCTCATAAGAGGTGTCACAGACAAGAAATTCTTTTTATTTCGTGTTGCTAAATTATATGCTTAGCGTTCTATTCTCCGACTGTTTTGCGTATGATCCGTTTTTACTTAAATCAAAAATTTGCATATCTTTTTTTTGAAACTTTTCTCGCAACTTTACATTCTCATTTTTTAATTTTGAGATTACTTGTTTTTGTCTTTGTTCTTTAGCTTGAGGACGTTTTCCATTTTCCATGTCAAAATTATACATCTTTTTTAACTAAAAAAACAGGCCTTGCACCACCGCTAAAGCTAAGACCACGTTGTAAGCATGTGGAATTACCTTTGCGAAGCGGGAGTCAGTCGGCGGTTACTGGCCTTTTTATTGACAAATATATATTTTTATGCTAGTGTTTATTTATTGATCATTGAAATTTAAAGAATTCATTATTTTAGGAATTTTGGTAATCTGTTTTAAAATAGGAGGAGTGTTATGTCTATTATTAAGCGTTTTAGTGGGTTAGCGGGAAATGTTGCCGAGAATGTATTTGGAGCTGTGCTTGGTAATGTAATTAGCGGAGTTGCTCAAACTAACGGAGACAATGAGAGTAAAGATCAAAAAAAAGGACTGGGAGGCCCAAAAGCTTTAGTAGCTAAAGCTGCTTCAAGTACAACAGATGAAATATTAACCACTCAAGCATTTTATTTGGCACAAGAGATGTATAAAGTGCCGATTAAAAAAATTCAAATGATTCAGAGAGCTATCAATAGTTTGCGTCTTGATCAAAGAAAAAAGGTTGTAAACACGATTGGTCATTCAACTCAAGAAAAAATGACGCATAGCGCAGATAGTAAAAAAGTTTCATCTGAGCAACTTAACATTATGGGTGCTGAACTTATTACAATTTTGGCTCAGCTTGAAAATGAAGAGGAGGTGCGAAAGTTTATGGATGCCTGTGGTATGACAACTACTATTATGGATGAGATTAGTGATGCCTTCGGGCAGGTCCGAAGTATTGCAAAAAGATTTGGCATTTTGAATAAGGTAAAGAATTTTGACCAAGCAAGTTTTGGTCAAAATTCCAAAGCCGGGAAAGTAACTAGAGACATGCGCCAGAAAGCTCGGGCGCGGTTTGATCGTAGTAGGCACAAATAGGACAAGAATTCTGAACCTTGGTGAGTTTGCTAGTGTATGCATAACTAAAACCAAGGTTTTGATTGACTATAGCTAACAAAAGCAGATAAGGAGAGTAGTTATGCTTCACTTTGTTGATAGAATTATTGATGTTCTTGTTTCTGTATGGTACTACGCAGCCGGCTTAGCTCTTGATGCAAAAGATGTTGTGTTTAAGATTGTTAAGTTTGAGTTTTATCTTGCTTTACTTGGGGTTGTGTTGTTCGTTGTGAGTTTTATCTTTAATTCGTCTATTGGGATTGCAATTGCCGCTATCTTTACCGGTCTTTTTTTGTTTTTCTTCTTTTTAACAGTAGATGGTTTGGTTGTTTTTTTGGCAGCTTTGGCTGGTGAGGGGCAACGTGTTCAGGATATAAAAACAGAGTTACGTAAAGCACTTAGACCTTTTCTTACTGTGTCTATGATAGTTGCTTTTATGGCTTGTGTAGTTTCAATTAAGGGAACAGGTTATGTCAGTTTCAGAGATATAATTGTTTGGGGAACTATTGGGCTTGTTATGGCAACTTGGACTTTTTATACCGGTTTTGATAGAGGGTTGCTTGCTAAGCTAGTAATGCTTGGAACGTTATTTTTTCTTTTTGGGCATTATCTTTTTCCAACGCAGCGCATCATAATGACCAAATGGATCAATGCTTGGTCAAGTTACTCAACAAGTATTATTAATCGTAGCGTTGCTAAGCTTAGGGTTGATGCTCAATCAACTTATGCAAAGTTAAAGAAATCAGCATATTGTCAAACAAAACTTCTAAATTTACCTTATATTAAACTCAATAAAGGAGAGAGCGTTCTTGTGCTTGGTTTAGCTGAACCAAGAAAAGCTTTGAGCCACAATAACCAAGGCTATAGCCAAAACGAAGCAATTTATTGGATTAAGCGCGCTGATGAATTTGGTCAGTTTTCCGGCAAGGGCGTTGTTTGTCTTGTTCCTGCTAGGTTTCTTGGTGATGATCAAGTTGCTTCCGAATATTGGGAGACAAAAGAAAAAGCATCTGAAAAGTTGATTAAAGCAAAAAAACCAGAACAAAAAAAAATTGCTCATGTGCCTGAATGGAAAATGATTAATAGTGGCATACTTACAGGTAAAGGCTTTAAATACTCTAATGGGCGAGACGAAAAGTTACTCTTAGTTGCAAAAAAGAAAGATCTTCGTAACGGTGATATAATAGTTTTTGAGTCTATTGCAAAAAATTCTTCCTATTCTGTACCTTGGGCAAATTTTACCCAGGGTGACATTCGTAGTGGACAATATCAACACAGAATTAGTAGAATTGAAAATTGGCTAGAAGATGGAGTGTATTCAAGAGTAAAAAAAGGTGGAAAAGTTTATTTTAGACATTTTCGAAAGGTATAACTATATAAAACAATAATTAATATATTAAGTGCAGGGCGACCATAGAGTTGCCTTATTTTTTTATTTACTTATTAACTAATTTTTGCTAAATTATATTAGAAGTTAGTTTTAAAATTGTTCTTTACAATTAGTTAAAATTTAAATCGTTTTTCTGTGGAGGCGGATATGTCAAAATTAACTAGTGCGTTGCTTTTTATGGCAAGGAGTTTTTGGAGTAATACGCGTTTTAATTTTGGCGCAACCGGGCAGTCAAATCCAGGCAGAGCTTTAATAAAGCAAGTGATGGAGCAGGCAAAAAATAACAAAGAGAATCCGATTAAAAAATCCATTAAACCACCAATTGGCAATTTAAGCATAATTCAGCAAGCTCTTAGTCAAGATGCTCAAGTAATATTTAATCAGTTTATAAATAAATGTAGTAACGAGCATCCAACGGACATGAATAATATAATAAAGAATTTTTCAGATCTGTATTTATTGGACGCCGAAGATGCTTTTTTTTTAATTCAAGGTATTTGTGAAATCGGTTTAAGTGCAAAAGCTAACAACAAGGATTGGTTTTTAATAATGCACGAAGCTTTTGCAATTTTACGGTTAAATAGAACTGATTTGCGTATAAAAACATTACTTAAACTTATGCAAAGTATTGTTTTTAATATTAAAGAGTATGTGCCCAAAAGCATATTATTAAGTGAATTAAATACCGAATACGAAAAAAAACTAGCAGAGGATAGGAGTAGTGGTAAAAAAAACTTTTTGTTTCAAGGTTTAAATAATCATGTAGAAAAGCGCAAGAAGTTAGCAAGCCGATCATGGCTAAAAAAGTTTTTAGACGTTTTTTAGGAGGTGCAAAATGCTGGAAATATTTAAATTTATCCCTTTTCTTCTGCGTCAGTATGGCGGTCTTCTGGGTTTAAATAAAGATTTAAAAAATGCCTATGCACCCATGATGATGCTTTTGCAGGTTTCTTTAATAATATCTTATCCTTTTGCAATATTTTTTAATGTCTTTCCTTTTGGCATAGAAGCCTTGCCTGATTGGGATTTACGATTTATTAACATGTTACTAATATTTGTTCTTTTTTTAATGTTTATATTAGCTGGAGCAAATTTAAGTAATTGGGTAAAGCTTGGAATTATCCCATTTTTTTTGTCCGGTATTGATAAAAAAAGAGATTTTGAAAGTTATTCTGAGCAGATGGTTGAAATTGCCGGTAAGTTGCTTATTTTTATGTTTGGCATGTTGTTTATAATGGGAACTTGGCCTTTTAGGGATTATCCGGGTTCGCTTATTAATTTTTTAGCAGCTTCTATTATTTATCTTTTACTAAGTGCTGTTACCAAGATTAACACAAGCGGACTGGAATGGATTTTTAAACGATATGTAATGGTTGTTGGAATTGGGGGTGGCTTAATGGCCCCTATTTTAGCCGGTTATGGTTATGCTTATGTTATAAAATTAGAAAAATATTTTGATTATAATTTTAGTGAAGTATTAATGCTTACTCCTAGTGATAAGGCAGAAGCAGCAATTAAAAAAGTTGAGAAAGCATTAAGAGAACAAGACTACAATGACTTAATTTTGGAGATGAATATATATGTAAAGAAAATTAATAGTGGAAAACGTTTGCATCGTGAAGAACGAAAACATTTTAACGCATTAAAAAAGAAAAAAAGTGCTCTAGATAAGAAATATGCGCTTTATTTAAAAGCAAAGCGTAAAATTAAAGAGCATAACAAAGTTTCAAAACAAAAAAAACCAGAACAAAAAAAAATTGCTCATGTGCCTGAATGGAAAATGATTAATAGTGGCATACTTACAGGTAAAGGCTTTAAATACTCTAATGGGCGAGACGAAAAGTTACTCTTAGTTGCAAAAAAGAAAGATCTTCGTAACGGTGATATAATAGTTTTTGAGTCTATTGCAAAAAATTCTTCCTATTCTGTACCTTGGGCAAATTTTACCCAGGGTGACATTCGTAGTGGACAATATCAACACAGAATTAGTAGAATTGAAAATTGGCTAGAAGATGGAGTGTATTCAAGAGTAAAAAAAGGTGGAAAAGTTTATTTTAGACATTTTCGTAAACTTTAAAGAAAAAATAAATGGATAACTTATGTTGTCCTGTTTTTTTTAATATGCTATAATTTTACTAAATTAAAATAATTGTAATGACAAAAAAAATAATTATTCTTTTATTTTTAAGTTTTTTGATTTTACCGATCAAAGTTGATGCTAAAGATTTTCCAAATCCTCTTGGACAAGAAAATATTACTCCGGAGATTGTTATTGGAAATGTTATAAAGGCTGTGTTAGGTATAGTTGGAGCTTTAGCGCTTTTGATGTTTGTATATGGCGGGCTTTTATGGATGACAGCTGCCGGAGCTCCGGAGCGTGTTACTAAAGGTAAGGATACTTTAATGTGGGCGGCACTTGGGCTTGTTATTATTTTTGCTTCTTATGTTTTGGTTAAATTCGTAATAGATTCTTTACTTGGAGCCGGTTAAAAATAAAGAATTAAAAAATGCAAGGAAATTTCCTTGCATTTTTTAATAGTTTTTTATGATAGACTATATCTTATCATTTTTTCTACTTTTGCATTTTCTAATAATTCACTGATTTTTTTCTTTTCTTCTTTTATAAATTCTTGATTAATTAAGCATATTTCAGAAAAATACTTATTAATTTTACCATTTAAAATATTCTCAATTATGTTTTCCGGTTTACCTTCTTTTAATAGTTGTTCTTTATATATTTCTTTTTCTTTATTAATTTCTTCTTCCGGTACTTCATTGCTGGTAATGTATCTTGGGTTAGTTGCCGCTATTTGCATAGCTATATCACGCGCTAAGTCATCTGCATTATTTTTATCAAGAGCAACCAATACTCCAATTTTACCATCTGCATGAGAATAAGCGGCAATAGTGCCGGTTGTGTTAATTATATTATATTTTTCAATGCTTAGTTTTTCTCCTATTACTCCACTAAGTCTCTCAAGGTTTTCTTTTATACTATTACCGTCTTTCATTTTTAAGTCAAGTAGCTCATTTTTAGTAACCGGGCTATTTTGTTTAGCTAATTCTATAGCTTGCGTGCTAAAGTTTTGAAATTGATCATTGCGCGCAACAAAATCTGTCTCAGAGTTAATTTGTAAAATATATCCTTTTTTAGCATTGTCACTAACCGCAAGTTTAATAATACCTTCATTGGCTTCACGATCGCTACGTTTTGCAGCCTTGGCTATACCTCTTTTTCTTAGTATTTCTAAAGCTTTATCAATGTTATTATCAGCTTCTGTTAAGGCTTTTTTGCAGTCAACCATGCCTGCGCCAGACTGAGTTCTTAATTTTTTTATTAGTTCCATCATATTTTTTTTCTAGAAAATAGATATTATATCCAATAATCTAGTATTTAATAATTGAGTATAATTATACAAAAAAAGTTCTATTGTTTAGCTCTTTTTAATAATTCCTTTAATTAGACTTAGTATATAAACAAGTCCTTTTGTTGAGTCATCATTAGCTGGAATAGTATAACTAATTCCGGTTGGGTTAGTGTTTGTGTCACAAACCGCAATAACAGGTATTTTTGTTTTTATAGCCTCTTTAAGCGCTGTTGATTCTTTTTTAGCATCCCAAATAAATATTGCATCAGGAGTTTTTATTAGACTAGTTAAGCCGCCTACTTTAAGTTCTAGCTTTTCAATTTCTCTATCAAAGTCAAGTTGTTCTTTTTTTGTATATTTTGATAGCTTACCGGTTTGTTTTTGATTTAAAAGATTTTTGTATTTATTAATGGATTTTTTAATTACTTCAAAGTTTGTTAAAGTTCCACCCATCCATTTTTCTGTTATGTATGGCATATCAATGCTAAGTGCGAGCTCTTTTGTTGCAGATTTAGCCTGATCTTTAGTGCTTATAAAAAGTATCTTTTTATTATCTTTTACTAATTTGTCTATATAATCTAGAGCTTCTTCAAGTTTTTTTTGAGTAATCGCCAAATTAATTATATGAATGCCATTTTTCTGAGTAAAAATAAATGGTTTCATTTTTGGGTGCCAGCGAGATGTTCTATGACCAAAATGAAGACCGGCTTCAAGCATTTTTTCCAAATTTAAATCTGTTTTATTCATATTTCCTTTTTATTCTTTTACTCCGATACCTAATTATTTTAAATTAAGAAGGAAATAGCGGAGTATGATAGTTAAGTATTATTTATTAGTATATGTATTATATAAAAAATTGATTAATTGTCAATATTATGCTAAAAATAATATACAGTTTTTGCTAAAAATTTAGCAACTGCCTATTTATTAAAAATTTTAAAAAATGATTTATTTGTATATTTTTTCCAGTGTAATTTTAGTATCATTAATTTCTTTTGTTGGTGTTTTTACTCTTTCTTTTAACGAAAAGAAATTACGTAATATTACCTCATATTTAGTAAGTCTTTCCGCGGGCTCGCTTCTTGGCGGCAGTCTTTTGCATTTAATGCCGGAAGTAATAGATGCAGAAGGTAATAATTTGGCTATTTGGCTTTTTTTAATTATTGGTCTTCTTAGTTTTTTTATTTTAGAAAAAGTTATTAATTGGAGGCATTGCCATTTTCCAACAACGCATGATCACCCACATCCGATAGGTGTAATGAATTTAGTTGGTGATGGATTTCATAATTTTATTGATGGGGTAATTATAGCAAGTGCTTATTTGGTGGATATTAATTTAGGCATTGCTACAACACTAGCAGTGATTACACACGAAGTTCCTCAGGAAATCGGTGATTTTGGAGTTTTAATATATGCCGGTTATTCAAAGTTAAAGGCGTTATTTTTTAATTTTCTTTCAGCTTTAATTTCTTTATTTGGGGCATTATTAGTGTTATTTTTTAATTTTAGTTTAGAAAATATAGCGCTCTATGTATTACCCTTTGCTGCCGGTGGATTTATATATATAGCTACTAGTGATTTATTGCCGGAACTTAAAAAAGAAAACAGAACCCGGCAGTCAATTTTGCAAGTACTAGTAGTGGTTGTAGGCGTGTTAGTTATGTTTTTGATTAGATAGTGGTAAATGCTACTTAGTGAAGAGATGCATATATTGTGTGAGTTGCGATAGGTGTAGACATTTTTATATACTTATATTTAAATAAAAAGTTGGATGTAGCGGTTTTTTTTATGAAAGGTTTTTGATTGTGCTCTTTAGACAATAGAAAAAGGAGTCGCTCGTGTACAAAATTCATCACTTAGACGGTGCTTTGAATAATTAGAAAGACATTAGTTTTTTAATTTATTCAATATTCAAAAGTAAGTAAAGTTTCTTTAAATGATGGTGCCATTGGATCTTGGAAAAGCTTTAGGCGGTATTTATTAAATGTGCGGAATATTGTTGAAGTAGATCCATATCATGTAAACGAACATCTATTGCCTGATGGTATGTTGCCTCCGGGTTCGCTTGCACGCGTTAATAAATAATTTGTCGGTAAATTGCCGACTTTTTTTTAATTATTTTTTAGTAAGAGAATAGTTGTTTTTTATATATTTAAGATCATCTTTAAGTAAATTTAAAATATAGTCGCTTTTCTTATCTTTAAGTTCTAATTTATTAATTTTTTTGATTAAATAAGTAAAATAAGTTTTGGATTTTATTGCTTGTTTAATTTTTTGAGATCTTGATTCTCCAATGTCTTCTATGTATTGTAAAATATTTTTTAAATAAACGTCAGTAAGTGTGAGTGCGTTTTGTTTTATGTAATAATTTTTCATATTTGTTATATGATTGATTTATATTTATTTTTTCCAATTATAATATGATCTAATAGATTAATGCCAAGTATTTTACCACTCTCAATTAAAGTGTTAGTTACTTTTATGTCAGATTCAGTAGGTTTTAAACTACCGGAAGGATGGTTATGCGCAACTATTACAGCAACTGCTGAATAAAACAAAGCAGGCTTAAAAACTTCGCGAGGGTGAACAACATTAGCGGTAAGCGTTCCTATGGATATAATTTCATCATGAATTAATCGATATCGACTATTTAAGTATAAGCCACGAAAATGTTCTTTGTTTAAATTTCGCATATCAGTCAAATGCTCAAAAGCTTGTTTGGCATTACGAATGGTTATTGGTCCTCCTTTGGACAATTTTTGAAAAAAACGTTTACCAAGCTCAAAACAAGCTACAATTTGACAAGCCTTATCAAGTGGAATATCAAGAGAGTTTACTAGCTCTTTTGGATCAGTTTGGCTAATAATTGTTTTTTCACCATATTCTTTAAATATTCTTGATGACATTTGCAGCACTTCTTCTTTTTTTGTGCCAACTTTTAGGATAACTGCCAGGAGTTCGTTAGCTTCGAGTAAAGTAGGACCATGTTTAATTAGTTTTTCTCGTGGTTTTTTATTTTCGGGAAGGTCTTTTACTTTTAAAACATACTCACGATCCTTTATTTTCATTGTTATATTATTGCTCTTTATTGCGTAACCGTTCATAAAATTATTTATGTAATTTATTTTTATATTATATCATGAACCATAGTTAAATAATAATCAACTAGAAATAAAATTTTATTAAAATTTGAGTTTTAATTAATTTAAAAAATAAGAGGCAGTAGAATTGTTTATGCAACTCCACTGCCCTGATATAAAAAAAAGATCAATATTTTTATATTCTGTCTGTTAGTATGTCTTTAAATGCCGGCATGGCTTTATTAAAAGAAGATTTTAAGTTAGGGTCAAATTGAGTGCCAAAATTTGTGTTTATTGTGTTTACTGCTTTTGTAAATGGCATTGCTTTTTTATAAGGTCTTTCACTTACTAGTGCATCAAATACATCAGCAATAGCAGTGATTCTTCCGGTTAAAGGTATTTCTTGACCTTTAAGACCTTTTGGATATCCTTTGCCATCCCATCGTTCATGATGAGATAACGCAATTTCATGGGCAATTTTTTGAAGTAAATATTGGCTAGTGCCTATTATTGTTGCACCGGCAAAAGAATGTATTTTTACAATTTCGTACTCCTCATTAGTTAATTTCCCTGGTTTGTTAAGTATGGTTCTTAGAAGACCTATTTTTCCGCAATCATGCATTGGCGCGGTTTTATGAATTATTTCGCATTGATGTTTATTTAATCCATGTGCTGTTGCTAACGCAAAAGCGAATCTACTTACTCTAATAGCGTGGCTTTTTGTCGTAGGGTCAAATATATCTGTAGCTCTTATAAGAGAGGATACTAGCTCATCTTGAATGTCTCGACTAGCTTCTCGTTGCTTAATTAAAGTCAGGATATTATTTTTATAATCAAGTTCACGTTGAATTGCTCGTAAAATTAATGCCGGTGTGCTATCGCTTGTATTTAAAAATAGATCAATACCAAGCTCATACAAAGTTTCTATGTGTTTTTGTGATAAGTTTTTTTGTGATGTGACAATCGTAGTTGTTTTTTTTAAAAAATCTTGGTTTTTTAATTCCATTAATAATTCTTCAAGGCTTAATTTTAAAAGTCTGAAGTTTAGCAAGATTATTTTAGGTGCATTTTTTTGTATAAAATCAAGTGCTAATAATCCATCAGCAATTTGAGATACTTTAAAAGTTTTGCTAAGTATTGCAGCTAGTCTTTGTCTTGGAATTCCCACATGGTTTACAACTAGCGCCGTGTTGATCACAACTATCTCCTTTTATTTTTAAAGAACATTAACATTAAAATGTTTCTATAATTAAAATATATAATAATTTGATCTAATTTTCTAGATGCTACAGTTTTTCTTTACTTTCTTTGCGTTTTATACTACAATTATTTTAGTTAAACTATTTTAACAAACTCTAACTTTAGAGCTTGTTTTTTTTGCAGATTATAATTTTATCAAAAGCACTTTTGAGTTTAGAATAAATCCAAGAAAGATTATTAGGGGCTGTCGCCAAACTCGCTTTAATTCATAAATTTGGAAATTTTAAGATAAATTTTTTGAATAATTTTTGAGGCCTACCCTAAGGTAAGCCAAAAAAATTTGAAAAAAATTTAGCCAAAATTAACAATTTATGGGTGAGACGAGTTTGGCGACAGTCCCTAATAAGTGAGGTGATTTATATTTAATAATATTATGACAAATTTTGTAAGATTTGATAAAAAAGTTTGTTAAATTTATAAGTACTTAAAATTATGGAAATTAGAAATATAGCAATTATAGCCCACGTAGACCATGGTAAAACAACGCTAACAGATGCTTTAATGCAGCAAACCGGCATGGCAGAAGTAGGTGTTAGCATGGATTCAGACACTTTAGAGCAAGAGCGTGGTATAACAATTTATTCAAAAAATACTTCAGTAATATTTAAAAATACTAAAATAAATATTGTTGATACACCCGGACATGCCGACTTTGGGTCTGAAGTTGAGCGTGTTTTGCGTTCAATAGATTCGGTATTATTAGTGGTGGATGCTCAAGAAGGCCCAATGCCTCAAACAAAATTTGTTTTAAAAAAGTCTCTTGAACTTGGTCTAAATCCAATAGTAATTATTAATAAAATTGATAAACCGGCAGCTAGAGTAGAAGAGGTTGAGGAAATGGTTTATGAATTGTTTTTAGATTTAGGAGCAACCGATGAGCAGCTTAATTTTAAAACTCTTTATGCTATTGCTCGCGATGGTATAGCTAAGGCAAATATGAATGATGAGTCAAAAGATCTTAATCCGTTACTTAATGAAATTTTAAAACAAGTTCCGGTAGCTACTTCAATTAATGCTAATAGCAAACCTGCTCGCATTCAACCTTTTAATCTAGCTTATGATAATTTTTTAGGACGATTAGCTATTAGTAGAGTTTATGATGGTGTAATAAGTGTTCAAGACAAAGTAATTATTAAAGATAGTAGTGGTAATATAAGAACCGGTAAAGTAACTAAACTCTATACTTTTGAGGGTTTAAAAAGAAAAGAAGTTCAAAAAGCAGAAGCAGGAGATATTATAATGACTGCCGGCTTGCCGGACATATACATTGGCGAAACAATTTGTGCTAACGAAAACGTAGAAGCTTTGCCTGCAATTAATATAGATGAGCCAACAATTAGTTTAAATTTTTTAGTAAATAGCTCACCTTTTGCCGGGCGCGAAGGTAAATTTGTAACAAGTAGGCAAATTAAAGAAAGATTAGAAAAAGAGTTAGAGGTTAATGTTGGTTTAAAAATTGATTTTAGTAAAGTTGATCATTTTAAAGTATTTGGTAGAGGTGAAATGCACATTGCAATTTTGATAGAAAATATGCGTCGTGAAGGCTATGAGCTGCAAATTTCACAGCCTAATGTAATAATTAAAGAAATTAATAGTGTAAAAAATGAGCCATTTGAGGAAGTTACAATGCTAGTGCCAAGCGATTTAACCGGCGTTGTTATAGAAAAGCTCTCAAAAAGACGCGGCAATATGATAGAGATGAAGCCGGAGCATGGTGCAACTAAAATTATTTTTGAAATTCCAACAAGGGGATTGCTTGGCTATAGAAATGAATTTGTTGTAGATACTCGTGGTGAAGGCATAATTTATACTCGTGTAATAGGTTTTAAACCACACGTAGGGGTTATAGAAAAAACAGAGTTAGGATCTATGGTCTCTATGGCCACTGGCAAGGCGCTTGGTTTCTCACTTTTTAATTTGCAAGAGCGTGGGTCTTTATATATTATTGCCAACACAGAGGTTTACGAAGGCATGGTAATAGGGAACGCTGCAAAAGGACAGGATTTAATAGTTAATCCAACCCATGGTAAAAAGTTAACCAATATGCGCTCTTCCGGAGCTGATGATGCTATCCGCTTAACGCCTCCAATTGATTTAACTTTAGAGCGAGGCATGAGCATTATGAGTGATGATGAATATTTAGAAATAACTCCAAAAAATATCCGTTTACGAAAACAATTTCTTACAGAATCAGAAAGAACAAAAGCTAGTAGAAAAAGTAAATAAAATAGCTGCCTATTTTATTTACTTGGCGTGAAAAAATTATCCATGCTATAATTTAAAGATAAATTTAAATTATAGAAAAATGAAAAATATTTTTACAAAAAATAAAAAATTAGACTTTAGAACAGCTTTTCAATACCCATTTAATAGGGCTAAGAGGATGTGGAATATTTTATGGGTGTTTGTTCCGATTTTTGGATGGCTTGCATTGTTAGGTTACAGAATTAGAATAGTTAGAGAGTTTTCAAAAGGCAAATATAAAGAATTACCTGTCATGAATTTTAATAAAGACATGAAGCTTGGTTTTATTATGCTCCTTAAGGCTATACCATTTATTGCAGTTTGTATAACTATTTTTACTGTTCCATATTTTGTGCAAGATTGGATTGGTATATTTGTGGAGTGTTTTTTAAGTATTTTTATTTTACCAATCTTGGTTGTTCACTTTTTTAACAAAGGTACAGTTGAGTCTTTTTTTGAGCTACGAGTGTTAAATGCGGTATTTAATAATTTTGGTGAATATTTAGTGGCTATTTTAAAGAATTTTGCGCTTAGTTTTGTTTATATATTAATGATAATTATTTTAGTTGGTATTCCGGCAGGAGTTTTTACAAAAACTATATTTTTAGCTGATTTTTATAGGAGAAAAGTATAAACAGGCTATTTTTTTTATTTTTTCAAAAATTATTTAGCAAAGTATTACGTATGCGTTAAAAGACTTTAAGTGATTAATTAGTGATTTTGTAGATTCGTTTTTTTCCTACGTGCAGTATTAAGCCGCCTTGAGGAGGGATATTTACAGCTTGTTTGAAGTTAGTAATTTTTTGCCCGTCAATTTTGATCGCACTTTGCTTTATTAGACGTCTTATATTGCTCGTGCTTTCATTCGGTACGCATTTAGAGATTACATCAATTAGCGGTAACCTCATTTGACCAATAGGCACTTCTGGAACGTTTTCAGGCACTTCTTTTTTTTGAATTTGCGCAATAAAGCGTTGTTCTGCAGCTTTTGCAGCATCTTCTCCATGAAAGATTTTTGTGATTTCAAGAGCAGCAACTTGCTTTCCATCTCTTGGATTTTCTAGATTCTTTAAATCATTAATTTTTTCAAGCGGAAGTCTAGTATTATTTACCAATAAGACTTTGATCATTTCATCCGGCTGAGCCATGATGCTGCCATACATATCAAATGGCGATGAATCAAGAAAAACGCCTGTGCCTCTACTTTTTGACATTAGGTCGCCTGTCAGAGGGTTTTCCATAAGATTTACTGCAACAACAAATTTGTCACGATTTTTCATTCTTTTAAGAAGTGTTCTGCCTACAAGTGCATTAAAAATTTGGTCAGTGCCACACAGTTCTATATCAACCTCAAGTGCAACACTGTCATAACCTTGCATAAGTGGATACATGAATTCATGCAAATAAATTGGTTTTTTCTCTTTTAATCGTTTCTCAAACATATCTCGCTCAAGCATTTGTTGAACAGAAAAATTTGAGGCTAATTGTAAAACATCTTCAAATACCAGTTTTGACAACCATTCTCTATTAAACGCAATTCGAGGTGGGTTGGCTTGATCATTAAAGTTCATGAGAGGTTTGATTTGGTCTAGCCAGCCATGAACATTATTTGAAATTGTTTCTTCTGATAGTTGTTCTCGAGCAGTTCCTTTTTCTGTCGGGTCTCCAATTCTAGCAGTAAAGTCACCAAATAACACTATTACTTCATGACCTAGGGTTCGAAATTCTTCGAGTAGCATGTAATTCTTTGCATGACTAAGGTGTAACGCGGTAGATGTGGGATCAGCTCCAATATAAAATTTTAATCTATCACCGCTGAGTAATCTTTTTTGGAATTGATCAAGTGAAGGAAGAACCTTTTTGATAATACCTCGAGAAAGAATTTTCTCAATTATTTTTTTGTTAGCATTTATCTTCATGATATTTTACTATCTTTAATTTGATTTTATGATGCTTATCATAGAATAACATTGCTATTTCGCATTGTCAAAATTCAAAATTTCAGGAAGAATTAGCAGTTTTAAAAATGATCTTTCAATATTCTGATAAGCTATGTCGAATTTGGAAAAAGTGCCGTCAAGCAAAACACTTAGTTGGTTTTTTAAAACATAGATTAAGGGGCTGTCGCCGAAGGCACTCGAAATTTTTTTTGATAAAAAACTAACAGCAATTAACTGGATAAAGTTAATTCTTGTTGATTTTTATCAACTTTTTTTCGCTATTTGACATTTTTATTGTCTTTTAGGCACAACAATTCCTTTTGGAGCCGCTAGGCTCCAGTGCACGTGGGTAAAATCTTAATTGTTTTTATTTTCAAGCACTTGCCAATCTAAAACATTAGCCGGCGTCACACATATTTTATCAATTAATCCAAATCTCATATCTACATTCGCGTGTCTTTTAAAGCCAAACCAAATTTTGTTTTTACCTTTAGCTCCCCATTTTGCATCTTTATCAACTGCATACTTACTGACAACAGCATTATTTAGTTTTTCTTCTCCGGCTTTTATAGCTCTATCTCTTTCCTCCCAAAGTGCTGATTTTGTAATTACTGTAGAAGCGTCAATGAATTTAAAAACATCTCCGAATAATCCCTTGCTTCTTAAGGTTTCATTCACTTTGTTAAAAATGTCTCCGACATTTTTTGTACCAAGCCTTTTTCTTAATTTTCCAAAATAACTATGGTCTGGAGTTTTTTCTAAAAGTTTAAACCCACAAAACCATCTCACTGCTATATTGTCTTTTAATGCTCGCTCCATCTGTCGATCGCTATAATCTTTCCAGAATTGAACCAACAAGCACTTAAATCCTTTAAGGATATCAATGCCCGGCATTCCAATATCTGAATAGAGTATGTAATATGGTGATACTAAATCTGCAAAATTTATCACTTCATTTAATTGTCTGTATGCATGATCTTCAGTAACCATTTTTTCTAAAATTTCTTCTTCATTAGTTGTGATCATTTTGATTGTTTTATTTTCTCTTTTTACCATATAATTAAAGTTAATATTTAGCTAAATTTACTTTAATTTTAGCATAAATATCACTATTTTTACATGGTAGAAGTGTGCATAAAAACAATCTTTTTATTATCTAGAAATGATTAATTGGCGACAGTCCCCTTGGCTGATGAGAAAATCCAATATATTCAATTTGTTTACCTAATTGTTTTACTTTTTGAATAGCGGGAATTAGGTCTGTATCAGAAGAAATCAAAATCGCTCTATCATACAAGTCTTCGTACGCGCCGATCAAGATATCAACCGCTAATTGAACATCAACACCTTTTTCATGATATTTGCCGTTATTTTGCATTAAAAAATCTTCTTTGATTAGTCCTTAACAATTGACTTTTAGGATCATTGCCCTTTGCTTTGATGACGCCAACATAATAACGCATTGAAATCAACTTAGAATTTTTGGCTAATAATTTGCAGAGCCCAGCGTAATCGAATTTAAGAGTATTAGAAATCTTTAGATCCTTTAATTTATGATAAAGATTTCCACCGTCAATATAAACAGCTACTCGTTTTTGATTAGCTATAAATTAAAAACCCCACCGGGGTTGCCCCGAAAAATCGAGACAACCAGAGTGGGTGGTTTTAGTAAAATAAATGTCTTTTGCAATCCTTCTCTTTAATTTCTGATTATACACATATTGTACCGCAGGCGGATTATTGCTTGTCAAGCAGTTTTTTACCAAAAGGCTCTAGAGCATCCATGAAAGTGTTAGAGGCGCAGCACAAAGAGGGAGCGAGTATCCTCCTTGGAGAGAGTTTTTTCTTCCCGAAAATTCGAGAAAAAAGAATACTCGCTCCATTTCTATTTCGCTCTTTTGAGCTCGTCAGTACGAATGCACATTCGTAAATAGTAGGGTAATGCAAAAGCAAAGCCCTTGTTGATAATCATTGCACCGGATACTCTGTGCCACCGGTACCAATAGTGACGCCTTTTTCGTTATCCGACTTAACTTTAACCATCAAGCCGGAGTGAGCAATAGCATCTTCCACTGCGCCAGCAACTTGAAGCAGATCGTCGGGTTTTTCCGCACGATATTCTGACTATACATCTCGATTATAATTAGTCGAGGTGTTTTATGTTACCTAAAGCAATAGTAAAAAATCCAAAACAAGCTATTAAGGCTATTAAACCATTAATCCAAGACTGGTATAAGGAACATTTCTTTGGTGTTTATCTATACTTAATTGCGGGGATTATGCCGGGTGCACGATGGCAGGCATTACAAAAAGCTAACGCCCATTGTGCCACGGCACATTACAGCTGTTAAAGAATTTTTAGAAAAATTAGAAATACATTGCATATTATAAAATAATTTGATAATATGAAGATGTGTAACAGTCTTGAACCTTTAAATAAATGAGAGATATCAAATGGAAAATGTAATTTATGCGGTTAATCCAGTGGTGATCCCATTAATTAAACAACCAGAGCTTGCAAGAAAATTGAAAACCGCAGCTTGGGAGCATGCAGAAAATATTGTTCGAAAACATTTAGCAGAACTTGGTATGGAATGCTGTCCACGTTTGATTGCTGCCAGCAAGGCTTTCATTGCTCTCCGCAAAAAAAATTTTCAAAAATTTAAAAAACTATATGATTATTTTTTATCACATACCCCTCCGGTTAAACCAAATAAGACAAAACATCATAAATTTCGCCAAAAAAGGATTCGACAAATATCCAAACGAGTATAAGTCTCAAATATAATTTCAAAAACCCTCTTAATAAGGGCCTTTTTTATGTTAATTTTTATTTTAAAATATTGCACACCATATCCAATTTGTGGTGCGTGCTGTTTGTCTTTTCTTTTTGGTCGAGTCTGCGAATTTGCTCGCCTTGAATAGTGTGAAGGATGTCTCCGAGATAAATGAAGATTAGTTTTGTGTCATTGTTTTTGCGTTCAGGTGTGGCTGTTAGACCATATAGATAATAGGGATTAAAATTTGTTATTACTCCTCGAAACATTTTGGCTGGCATATGATGACATTCGTCGACAATGATGAGTCCAAAATTGTCTTTAATTTCTTTGATGTTTTTCATTCGGCTTAAAGTTTGAATCATTGCAATCGTGATTATTTTTCCAGGATCTTTCTTGGTCGATGAAAATTGTCCAATTTTTCTTTTTGGTATGTTTAAGAAACTTTCTATGCGTTCAATCCACTGGTCAAAGATCTGTCTTTTGTGAACGATGATCAGTGCGGGTTGTTTTAATTTTGCAATTAGTTCTAATCCCATGATTGTTTTTCCAGATCCTGGCGGAGCAACGAGAACGCCTTGATCTTGTGAAATGATGCTATCTATGGCTTCTTTTTGATGGGTATGTAGTTTTAAATCAGATTGTGACTTTTTAACTGAATTGAGCTTTGTTCGTTCGTCTGTTAGTTTGAATTTTATGTCGTTTTGATTTAGAAAGGTTATGATCTGGTTGAGAAACCCTCGTGGGATGGAGATACTGTTGCTATTGGTTTCGATTAGTTTGAAGTATTTTTCCAGCTTATAGGTGCTAACTCCCATTCTTTTTTTGATTAAGTATTCTGAATTAACAAAATTAAGTTCATCTGTGAGAAAGTTGATTAGAATTTTTGGTAAATGGTCTTTACTGATTAGTATTTTTTCTTTTATTAGTATGTCTATATGTTTCTTTGAGGTGTGTTTAGTTGGTTTAATGTCTTGATTGAAATTGTGATATATTTCGTCAAGTTTGATTGTTGATATTTTTTTAATATTTTTTAGGATTTCCCATTGGTCTTCAAAGGCAGTTAGGTCTTTTGAATTTATAAAAAGAGTATTGCCTTGTTTTCTGCTTTCGCCTTGAAGTGGAAGGGAAATTAGATTTCCAAAGCCTTTACCACTTAGGGTGTTTTGGTTAGGAAATAATCGATCATAGCTTTCTTCTTTTTCAAATTGATCAATTATTTTAGCTTCTTTTAGGATGTTTATCGCAATATTACGACTTTTGTAGGCTGGATAGTTATCTTCAAAAAATAATCAAACGTGTCCACCATTGCCAGAGCGAGAACGTTCAAGGTGGGCTGATAAGCCATATTTTTCGCACTGTTTTCTGAATTTAATAGAATCTTTGTCCCACTTTTTTCCATCAAAATCGGCAACAAGAAAATGTGAGGTATTGTCTTCGAGTAATGGATATACGCCATATGTTTTATATCCACGTAGGTGTTGGTCTATGTAGTTTTCGCTAAATTCAGCATATTTTTTACATTCACAATCACGACATTTGCCTCTGTTTAGTTTTAGACAAATTCCTGGTTTCCATTCGTTTAAACAAACTGGAGTATATCCGCTTGCCGAACTATCGGCTTTCTGCCAATGCATTGCAAAGACATCCAAGTGTGCCTTAAAGAGATTTTTGTATATTTCGATTTTTTGATCTGAAGTTAGCATTTATAATAGTAATGATAATGTTTTCTTAATTTAGCATGATTTTGAGATATTGGAAGAGAAAAGGGAAGATGATTAAGAAAAAATGTTTTAATTTAGTAATTTTATAGGGCTAATTAATTTAAAAAATTAATTTTAAAAGTCGAATTTTTTGTTTAAAGAGTTTAAATTTATGCGTTTTATAAGATTTGCGTTAGAACCAAAAACACCTCTAAAATTAGAGGTGTTTTTATGTAAATTTGTGCTGGGTCACCTCTCCTAAATGTCAGAGTGAAAAATCTACCCCACCGCACTCCACACAGATTATTATGATCTGTACAGCAGTTGATTTTCAATAAAAGAGGCGGTATAATTTAATTATAAAATATGCGACTATGAGGTAAAATATCAAACACTACATCAAAAATCTCTTGATTTTCGCGCTTGGGCTTGATGTAGTGTGCCCTTGAGGAAAGTCAAGAGATTTTTTATTTAAAATTATGGCTAAAAAACAAAAAAAAGTTAATTTAACATCTCCAAATTTAGGAGAGGAAAGGTTAAATGGATTAAGAAAAATTTTACCGGAAGTATTTAGTGAACAAAAAATTGATTGGGATAAACTTAAAACTGTTCTTGGGGGCGTTATTGCACCTCAATTTGATAAGTTTAGCTTTAACTGGTCTGGTAAAGCACAGGCTATTCAGGCTGTAATTGAGCCAAGTAAAGCTACATTAAAATCATCCAAGAAAGAGAGTGTTAAATTCGACAAAAGTAAAAATCTTTTTATAGAAGGTGATAATTTAGAAGTTCTAAAATTATTGCAAAAAACCTATTTTGAACAAATAAAAATGATTTATATCGATCCGCCGTATAATACAGGGGGTGATTTTGTCTATAAAGATAACTTTACTTCTCCGATTGATAATTATTTAAAACAAACAGGACAACTTAATGGCAATGGCGAAAAGTTAGAGACAAATAAAGAAACAAATGGGCGTTTTCATAGTGATTGGCTTTCAATGATATACCCGCGTTTAAAATTAGCTTGGAATTTATTAAAGGACGATGGAGTTATTTTTGTAAGTATTGATGATAATGAAGTTCATCATTTAAGAATAGTTATGGATGAGATTTTTGGTGAAGAGAATTTTGTAGGGAATTTTATTAGACAGTCAAAGGTGGGTGGCGGATCAGATAGTAAATTTATTGTAAAAGAACATGAATATTGTTTTTGCTATGCAAAGAATATCGATATTCTTGAGGAATTTTTTATTGACCACACATCAGAATATCTAAAAAGATATAAAGAAGTAGATGAAAACGGAAAATATTTTTGGGATACTCTAGCCAGAGGTGGATTAAAGAATCCAATAAGATTTGAAGTGGAAGCCCCAGATGGGACAAAATTAATAGATAATTGGAACAGATCTCAAAGGACTTTTTATAATGATCTCGCAAGAGGGGAAATAAAATTTCAAAAAAATAGACAAGGTAAATGGAATATTTATTTTAAACAAAGGCTTAACGAATCCGGTAAAAAACCAAGGTCTTTAACTTCTGATTTGGGGTCAACAATTGATGGAAAGAATGACACGAAGGAAATATTTAATAATGATAAGATTTTTTCTTATCCTAAGCCGGTTAAGTTGATTCAATTTTTAATTAATATCGTTTCAAAAGCTTCGGATGAAGATATTGTGTTAGACTTCTTCTCTGGCTCCGGCACAACTGCTCAAGCAGTTCTGGAATTAAACCAAGAAAATAATGGAAATCGTAAATTTATTTGCGTGCAATTACCTGAAAAAACAGATGAAAAAAGTGAAGCATATAAAGCAGGCTATAAAACAATAGCTGATATTGCAAAAGAGCGGATTCGTAGAGTGATAAAAGGTTATGGCAAGGAGCCAAAGCCGATTAATAATGGATTTAAAGTATTTAAGCTAGATAAATCAAATTATATTGAGAATAATTTTGAATTTGACCCTGAAAAAGGAGAAGTTGAAAACAAGAAAGCTTATCTTAAATATTTAAACGATGCCAAACAATCATCGCTTTTTGATAAAACAAGCGAGCTAGATGTAATTTATGAAAATATTGTAAAAGAG
Organism: uncultured Gammaproteobacteria bacterium; assembly: GCA_964569045.1. Taxonomy (GTDB): domain Bacteria; phylum Patescibacteriota; class Patescibacteriia; order Patescibacteriales; family BS150m-G62; genus BS150m-G62. The sequence continues at coordinate 3,371 of CAZMSR010000002.1, read as the reverse complement.
GGATTATCACTTAATTCAAAAATTGAAGAACAAAAAATTCGAAAAAATACTATCTTTCATGTACACGATGGAAAACGAGAATTTTTTATTTGCTTAGATCAAGGCATAGAAAAAGAAACAGTCAAGGAATTAACAAATAAAAACTATAAAGATAAGCTTTTTATCTGCATTGATGATGCTTTAAACGATACGACAAAATCTAATTTAAGCTTAAATTTAGAAATTAAGACTATATGAAACTCAAATTTGATGCCAATCAAGATTTTCAAATCCAAGCCGTCAATTCTGTTGTCGGCTTGTTTGAGGGGCAAGAAAAAATAGAGTCGCATATTCAGGATCGCTCTAGCCTTTTAGGAGTATATGCTAATATTTTAAGCCTTTCTCGAGAAGAGGTAATTAAGAATGGAAAAAAAATAAAAAAATATAACAATGTTATAAATGGGGATGAGACAACAGATCTTGACTTTTCCGTTGAAATGGAAACAGGCACAGGGAAAACTTATGTTTATTTGCGTACAATTTTAGAATTAAACCAAAAATATAGCTGGAAAAAATTTATTATTTTAGTGCCATCAGTTGCAATACGTGAAGGCGTTATTAAAACTTTGAATATTACAAAAGAACATTTTAAAAAGTTATACAATAATATTCCATACAGATACTATGAATACCAATCAAAAAATATATCGTCTGTAAGGCATTTTGCTAGCAGTAGTAATATTGAAATTATGATTATGACAATCGGTGCCTTTAATAAAGACACTAATGTTTTATACAGCGCACGTGATCAAATGCAAGGTGAACAGCCAATTACATATTTGCAAAAAACCAACCCGATTTTAATAATGGACGAACCGCAAAACATGGAAGGTGAGGCCACTAAAAAGGCTTTGAAAAATTTTAATTCTCTTTTTCGTTTGCGATATAGTGCAACTCACAAAAATACATACAACCTAATTTATCAATTAGCGCCATATGACGCTTATCAGATGGGTTTGGTCAAAAAGGTGGAGGTTTTATCAGTTACTGATGATGAGACAGGCAACTCAAAACCCTTTATGAATTTAATTGACGTTAAACCCGGAAAAACTTTTGATCAAATTAAGGCAAGCTTGGAAGTTATGGTAAAAAATAATAAAGGAGAACTAAAAAAGAAAACGATTATCTTAAAACGAAATGACGATTTATTAATGAAAACTAATAATTCAGCTTATGACGGCTATATAGTTGATAATTTGACTGCTCATGCTCCTGAATTTCAAGCAGTGGGGCAAATTCGTTTTCGAAATAATGTAAAAATTGAAAAAGATGAAGAAATAAACAGTAGTCGTGAAGAATTAATTCAAGAGCAAATAAAACAAACAATTAGACTGCATTTTCAAAAGAAGCAAAACTTAAAAGAGCTAGGTGTTAAACCGTTAGCATTATTTTTTATAGATAAAGTAGATAATTACGTTAAAGACGACGGTCTTATTAAAAAAACATTTATAGAGCAATTTGAAATTATAAAAAAAGAATTTGGGTTTGATAAATTGGATGTAACTAAAACACACAAAGGTTATTTTGCCATGAAAAAAAATAACGAATATTTAGAGCGCGATAAAGCGATTGCAGAAAATAAAGAAGCTTTTGAGCTTATTATGCGCGATAAAGAAAGGTTGTTATCTTTTGACGAGCCGACTGAATTTATTTTTTCTCATTCTGCGTTAAAAGAAGGCTGGGATAATCCTAATGTTTTTAACATTTGTACGCTTAACACAACTACTTCAACTATGAAAAAAAGGCAAGAAATCGGTAGGGGCATGAGGTTGTGCGTTAACCAAGAAGGTGAGAGAATTTTTTTAAAAAATGTTAATCGATTATCAGTAATTGCTAATGAAAGTTATTTTGATTATGTTAGCCAACTGCAAGCAGAGTTTGTTGAAGATGGTATTTATAAAGTTCCGCCTATTCCAAATAATGCTAAAAAGAAAATTACAGTAAAACTTAAGAAAGATTTTGCAAAAGACGAAAATTTTCAATCTATTTGGAAAAAAATATCTAAAAAGACTAAGTACAGCGTGAATATAGATACAGATCAATTAGTAAAAAGAGCGTCTGATAAAATAAAAAGTATCAATATTTTAAAGCCTCAAATTAGAATAGATCGAGTAGGAATTAATATTGGAAAGCAACATGTTGAAGCCGGAATTATTGGAGGAGAGTCGCAAAAGCTAAGCCAAGAAAAAAGAAGTGTTGATTGCGTAGAGCAAATTAAAGATGAGACTAAATTAACAAGACAAACGGTTATTGAAATTTTAATCCAATCTAATAATTTTTCATCTCTATTTAATAATCCTGAGAAATTTGTTTATGAAGCAGTAAAAATCATCAAAGAAGAGTTGGTGAAAGATTATATTGAGCAAATTAATTATGAAATAATAGATGAAGAATACAATATTAACCAATTTGAAAATATCCCAAGCTACAGAGATAATATTCAAAAAATAGATAGATCGATTTATGATGCCATTGTTTGCGACTCCGAAGTTGAACGCAAATTCGCAGTTGATTTAGAAAAAGATGAAAGAATAAAATTATTTATTAAGTTACCAAGCTGGTTCAATGTTAATACTCCTGTTGGTAAATATAACCCAGATTGGGCTATTGTTACCACAAAAATAGATTTACAAGGAAGAGATTTAAAAGAAAAAGTTTATTTTGTAATTGAAACAAAAGGAGGAAGTGACTTAAGACATGCAGAACAAGCTAAAATAAAATCTGCTAAAAAACATTTTAGTTTGATTGAGGTGAACTATAAGGAGATTAATAAGGGGTATGAGCAGTTTAAGGAGGAGTGTATGAGATAGGTTTATGTGAATTAAAATTATGACTGAATTACAAAACAATTTAATGCCTGACGGACTCCCTGTTAAAAATATTATTGTTACTCATGAAAAACCAGAGAGATTTGTTGATATACCAAATAATATTATCCATATTGTTAGTGTTTATATGAATGTTGTCCTAAAAAGAACAGCGAAGCAAAAAGAAGTTGATACAAGGAAGTTGATAATAAATGCAAAAAGTATGTTTAGTAATGGTATTAGATATAAAGATGATTTATGGATGCAACACACCGCTTCATCTTTGAGAGAAATAGTATGTTTCGTTGATCTTAACAATGGATTTAATTTGTCGTTTAAAAGTGTCCCCGCATATGAGTCTGATCAGCTAATAAAAGAAACAATTGATAAACTTAGAAATATAAAATCTTATATTTCAGATGTTGTGCATTTTGTAAAAAATCCCCGACTCGGTTATGTAGATAAGATTTATGTCAAGTCCTGAAAATACTGAACCGTTAGCAAGCTTAAAATAACGACAAATTT
>CAZMSR010000001.1:0-133219 GCA_964569045.1 uncultured Gammaproteobacteria bacterium | reverse complement strand
CTATGGAATTAGACGTATAAAAGATGCATTGTTAGAAGAGCATAAAACCCACATACAGACCGTCCTTAAACTAGCAAGCGAGTTTTTGGACGGTCTGTTTAACATAGCTATTAAAACTATCCCCGCAAAGCTGATATGCCACCAAGATCAAGGCTCTCAATACACAAGCTATGAATATGTTGACTTAGTATTAAAAAACAAAATTATTCTATCTTATTCAACACCGGGAACACCAACTGATAATCCGGGGCAAGAATCATTCTTTGGACGTTTAAAAGATGAATCACAGGCTGAATTTAACGAAACTAAAAACTTTAAACAACTTAAAAAGCTTATGCAAAACAAGATGAATTATTACAACAAAAAAAGACTACACACGAGCCTTAAAAATCAATCACCTAAAAAATTTACAATTAATTTTATTAAAAATTTGTCGTTATTTTAAGCTTGCTAACGGTTCAGTATTTTCAGGACTTGACATTTTTTTTATTTTTAGTTAAAAGCAATAAAAATCCTTGACACAAAATTATAATTATGCTAAGTTTTGATGTTCGTTTGTTCTTTACATTTTTATATTTATTTCTTGGTTTTATGCCGCCCTGCATATTGCATGGCGGAACGTAAGTGGCCGACATGGCAAAGGAGAAGATCATGCGATACAACACAAAAATCTGGCTTTATATCGTAATCAGCCATATTATTGTAGCAATACCTAGAGTGGGGATTGCTCAAACGCAAACTGTTTCACAACCTTTAACGTTAATGGACAATAATCAACAAATACGACAAATTCATCAATCAGAATTCCGGCAACAACAATTTCCAATCAAAAATTATAAACAAAATATACAAAAAGACGACCATAGCAATAGCCAGTCAATGCAGCTACGTACTCAAGTAATCTCTGAACTACCAAATTACAAAATGACGGTTTCGGAAGTTAGTCCTGAAGGTGAAGAAATTAAATGGGATGTTGTCTTTAATGAATTTTATCCGCTTCGTAGCGGTCAAATAACCGCAATACGAAGAATCCGAAATAATAATATTTGGAATGAACCTTCCGGAAGTAGAACTATTAAAGATCAAAAATTTGAACAATGGATAAACAGTATAGAAATTCCAAATAACAAGCACGAAATAATTATCATTGGACATTACACCAAACTTCGGAAAATTAACCCAACGCAGGAACAAATCTTACGCAATATGAAGTATGGGGAAAAACGAGCTAAAATGTTGTGGAATATCTTTAAAAAACGCTTTCCAAATGCAAATATAATCAAAGTTACTGCAAGCAATTTTGCGTCTGAGAAACCAGGCTTGCAAGTAATTATTAGAGCACCGTCAGAAAAACAAATCAACATAATTAGACAAAGACAACTAACAATAGAATCACTTGGAAAAGTTTTGCAAGAAAGTATTATGCCACGCTTAAATGAAAATGAAACACACCTTAAGACACTTACTAAAGCAACCGAATCACTTGAACAAACCACAGCTGAGCTTACCGATAAACAAGAAACAATTGCATCTAAGTTGATGCGATGGAGTCAAATGAACCTTTTTGGAATTATTGCTGCAATTGGAGCTATTATAATAGGATGGATGATAACGCGAAAAACCGGCAGTGACGTTGCAACGAATAATATTCTTACGTCAGAAGAAACTCGAATGAGTGTAATAAGCCAAATGCATGCCACTCGTCAAGATATTAGAGAAGATCTAAACAACCAAAGAGAACAAGCTTTGGTTGATCTTCAAGAAAAATTTGAACAACGACAATACCTTCCGGCTCCTTTAGGTAATTCTACCGGAGATAACATAGTTGATGATCAAAGATCAAAAAATCACTATGTCTGTACAATAAAATTTAGTGATCTTGAAAAAAGTACAAAAAACATAGATAACCTGCCTATACCTGGAATTTACCATATTGACATCTTTAAACTTGATGATACGGGTGAATGGATGTCAAAAATGCTTCGTCCGAATGGCAAGCCAATCATTCGCTCTAGTCGAGATGGAGCAATATCTGAAACTCGTCGACGTTTTCATGATGCACGCAGTGACGAATCAGGAAATAACGCCCGAGAAACTATTAAACATCTGCTTGCCGAAAATGAAATTCGGCGAGATGATCTGCAATAAAGGAGGAAAAAATGAATAATCTTGAACAAATACTGATCAGATGGGCGCATGCCAATCCCAATTTTATCCACTTTTTGCAAAGCATTCCAGAATATAAAAGATCTTTTTTTGTAGTAAGCTTACTCTGCCTAGCAGTCCTTCTATCCATTTGGGTAGTATGGCAAATCTACAGAAAAAAAATCTTTTCACTGGAGTATAAAGTTGTTCAAGCCAGAGTGAGTGCACAAAAAACAAAATTCATAAAACAAAAAACAAAAATCCTAAAATTACCAGAAGATAATCATTCCGGACCATATGGAGACATTGACATATCTAAAAAACGTTTTTCAGATCTTAAAAAAATCAACCTTGCATATTGGTTAACTGGAGTTTTAAGTTGCAGATCAATTCCTGTCTACATGAAAAATACTGGAATAACTGGACCAATTGAACGATCAAAAGCTGAAATCATTGCCTCAAAATTTTATCTAGAAGAAGGGGCGCTGGTATGCGACTTACTAACCTGTGATGAATTCATTGGCAGCAAAGGAACAGCAGTTGATGCTAATATCAAAGCAGGTCACCTTGACCTAAGTTGCGGAAACATGGACTTTCTGGAAGAAGGAGATAAAGGTCGCACGATTGAATGTGACACAATCAGCACAGGCGGAAATTTACAATTTGAGTGCAGAGTGGTGGTTGATGGAAAAATATGGCATGAGTCAAAAAAACTTAAAGAAGTAGAGGATCAAAATAAGCCACGATTAAAAAATATTAGGACTACCGACCAACAAAAGAAAACCTCTACCGAAGTAATTGATATGCGACCGATACAAAGTGACCGATTACTTCAAGTTACGCCAATTATGCCAAGCAGACGATTAAACTTCTTTTTATGGTTTACATTTCGCAGAGCAAGAAATTTTGTACTTGGCCTTCTTCTTGCATCACTTTGCTCATACGTCATTCTGCAAGAGATCGAAAGAACAACATGGTACAAAAAAACAATGAATGATCTAGTTGGTCAACAACTTAAAAATCAGACAGAGCAAACAAATAATTCTAGGTCAATTTCAAATAGACAGAACAACACAATTACACCAAAATTAGACTTGCCAGAGCCTAAAACACAAACTACTCCAAATAATACTTCTTACACAAAAACACCCAAACAAGAAACTACTAATATAATCAAAGCTGAGCCAATACCTGACTCGAGAGTAGAAACAAAAAAACAAGATTCAACTGCAGTAATAAAACCAATGATCTCTACTGAAAATCAAAAGACCTACCATGAACAACCCGATACTCCGGCTGATTCTGCCAGAAAAGTAAATCTGGCAAGAATCGTTTACGAGAGGATTGTGAATGAAATACAAGATAAAAACAGCTTAAGAAATACACCAACTAAAAACAGAGATGCAATAATTATAGAACAAGAAAATAATTTGTGTCATGCTATTTTAAGCTACTCAATGGCACTATCACATCATCTTACCACACTTAATGACGCTGTATTTGGATTAGACGCTCGTCTACAAGAAATTATGACATCTATTGCGCTTACAGATTCAGAAAAAAAAGAAAGTAAGAAAAAAATTGAACAACAACGTATTGCACTAAACAGATCTAGAGTCATAACCGACCAAGAACTGGACAAAATCGAACACTCCCCAATTGATTATAAAAACTGCTCAAACTAAAAACTTAAATATATTCCCTCTAGATTAAATCTTATGAGGGATTTTTTTTAATAAATATTTATTAAAAAAAGACGCACCTTAGTGCGCCAATAATAGATATCCATTACCCATCCAAATAAAACAACTTTTTTTTATAATTATTATAAAATTTTGATACTAATATTACATACTGTTTATTTTCTTTACCTAAACGCGTACCATTAAACAAATTTCCAATTCCAGCATTATACATTTTAATTTTTAACTCTCTTTTTTTATTATTTTTTAATTGAGTTTGAATCCAAGTAAGATTAGCGCATGTATGCGCCGGCTTTCCACTGGGTCTTTTTTCAGCACAGAATCGAGTCATATTTTCCGGAATTAACATTTTTTCAAGAACAGCTAAATATCTAGCACCACCGTGAATATTCTGAATAATATCCCATGGATCACGCACATCCATTTCTTTTGCAGTTCCGGGCATTAATTGCATTATTCCAATAGCACCTTTTTTGGAATAAACCTTTCCTGTAAATCGAGACTCTTGCTTAGCCATAGCTATGAGTAAAACAGGATCAACATTATTAACTTTTGCAGCTCGCAAAAATATAGGCTCAAGAATTTTACGCCTTAAATCCTCACTGCCATTACCATAGAACACTAAATTAAAAGCATTTTCATCTGCACCTGTATAACGAGGTCTACCCCATGGTTTTCTTTTAAGTTCTAGTAAACGCATTTTTGCAAAGCTTTCTTGGGCTTCACTACGTAATGCTTGCAATATTTTATAAGCATTAGTAGGTATACTACTATTTTTCATTTCTCTTTCTGACTCAATAATAGCACTTATAAAATTCTCTCCAAGAATTATGTTAATATCTTGCTCGAATTTTTCTGTTTTTGTACGAGCAATATCACTCCTCAACTTAAGCATGTTTTCCATTTTTGCTTGGTTTATATTTGCTAAACTATTTTGCACCAACATAAGAACTATTAGGCAAACAAAAAAAACCAAACTAGCAGAATCACGACGTACAATTTTCTTCAAGTCCTGAATGTTATTTTTCATTGGGATGCCCTTTTCGTTGTAATTTCTGGAAATACTACTTATTAAAAAAACAAGGGTAGGCCAATTTAGCACTACCCTAATCTCAAAATTTATGATTTTTATCATTTTAAGCATTACCAATCCTCATCATGCAATGAAATTATAGCATTTTCTTTTTCAACTTGAACTTGCGAATCACCATATTGGATATCATCCTCGTTCTCTACACGATGAGTAATCGCGTCTCGCCCAAGTTTGTGGAGCGTGTGAAAATTAACATACAAATCTAAGGGTTGATAACCATCGCTAACAAAAGCTGCTCCAACAGAAAAAACTTGATCTCCTTTGTAGGATGTTGAGATATTTGGCCCAACTTTTCCAGTAAACCTGTTTTGACCTTTTTGATATCCCAGACCCAAATCAAGGGCTGGAGTTAAAGCAACATTTTCATTAATCGGAATATCATAAATCCCCTGTCTAATACTAGTGTATACTGCTTGATTATCTGTTCCTCCATTTGTCTCTGTTTCACTATAACGTTCGTTGAATGGAAAATACCCCATAACATTCGCATTTGTAATTGGCAAAAACGCTTTTCCGTCCTTGCGCCTTGACCAATTACCAACAGCAACAGATGGAATAAAAACACTTTCTTTTTTTCGAAAACCGGTTTTTATGTCTGAATGCCCGACGCGTGCATTTAATGATGCATCCCAACCTTTTTTTTGAGAGACAGTTTTTTGACTATATCCAACCGTAGTAGTTGTAGTGTCAAAGTCCCAACTATTACCATGACCGCGGACATGATTAATGCCTACATTTCCTCCATGATATGTAACATTTCCATTACTACCTTTTGTCTTTATAGGCCTATAATGTGCTTCTGCACCACGATACACAATTCTTTCATCTCTCATATTTATATTTCCTGTCCATCCTCCGGCTTCAAAAACATGTATTTCATCGCTTTCTTCATGACCACGATATGCATTAGTATCTACATTTGAAAGCGTATCTTCAAATGAACCGGAACTTTTAAGATTTTCTTTACCTCGAGACTCGCGCTTGCTTTGATCTTGTAGAGTTTGCTCAAAGATACTTGAACTCTTACGATTTTGCTGGTATTTAATTGGCATTGTACTTTCTGAGTTTTTCAGCGAATCAGATTCATTATTCAAAAACTGTTTTTGATAGTTTTGCTGATGATACTGATCACTCCAACTCGTACCTTGCCAATGCTGATATTCTTTAGCTTGCGAGTTTACACTCTTGTTTTGACTATCTTGATATGGAACAAGTCTATATACGGGAACTACCTTTTTGTCTTTAACGCAAGCCCAGCTGTGTCTTACTCCTTGAATAATCGAGCAACCAACCTCATCAGAGATTGCAACTTTTGGCAACCAGATCATAAGAGCGATAAAACCAAAAACTGCGCTTTTCAGAACCTTCTTGGTTGTTGCTTTCATAACTATATCCTTTATCATGTTTTGTGGAGCTAGTCCACCTTGGCTTAGGCAAGCACCGTGCTTACCTCTTGAAAATCTACTTAAATCTTCGTTGCCGACACCAGCGTTCATAATAGTTTGCACCCGTAGCTAAACTCTCACGCTCAACAAATGATTGCGCATATAGCCCACTAGGACGATCGTCAATTGTAGCTGAAACAGTATCACCCAAAAGAGCTGCTGATGCAATTAATGGAATTCCGCCGCCAGCTAAACCAACGGCAATTCCAGAAGCAGAAAGCATGCCTTTTTGCATTACTCTTCCAGAAACAGTGTGTCCGGGCTCCTCATTAGAACGATTACGAAAATCATCTTCGCTTAACCTAGTTGCCCGCATATCTTGGCCAACATTTATTTTTAATGGCATAATTCGCACAAACTCAGACTTAAAATCTTCCCAGGCTTTTGTGCCAACTTTTATCCAATCAATATAATATGGGCCGCGTACTTTTTTTGCCTCACCAAGACTAATTCCAAATTTACGAAAAATATATTCTCGATATTCTTTTACAGACTTTTTATCGTTAAATAGTTCAGGATTATATGACACTTCTTCACCTGTTAAACGATAAAAAGTATCATAGTCTCTACCGGAAAGAAGAATTTTTAAGCTATTATTCAAATATCCGGGAAATATTGCCATAAGAGTATATTTGCAATCAAAGTCAAGTGGATTTTGGCGTGCTTCGTGAGCCAAAAATGCCTCGCCTTGATATAATCGAGGACTATCTAATAAAGCTAAAATTCGCCAATTGCCTTCAACAACCGGTATTCCATCATATTCCTTAAACTCAGCCTCTGTTGCTACCATTCCGGTATTTGCCGGAAATTTAAATATCGTGACATAATCCACGCCAAAATTTTCATATTTTCTTAATCTTGTCGCACTAATTGAATGCGCCGGATCAACAAGTAAATGATCCGGTGGAGTTGTAAAAGCGCAACCTGAAAAAAAAATAAAAGCAAGCAAAAAAAAATTAATGCAATTATTCATCACAGCCTCCAACCCAAAAGTAACTGATCCTGCTTATTTAATTTAAAAGGGCATCTAAAAACAACTGAAAACTCTAAAAAATTCATAGCTATCAAAACTCCGCAACCATAAATTGTTTAGAGTTTCCGATATGTGAACATCATATCTTTTTATCATAATAAAATTCACTTGTCAACAAAAAAAGAAATACTTACTCCCACAACATATGCATCTCTTCACTAATTATCTAGTTATAATGCAGTAGTTTTTGATAAGAAGAAAATTTACAAATTATTTTTATACACAACCATTTAAAATAATTAAAAGACACTTCGTATTTAACTAAAATTAGTTAAAATTTATACTACCACAGTGCTAAATAGTAAGTGGGCATAAAAAAAGATACTTACTATTTAATGTTAAAATTTTATAAATTATTTTTTTATTACCTCAACTTTATACAGGCTAAAATCATTAATTGTTGCTATTTCTTTAAGACTTAAATTAAATTCAACAAGACGTCGATTATTTAAATATTCAACGTCCTTTTGCGGTAATGTAAAATTGTAATAATAAAGAGGCGTAGTATGGGCTATTTTAGCATAGTTTCTTATCATATTATTATCATCAAATAAACCAACAATAACCCGACGTTCAGGAAAAAGAAGTTTATCATGATACCTTGTAATAATTACAGAATTTTTTGGAGTTATCTTGAAAATTTTTAACATATCCTGCTTAGCTATTTTATGCTTATGATAAGTTTCTATTAACCCCTCCTCTGATCCAAATAATAAATACTGCACACTAACAAATAAGCTTATTAAAACTAAAAAAGAAATTATTGCATTAACTATTAATTCTTTTCTCATAAACAAAGAAAAAATATTTTCCCTAAAAAACTTTTTTGTCTTTTTAAATCTCTCATTGTTAGCGCTTATTATATGCAAGGAGTCAATAAAACCATTGCTGTTATTTTGAATTTTAATATTAAACAAATTTGAACTAAATTCTGCTTTTCTTTTTGCAAAAGTTTCTGATATTTTAATATAAAAGATAGCCACAAAAGGAAAGGCACCCATATATATTGGTAACCAATATCTTGTATAAGAATTACCTATTGTTACACTACTTAAATCAGGATTATCATTAAACTTCCAACTTCCGTAATAAAACATCAAAATAGGTAGTAAAATAAAATAAGAAACAATATATTTTTTAATCTTATTTGGTTGTTCTTTCCATGTTTCTACTAATCTAGAAAACCCAAAAACAGCCGGCCAAAATATCCAAAAAAACATAATCATAAAATAATTTATAAATTGCTGCCAAGACTCAAATGACTTAAATCCAAAATAAAATATATTTTTCTTTAATACTTCTAATGCATTAGTTAATTTTTCGCGACTAAAAAAATTAGCACCTGCTATTTTTTCACTAGCACTGACCATATCCACTATTGAATTATTCATTTCATGATACCCTCCAAGCCAAATTGAACCATACAATATTTGGTTAAAATAAAAAGCAGGTGAATAACCAAGCAATAAGAACAAAATAAACACAACCAAATGAGTTAATCTAATAGTCCTAAAATTCATAAACCAAATACATATCAAAAGCGGGCCAATCCATATTAACTCTGAAGTACGGACAAACAATGCTAAACCAAAAAAAACTCCAGCTAATGCGCATATTGCAAGCTGATTAATATCATGAAATCGATATGATAGGAAACTTTTTAAAATACTATTTTTTTCTAAGAACTCATATTTTTTTTCATAAAACTGAGATAAAAAATACGACCCAATAATAAATAACACACTAAAAAGAATATTATGAAACATACTACGCGCACTATAATACACATATACAGGGAAAAATGCTAAAAACAAACTTGAAATAAACGCTATTTTTTTAGTAAAAATTTTTTTAATAAATAAATAATAAAAAATAACTCCAATAGCTCCAATAATTGGCGTTAAATATGGAATTATTTGAGTGCCATAAATTTTAGCAAAAAAACCATAAATTAATATAATACCTAAAAAGCTTACTGGTTTTAATTCACCTAAGTCAGAACGAAAACTCCTAGGGTGTACAATATCTTGCACATTTATATTTAAAGAGTCGTATGTCACTAAAGATCCGGTTTTATAAAATAATTGTGTAAAAAAATAATTTGCGTTTTCGTCAGGAGACAACCACTTAACCAAACCATCATTATTCATTTTCCATACAAAAAAAGAAGTGGATACAAAAAAAATAATTGCAATTAAAATTACAACTAATAACTCCCAGTTTTTTTTAATTTTCCTTTGAAAAATTAGCCACTTCATAAACCATAAATCTTACTACAACCAGCTAATTTTTTCAATATATTGCACTATACCCACCCACCATTTAGCACTATAATGGTGTAAATTTTCACTAATATCTATTTACAAATTTTTAAACACCATGAGTTAATAAACTAACAATAGCAAAAGCGATTGCTAAATATAAAAAACCAGAGGCAAAAGGAAGAAGCGCTGCTAAATTGTATATTACAGAGAAAAGTAGTGCAGTAACTCCCAAAACCTGAAGAAGCATTTTTATTTTACCCCAAACATTAGCCTCAATTCTTCTACCCTCTTGCTTTCTCACCCAAGCAGCTGAAATAAACGCGAACTCAAGACCTACTATAATTAGTGAAGTTAAAACATCAATATATCTTAGAACAATTATAAATACCATACTTCCAATTAACAATTTATCAGCTAAAGGATCATACACCTTACCCCACTCTGTCACCTGATTGCGCACTCTAGCTAAAGAACCATCAATAGCATCAGTAAATGCTACAAATAAAAAAGCTGCTAACCCTATTGTATAATTTCCATAAAACATTAAAATAGCAACCATGGGCGTAGCAATAATTCTAAAAATTGTTATATGATTAGGTAAAATTGAGCACGGAATCAGCCGAAGCACAGTAACCGCCATAATTTTATCATGCCAAAATATTCTTTCAGCATTTTCAAATTCTTTACTTAATACAATTTTATTTTTCTTGAATCTTTTAAAAAAGTCTAACATAAATGAATAATCAAATTCAAAAAATTCTAATATTTATATCCTTAATTTCAATATGGGGTTCTTTGATTTACTATATATATTCGCTTAACAATATAGGATTTTTTGTCTCTCTTGTTGCAACTATTTATTCTTATAGTATAATTGATCAAAAAATTTTAAGCAATAATTCAACGCCTACAAAGCTAATATTAACTTTTTTTAAAGACCCTATAATCTATTATTTTAAAAAAATTAAATCCCTACCATATCTCACAATACTTTTATTATTTATTTATTTATTTATTGTTATTTTTACAAACAAAATAAGTAGCTCAATTATTTCAGTCTGGGACATACTCCCTAATCAATTTTTTTTAATATTTATAATAATCACTATTATTACCGTAATTTACACTCGAAAAAAAACACAAATTAGCTTACTTGTTTTAATTTATCTATTTTGTTTTTCCATTAATGCACTCGTCTATAAAATTAATTATGGATTTGATCCTTTTATTCATGAAGCAGCAGTTAGCACTATTTTAAAAAATGGTCAAATAGACCCAAAATCTCCGTATTACATTGGAGCATACGCTCTTGAAATTTTTATTTTTAAACTTAGCCCTTTTAGTTTAAATTTTATTAATAAATCTCTTGTACCAATTCTTGCTGCCTTTTTTATTCCAATCAGCTTACTTAAACTAACTAATTTACTAAATTTATCTAAACATAACTTAATTATTCTAGCCTTATTAAGTTTGCCTTTTAGTTATTTTACTTTTACCACACCCCAGAGCCTTGCTTATCTATATTTAATCTTGCTTATCATATACAGCTTAATTCACCAAGCAACAAACAAGAAAAAAGACTTACTTACAGCTTATTTACTATCTTTCGCCACCATCCTTACTCACCCAATAGCAGGAGTACCGGCTCTACTATTCGTAATACTACTTTATAATAAAGCAACTAAAGACAAAAAAATTGTTAGTTACGCTTCTTACTTACTTCTTCTTATATCATTGCCTACTCTTTTTTATTTAAACAATAGTGCCACCCCACTTTCTATTAATGTATCGGCAGCACTCCAAAATCTTAAAAATACATTTACTAGCATAAATTTTCCTTATAAAGAGGGGCCTATTTTAAATTTTGTTTATTTTTTTTCTAGCATTATTCCTTGGCTCATTGTATTATTGGCAATATTTGGAATAACCATTAGCAAACAAAAAAAATACAATATTCCAAAATTATATTTAAATTTTTCAATAATATTATTTGGATCCTATCTGCTGGTTAGTAGTCTTGATTTTAGCTTTTTAATAAATTATGAAAGGTCAAATTATGCATCAAGAATTCTACTAATATCAAGCTTTTTTCTTTTGCCTTATTTACTTTTAGCCATAACCCGGATAATTAACAAAATATTCAAAGAAGATCTTTTTATAAAACTCACTTTTATTCTTTTTTTAGCAATGCTAGTAACTGCATCGCTTTATATTTCTTACCCAAGACGCGATAATTACCATAATTCACGTGGTTACTCAACTAGTCAATATGATATTGATGCTGTAAATTGGATTTACAAAAATTCAAAAGGAAAAGACTTTATTGTCTTGGCAAATCAACAAGTAAGTGCCGCTAGTTTACATGAATATGGATTCTATAAATATTACAAAATAAACAACAAAGAGCAATTATTCTACTATCCTATACCAACAGGAGGAAAATTATACGAATACTATTTAGACATGGTATACAAAGAACCAAGCAAAACTACAATCAAAAAAGCCATGACATTAGCTAATGTTAATTTAGGGTATTTTGTGCTTAATAAATATTGGTGGGCATTTGATAAAATTGCTAACGAGGCAAAGCTTGAAGCAGATTTTTATAAAACATTTGGGAACAATGATGTAATAGTTTTTAAATATAAAAAAACCCCGCTATATTAACCGGAGCAATTTAAAATTTCACAAACTCTACTTTAGGGGACTGTCGCCAAACTCGCTTTAATTCATAAATTTGGAAATTTTAAGATAAATTTTTTGAATAATTTTTGAGGCCTACCCTAAGGTAAGCCAAAAAAATTTGAAAAAAATTTAGCCAAAATTAACAATTTATGGGTGAAGCGAGTTTGGCGACATCCCTTTAGGCACTCCCAAATATTTAAGGTTAACGAAACTCACCTTATTCACATTATTATATATTTTTTAAAAAAGTCAGATGATATTAAAAATTCTTTTTTATATAATTTAAAATTACTACCCAGATCAATATTAGTCATGCTCAAAACCTTTTTAACTTTATTAGAAATTTCTTTTATATCATTTGGTTCAAATAAAAATTCTGAACTAATTAATTCAGAAATACCACCTTTATTCGAGGCTATTACCGGTAATTTAACGTGATACGCTTCATAAATTACGCTTGGTGAATTTTCATAGCAAATTGAAGGTACCACTAGAAACGCACTACTTTGCATTAACTCTCTAGCTTTTTTAGAATTCACTTTACCCAAATATGTTATTCGATTATCTTTCTTAATCAACTCTACTAATATTTCTTTTTTTGTGCCATCTCCGGCAATAATTAATTCTAAATTTTTATCTTCTATTAAACTAAAAGCTTTTACTAAATTAAACACTCCTTTGTGCTTTTCTATTTGTCCAATATACAAAATACGATTTTTTTTACGCTCAATCTGTTTTATCCCAATATTAAACCTAATAGGATTTCGCACAACTTTAGTTTTAGATTTTGAAAAAAATCCTTTATTTAAATGTTTGTCTAATAGCCATTTTGAAGGAGAAATAATTACTTTGGGAGAAGAAAATAATAATATATTAATTTTTTGATAAATTTTAGCAAATACGCCATTAACAATATCTTCTTTGCCAACATAAATTAACCCCGAAGGATGAATTAATTGAATATCATGAAGAACATGCACATGATTAATCCTTAACTGTCTAAATAATACAGTAGATAGGTAACCAATGCCCATTAAATTATGAGTCATTACTAAATCCGGTTTTTCTTTTTTAAATATTTTTTTAAGATGAAAATAAGAAATAAAATTAAAAATATTAAATATGTGCCAAAAAACTCTAAATACCTTATTTACATTTTTTAAATCATAGTACTGACTTTTTAGATAATACATTTTTTCTTTATTATTTACCTTATTACCATTTCCGGGCTTAGTGCTAATAAAAAAAACCTTATGCCCGGCTTTTTCAAAATTTTGAGAATAATTCATTAAAACTTTTTCAGCACCTCCTCGAACATAAGGTTCTAGTAAATTATTTATTAAGCATATTTTCATATATTCAAAATATATTTAGCGCATCGACTTACTATCTTATATACTCAATTACTAAATTAATTAAAAAAAATTATTTTAGCAATTGAATATAAAATAATTTAGAATAAAAACACGCTAATATAGCTCTATAAACTTCTTACTCACTTTTTCCCAGCTATACTTCTTCTCCACTAACATTCGCCCATTTTCACCCATTTTTTTTGCTAACGTGTCATTATTTAATATTTTCTCTATTGTATATTTTAAATCTTGCACATTATTAGGCTCAACATAATGGCCTTCTACTCCATCCATAAACACACTATCAACTCCCGGTAAGCGAGAAGCAATCACCGGTAAGCCAGATGCCATAGCTTCGAGTAAAACCAAACCAAAAGCCTCACACCTATTAATAGATGGAAGAATAAATACATCACACTCACTATAGATTTCTGGCAACTTATTATTATCTATTTTTCCCAAAAATTCTACTTTTTTAGATAAACCTTTACTACAAACCTTCTTTTCATAATTATCCCTTAAGTCTCCATCACCTACTATTAATAACCTTGCATTAGCATTATTTAATTTTGAAAACACCTCTATTAGCACGTCTAAACCTTTAAAATAATGCGCTCTATCAAGCCCGCCAACAAAAAGCACTTTTTTTATTTGCCTTTTAGGCTCTTTTTTATTTAACTTGACCTTAAATTTATCTGAACTTACTCCAAATGGTATTTCGTAAAATTTTTCTTTATTTTTATTAAAATACTTTTTTATTAATGACTTTTCTATATAACTCTTAGAAGCACAAGAAACTTTTTCGCTTTTTTTTAAAATAAGCGGTAAGCAAATTTTCTGATACACTCTAAATATCAAGCCTTTCAACCCCTTAGCGGTAGCATCCATATGATAATGAATAAATAGACGAAATTTATTTCCGTATAAAATTTTAGCTAAAAGCACAAATTCCTCAGCGCCATAAAACGGATAATGCAGATGAATAATATCATATTTTCTTAATTCTAAAACAAGTTGAGGTAAAAAAGCAGCATTACCGATTGAGAAAAAAGGCTTAACCCAAACAGTGTTAACCCCTGAATTTACCTGATCAATATTTTTGTTGTACATTGGCGTAATTACACAAACTTCTGCACCATTTTCTAAATTCATATTTCTAACTATCTCATACGTACTATTACCCATTCCACCTTGATAAGGAGGAAAGCTACATACTAGATGAACTATTTTTGTTTTCATATTCCTTTAATGAAATCTCTCTAGTTAACTTGGTAATATTTTTTTCCATTCGCTCCTCACGCAAACGCAAACGTAAAACTAAATAATAAAGCAAAATTACAGCTAAATATAAGAGTACATCAATTCCTGTAGCAGAAAAACCAAGATTTGCCACTATAACGTCAATTTTTTTAATATTAACTATAGATAAGGCACCAACTACCCAAAAAAATACCCAAAAGTTAAATTCGCTTTGACTTATCTTTTTCTTACTTTTCTGCCAAAAAAGCCTACTAATGAAAAATATTATTACAATTAATGCTATTATTTGTTGAAACATTTTAATAAAGAATCTTTTTTAAAATCAAATCCTTTAAAATATTAACCCCTCCACCAAATTTTTGACCAAACTTGTTATAAATAACTTTAATAGGGATTTCAACTGTCTTATACCCCGCTTTTAGCGTCGCATCTATTATTTCCGTGCAATGGGCCATTCTATCTTGTTCTATTCTAAGCTCACTTAATACTTTAAATGATAACACTCTAAATCCACTTTGTGGGTCTGTTAAAGTATTCTTACCGACAAATAAACGATTAACAACTCTTCCTAATGGCAAAAGTATATTCTTTTTAAGAATAGGTATTTGTGATTGTTTACCTAAAAATCGTGAACCAAACACAACCTCTGCCTCACCACGCATAATCGGTTCAAGTAAATCCGGAATTTCGCTAGCCAAAAATTGACCATCTGCATCAAAATGCACAACTACTCTTGCACCATTGCGTCTAGCATATTCATTACCGGTCTCAAGAGCAGCTCCTTGCCCCCTGTTTACCAAATGACTAAGTAAAATAACTTTATCACTAAAATTAGCCTTTTTCAATACTTTAAGAGTCTTATCATAAGAAGCATCATTAACAACAACAACACAATCAACATAGTTAACTACCTCAAGCACAACGCGAACAATATTTTTTTCTTCGTTAAAAGCTGGAATTATACAAAAAACTATTGACATTCTTGTAAAAATATAATATATAATAAGAAGTGATTATCTGAACATTCTAAACATTACAATAGTGGAGAAAAATCACAATGTCCAATCTTATTGAAACAAAACTTTCTCAACATAAAACAATACCCACCCAATCACAATGGGGACAAATTGGTGTTTTTTTCTCGCACGTCATACCACCAGCATTACTTTCTCTCATAATCATCCACACGTTTTTCGTGCCATACATTGCCCTAAAAAATGCAAGTTATCATGGACTCATTATTGGATGGATTATAGCCCAAATAATAATAACAAACCCAAAACAAAGATTTTTTATGAGTTTTTTTATCGGGCTTGGAGAGAGTCTAATAATGATTTACGTAAACGAAACTGCAGACACAAAATTAGATTTTTCTGCAGTACTGGTTGCAACATTTGCCTTTATGGCAGCGTTTAATCTTTCGTACTTTATTGTGAGCTACCTAATGTCACTCAGGTCTCAATAGAAATATTTTCCAACAACAAACCACAACATTATAGTTCAAACAATATCTATCCAGCAAAATAGCTGGTTTTTTATTTTTAAGTTATAAAAAACTACAAAATATCTTTTACGCTTTTCAGGCCTTTAGACGCCATCAGATCATGTATTGTTTTCTTTAAACCATTTTCTAAAGTTACTACAGGAATCCAACCAATTAACTTAGCAGCCAAATTTATATCAGGCAAGGGCAAAGGAGTCATAAATAACATAGACGAAGAAAATACAATCTTTGATTTTGACGCTGTTAAAGAAATTACTTTATTTGCTAAATCAACAATATTAACATCAACATCTGATCCAATATTTATTGGTTCATTAACTTCCAAATCCATTAATTTAATGGCAGCATCAACAACATCATCCACATAACAAGCAGATGTCTTAAACTCCTTATTGCCAATTGCAATTAAATCTTTACCATCCAAAGCATTATTAATAAAATCAGGTATCATCTGTCCATCATCTAGCTTCATTCTAGGACCATATGTTCTAAACACTCTAATTATTTTTGTATCAAGATCATACATTCTTTTATAATTCATAACTAGCGTCTCAGCAAAACGCTTTCCTTCATCATAAGAACTTCTTTCTGAGAGTTGATCTACTTTTCCTTGATCTTTTTCCGAAATTTTCTTGTTATCAGCCCTTCTTGGACCATACACAACAGAAGAAGAAAAATGCATAATTTTTGCTTTATATTCTAATGATAAATCAAGAATATTTTTAACACCTATAGAATTTGCCATTAAAGTATTTTCAATATTTTTTTGAAAATTTATTGGCGAGGTTGGGCAGGCCAAATTATATATTTCTTGTATGCCTTGAAAATCAATTTTAAATTTTTGCAAACCTGGTAATTTTTTTAATTCTATTTTTTCAGATATGTCATGCTTTACAAATGCAAAATTTGGATTAGCAAGTAAATGATCAATATTCCTCTCAAGACCGGTTGAAAAATTATCAACACAAATCACTTTACATGTTTTTATTAGTTCATCGCACAAATGCGATCCAATAAATCCGGAACCACCTGTAACTAAAACATTTTTTCTGTCAAATATTACTTGCTTTGGCATATTTTATAAATTAATTAACTTATATTTTATAATTACTCCTAATAATGTACTATTAAAAACAACTTCTTATTAAGAATATTAATTTGTATTTACTACTCCAACAGCAACGCCTCCACTAAAATCTTTTTCAAATGCATAAAATGAATTAATAAATTTACCATTGTATTCAAATATTCTCACATGAGGTGCGCCACCAAATCCAGCTCCGGTAACAACCTCATCATATCCATCTTTATCAATATCTCCAGTAGCTATATTTACGCCTCCTCTAAACTTTTTGTCATAAGCATAAAAAACTCGAAGCACTTTACCATGATTATTAAAAATTTTAACCATTGGATCGCCTCCATAGACTTGTGATACCACAATCTTTTCTTTTTTACCGGATGCAAATCCATTAAACTTTGCTATAGCTACATTAACACCATCCCTGAATTTTTTATCAAAGGCAAAAAAATGACCGGTGACTTTTCCATGTCCATTAAATATTCTCACATGAGGACCCCCCTTCACACCCGCTCCTGTAACAATCTCATCATTTCCATCTCCATCAATATCACCGACACTCACATTGACTCCACCTCTAAATCTTGGGTCATATGCAAAAAAACTTCCTCGCAATTTTCCATCTATATCAAATATTCTAACATGCGGACCACCTCCATTGCCAGCTCCAACAATAATTTCAACAAAACCATCATTATTTAAATCACCGCAATCAACATCTACCCCTCCTAAAAAATTTAAATCAAACGCAAAAAATTGCATCTTTAATTCACCTTGCGAGTTAAATACTCTTACTTGTGGTCCACCACCATTACCAGCACCGGCCAAAATTTCTGAACTACCATCACCATCAAGATCACAACTAGCTAAATTAGCTCCACCTAAAAACTTTTTATCAAAAAGCATAAATTCATTTACTTTTTCACCGCTTTTTTCAAAAAATCGAATCATGGCACTACTATTTTTATTTGGCACAACAATAATTTTTTGCTTTTGAGACTGAAGCAAATAAGAAGCATACTTAACAGAGGCTCCGATATTTAACCTTCCATTACCCAAACGACCTAAATATTTCTGATTCAAACGACTAATATTATCTGACTTTTCAAAAAGAACATTGTAAATACCATGCTTATCAAGAGATGGGTTAACAGCCTTAATTAAAGCAACAGCTCCTGTTACCATTGGCACTGCCATTGAAGTACCAGACCAATATCCTTGATAATACTGATTAAACGGTTCTTTTTCATAGTGCTTTAAGGGTGCATATATACTTGTTGTAAAAATACTTACGCCTGGAGCAGCAATATCAACACATCTAAAGCCATAACTTGAAAATGCGGTTTTCTGATCTAGCGCATCAGTTGCCGCAACCCCAATTACCCAATTCTCACCAATAGGTCCATCATGGCAAGCTGGGTACATTGGTGTATCATCTAAAAAATACCCATCACCCTGACCTTGGTCATTGCCGGCTGCGGCAACAATAATAATACCGGCATTGTGGGCCCTTTCAATTGCGTGCTCTAAACTTTTTGAATTACCAAATCCTACAAAACTTAAATTAATTATATCAACATCATGCTTAATTGCGTAATCAATAGCTTCCACAACCTTATCTGTACGACCCTCGCCATTATCGTCCAAAACTTTTAGAGACATTAACTTAGCCCTCCAAGTAACACCGGACACTCCAAGCGCATTATTTCCGCGTGCAGCAGCAATTCCTGCAACAATAGTACCATGCATTACTCCTGCTTCATTAAAACCTTTATTAAATTTTGGTCCGGGATCACCGGTTTTATTTATAAAATCCCACCCATAGACATCATCAATATACCCGTTTTTATCATCATCAATGTCATTTTTAGCCTCTTTTATATTACGCCATATATTATCTTTTAAATCCGGATGATCAATTTGAACACCGGAGTCAAGCACAGCAATAACAATATCCTTGCTTTCTTTTACAACATCCCAAGCCTCAAATGCTTTTATTTTCTTAAAATACCATTGCTTATCATAATAAGTATCAGAAGGAATAATCGCTTGTTTATAAACAAAATTTGGCTCAACATATTCTATATTTTTATCTTTTAATAGCATTTTTATATACTTATCCTGATCTTGACCTTCTTTTAAAAACCTAAGCTCTACCTTTTCTTTATTTTTATATTTTATTAATACTTCTTGATTTAAAGCATTAACACTAGCTTGCGCAACTTTTGAAGATACAAAAAAATTACCAATAACAATCGGCAATACAAATATTAAAAAAGATGTTATCTTAATCATCATAACATCTTAATTTTATTATACATTTAGGTTAATCACAAGCAATTGCATTATAAATACTCACTATCTTTAGCACCACTATGCGCTAATTTACTAACTCATTCAATGTTTCTCTAGCGCATTTTTCCCAACTAAACTGATTTGATCGAGTAAATCCTTTTTTAATTAAATCTTTTCTTACTTTTTCATTTAAAATTATTTTTTCTAATGCATTAATTATTGCCCCTTGATCCGAAGAATCAAAAAATAACGCAGCCTTGCCAGCTATCTCGGGTATACTAGTTGATCGTGCTGCAGCAACCGGTACACCACAGGCCATTGATTCTAACAATGGAATTCCAAAACCCTCATAATTACTTGGAAAAATAAAAACAGATGCACCATTATACAAACATGGAACATCTGCCTCATCTACCCAACCGGTCATAATTACTTCATCTTCAATATCTCTTTCACTAATCAAATAGTTAATATCACTATACCCAAACCCAGCATCGCCGGATAACACCAGCTTATGTTTAATATTTTTATTCTTGTCTCTAAATTTTGCAAAAGCTTTAATCAAAATTTCGATATTTTTCTTTTTTTCTAATCTGCCAATATAAAATATGTAATCTTCATCAATATTAAATTTACTCAATACTTCCTCGACTTTTTTCTTATTATGAACTTTCTTATACATACCCGCATTAAAGCCGTTATATATTACTTTTATTTTATTTTTGTATTTCTCACCATAAACATTTATAATATCATGATATGAAAAATTTGAAATTGTTATTACTTTACTAGTTTTATTTAAACCAAAACGTGTAGACCAATCCAAATACTCAACAGAAGAAACACCACACTTTCCAAGTGTAAATAATTTTATAAAAGCATTAAGTATTTTTTTGTAAACGCGACTATCAGGACCAATTTCTTTACAGCAATCATATATTTTTGCATTATGAGCAAAGCCAATATCATGTATTGTTGCTATCGATTTTTCAGGATGAATAAATGGTAATGTATGGGCCGGCACAAAAAGCACATCCGGTTTATTAAAAATCATTTCAATGGATAAACGACCTTGAGTCCATAAATATTTAAAAGGCCAATTTAAAATCTTAGCACGCACATTATTGTATGGACTTTTTATAATTTGATAACCATCCTTATCAAAATAAGGCTCATTCTTATAATTATACTGAAAATCTTGCTCAGTTGTTAAATCAGCTAAACCATCTCTTAATGGTGTATCAGAATATAATAAATACTGATTATGCTTATCTATACGAGCAAACCATCTAATCAAATAGTAAGAATACCACTCTGTGCCACTCTTATGACTACGATTTGCTCTACTGGCATCAATTGCAATAATCATAAAATTTAGAAATAAAATAAATAAAAACCATTACGCAAAACAGTAGTTATACTCATAAACTCATTATTTAGTTGCAAATATACTCCTTTTATACGAATCTAAATTATTTAATGCAACACCTGTTCCTTTAGCAACACATAAACCACTATCATCTGCTATATAAGCCGGAACGCCTGTAGTTCTAACAAGCAACTGGTCAATATTCCTTAGCTGCGAACTGCCTCCGGTTAAAACCATGCCTTTATCCATAATATCTGCAGCAAGTTCAGGTGGAGTTTTGTGCAATATATCTTTAGCAGCCTGAACCACTTCTTCTAATTCATTTTGCAATGCATCAGTTATATCATCACTACTTACAATTATTGTTCTTGGTAATCCTGTTATTAAATCACGGCCCTTAACCTCCATGCTCAACTTATTTTCTAAATAAAGTGCAGAACCAATTTTTATCTTTATTTCTTCTGCTGTTCGATCTCCAATAGCTAAATTATATTTACGCCTAATATATTCAACAATCGCACTATCAAACTTATTGCCACCAACTCTAACAGATTCGGCCACAACAATACCACCAAGTGAAATTATAGCTGTTTCTGCCGTACCTCCTCCAATATCTATTACCATATGACCGGAAGGCGATCCAATGGGAATATCAGCACCAATTGCTGCTGCTACCGGCTCTTTTATTATATAGGCAGCCTTAGCTCCCGCTGCAATTGTAGCGTCTATTACTGCTCTTCTTTCAGTAGATGATATACCCGCAGGAACTGCTACCATAACTTCAGGTCTAAACAATCTAACACCACCAACCGCCTTGTTAATAAAATACCTCATCATTGCTTCTGTTGCCCTATAATCTGCTATTACACCATCTTTAAGAGGCTTTAAGGCAATTATAGAGTCTGGAGTTCTACCAATCATTTCACGAGACTCATTCCCAACTGCCAATATTTTTTTATCAACAGTTGAAACAGCAACAATACTAGGCTCATTAACAACAATTCCTCTTTTTGGCAAATGCACTAATGTATAAGTTGTACCAAGGTCAATACCTATTCTTTTTATAAACACAGTAGTATAAATTCAAAATACATAATCTAATGCAAAATAATAAATTTCATTTTTTATTTAGTAATTTTTTATCTTACTTTAACCTTACACCCAAAGTCAATATTTGTTAACTCATTACAACAAAAAAAATTGGTCCATGCTTAACCAATTTTTTACAAAAAAATTTGATTATAGTGTCATGTCTAATAAAAATATAGCCAATCCTAGTCCGGCACTCACAGCTGATATAATCCAAAATCTCATCACAATCTTAGGCTCACTCCATCCGGCAGCTTCAAAATGATGATGAATAGGCGCTGATAAAAAAACCTTTTTACCTTTTCTTATTTTTTTTGATAAAACCTGAATAATTACCGATAACGATTCGAGAACAAAAACAAACCCAATAATTGGCAGAATTAATGCACTATTAGTTAACATCGATATAACACCCAAAGTTATCCCCATGCTCATAGCACCTGTATCACCCATAAAAAAACGTGCCGGGTTAATATTAAACCACAAAAAAGCAAGAAGAGCGCCCACTAATACACCACAAAATGCAGCTAAATCATATTTCCCAAGAGAAAATGCAATTATACCATATGCGCTGTAAGAGGTAAGTAAAGCACCACCGGCTAACCCATCTAGACCATCTGTTTCATTAACTGAGAAAGCGCTAGCCACAATCACAAATACAAAAACCAAAATATACCACCAACCTAGTTCAAAATTTCCAAAAAAAGGAACATGAAATAAATCCCAATCCAACTTAAAATAAAACCACCAAGCCCCAATTGCAGCAATTAATGTATATACATATAATCTATGAACAATAGTAAGACCGCCCTTCTTATTACCTCGAACATCTACCCAATCATCTACCAGTCCAACAATAGCTGTAGCTATTAAAACCCCTAATGGCAAAAGAGTTTCAGAACGAGATAAAAAATTAAGCTGATTAATATACTCACTCTCAAATATTTTAGGTAAAAAATAAAAAAGTAAACTAAAGACTAAAACTGTTCCCCAGACAAGCACGCCTCCCATAGTTGGGGTACCCTCTTTCTTGGCATGAATTTTTGAAAAAATCGGTGTCTTACCAGTGTCCCGTATCTGCTTACCAACTTTATATTTATACAAAAAATGTGTCATCAAAGGAGTCCACATAACTGTAAACATAAAAGACAATGTAGTTAAAAACAATATTTTAATGATATAAAAATCTAACATATTAACTAATATTAATTAAATAAATAGAACTTAGCACCATTAACATAATAATATTCACCAAATCTGCAACTCCAATTAAAAAAAATACCATAAACATACTTCTATTTCCTAAAACAATATAAAGAAGTATATTAAAAATAATAATACTAAATCCTACTAACGGATAATTAAAAATTTTTATTGCCGGCCCAATAGAATCTAACCCAAAATCTACATTATAATGCAAAATTACGAGATCATTTTCAAGTCTAGTGTATATATAATATGCTGCAAACCAGCACATAACGTTACTCAATACTCCCAAATATATAAAGAATCTCATATACGTGGATTCTAAAAAAAGTTTTGCAAAATAAAACAAATTTGAAATAAATATACTAAAATAATTATTATTTATCAGCATATTAATAATCTACCATGATTTTATTCGCTTTGCTATAATATAATTAAAATATGCAAATAAACTACATATTAGATAAAATAATTGATTACGCAATTTTTTCACTAGCGCATACGATTGATCTAGATATTTGTAATAACCAAAACGAAGTCAAATTCATAAACGCAACAGAAAACGAAACACTAGAATTAAATAATAATCAACAATCCTCCATCTTGGAGGGACTTTGTTTAGTTAGTAAAATTAAACATTACTCTTGCAACAAAATCACATACACATTAAATTATGAAGAATATAATAAAATAAACGGAATTCGTGCATTTATTAAAATCTCAAAAGAACCATCAATAAAAGAACTTACAAGCCATATAAATTCAATCAATAACACAATAAATACTCGCAATCTAAACTTATCAAAACAAGGTACAATTAGCTTCATAATAAGCCCAAATTATACTTGTGCATCAACAATACTATATAGCCTTCTTAAGACACTTAATAATCTAAATTCAAATATCTATCTATTTGACAGATCACCACTAAACTACATTGATGGAATACATCAAGTATTGTTTAATAAATATTGCAACAATAATAAGTTTGAAGCAATTTGGACAAGCAGACCGAATATTATTGCTTTAAACAACCCAAACATAAAAACAATTAAGCAAGCAATAAGCCTATGTAATCGCGGATCCTCTATAACACTCTCAATCTCATCAAAAAATATTACTAGCGCAATATCAAAACTAATAAATTCAAAAATTTGCCCTAAAAACCTTTCATATTTATTAAACTTAATCTTATTTCAATCCAGCCCAAAGGACGATATAAAAATACTTTCAGTAAATAATGTCACTAGGCAAACCCTAAGACACCCAAGGCTTTCCAATAAATTACTAATAAAAGCAATTAATCAAAATTTATGCCATCCTCATGGTTAATTGGAAATAGCATTATCATCCTCTAATCTTTAATACAACCTCATTTAAAATAACTGCGAACTTCATTAATTCATTTTTCTTTGTGTGTTTTCCAAGACTTACTCTAAATGAAGAGCTAATTTCATCTTTTTTAAGCCCAATTGATTTTAAAACACTTGATTCTTTCACTTTATGCGAAGTGCAAGCCGACCCAACAGAAATTGAGACTCCGGCCATATCAAGTGCTATAGCTAAGCTCTCAGCATCAATACCTTTTATTGCAAGATTTAAAAAAGAAGGAACAGAACAACTGAATTCATTGTTTATCTTTACACCCTTTACTAATTTTTTAATCTCATTTATTAAGACCTCCCTATAAACTCTAATACGTTCAGCAACTTTCTTTTTTTCTTTTTCTGACAATAACTCTAAGGATTTTCCTAAACCGACAATTGCCGGTACGTTTAATGTACCGGCTCTTAAACCTCTTTCCTGACCACCGCCGACAATTAAAGGCAATATAAACGCATCATTCTTTGCTATTAACACCCCAACCCCTTTTGGTCCATATATTTTATGTGCTGAGCATGTTAACATATCTATATAATTCCACTCAATATCACAATTTAAAAACTGCACAGCCTGAGTAGCATCACTATGAAAAAATATTCTATTTGGCTTTCTTGCGCGTTCATTAACTTTTAATTGCTTCCAATGCTTAAGCCTATTATCATTAACTTTTTTTACTATTTTCCCAACTTCTCTAATTGGTTGAATTACACCTATTTCGTTATTCACATACATAAGACTTACTAACACAGTATTATTATTAATTCTTGCTTTTATATCATCCGGATTAACCTGCCCCACTTGATCAACACTTATTACATCAACTAAAGCACCCTCTTCTTCTAACTCATAAAAAACCTCAAGAACTGAAGGGTGTTCAATAGCCGAGGTTATAAAATGCGGCTTTGCTATACCATTTTTTTGAGCTCTTTTAAAAACACCTCGCAAACATAGATTATTTGCCTCTGTTGCACCGCTAGTAAAAACAACCTGATCACTAGCACAATTAAAAAATTTCTGAACTCTCTCTCTAGCTTCATCCGCTAATGCCAAAGCTTCTTGCCCATGTGCATGCTGAGAAGATGGATTTCCAAAAATATTTTCATAGCAATTATTTACTGCCTTAAATACATCCGGAGAAACAGGAGTAGTTGCTGCATAATCTAAATATATATTTTTATTTTTTATAAACATAAAAAAACAACTTTTTATTAACTTGTTTGTTAGCCTATTTTTTATTTTAATTAAGAGGCAATAACTTCTTTAACCTCTGGTATTTTTTCTTTTATTTGAGTTTCAATTCCGTCTTTTAACGTAATTTGCGACATAGGACAACCCACACAAGCACCCATTAATTCAACTTCAAGTACCCCATCTTTAAACTTCACAAATTTTAAATCACCACCATCTGATTGCAGAGCCGGTCTAATATTATCCAACTCAATTTTAATTTTTTCTATTGTGTTCATAATTGCTATACTTTTCATACTACTTTTCTTTTTTTGATAAATCAAACATTTTATCAAAAATATTATCTATTTCAATTTTAATATTCTCATAACTAAATTGATCTCTTGCCACTTTCTCTCCATTCAAAATTACGTGGTTTCTAATTTCTGTCTCATCAAATATAAATCTAATTTTTTCGGCAATACTAAGCGATTCATTTGGATTATAATAAAGACCGGTTTTCCTATCAATAAAAAAATCCGGCATAATAGATCCCCTTACGCTTAATATCGGAACTTTAGCTGCCATTACCTCAAGAAGTGCAGTGTTTGGCAGAATTACCTTTGAAGCAGCCATAAAACAATCACTTATCCATAAATAATTTGGCATTTCATCATGTTCAATTTTACTTAAAAACAAAACTTGTTTTAATACACCTCTTTTTTTAGCCTCTCTTTTCAAAATCCATTTTATATATCCGTGTGCATGCACTAACAATTTTATTTTTAATCCATCCATATCCTTTAATAATGCTATTGCTTTAATTAAATTTTTAGTCCAACGAACATTTGGAAACCTTGAGGTAATTACAACCTTTTCTTTTGGAGTAATTCCAAGTCTACCCTTTAAGTCATCAATATAAAATTCTCTTAATTTACCTTTATAAAATTGGTCAAAATTTATTCCGTTTGGAACAACATCGATCTCGCATGTTGTGCCCATTCGCCTAGCCCACTCTTCTAAAGCTTCATTTACACATTGAATTCTATCAGCTGAAGCAAACATTCTTCTAAACCAAGGATCAAACAAACCAATTTTTTTTCTTAAATATTTTGGATCATCTTCATTTTGAAGAGTTAATAAAAATGGAACATCAG
This sequence comes from uncultured Gammaproteobacteria bacterium, assembly GCA_964569045.1. Lineage (GTDB taxonomy): Bacteria > Patescibacteriota > Patescibacteriia > Patescibacteriales > BS150m-G62 > BS150m-G62. Next base: position 105,985 of record CAZMSR010000001.1, on the reverse strand, counting down.
GGTTCTTAAGCTTAAACGAAGCGGCAGCAGATGATCCGTAATCAGACCCAACACCCCAAATAGCTGAATACTGTCTATCGTTATGCAATCTTTTAGCAAATATATGCCCAAAAAAAGCAAGCAAATACTGATCAATCATTTTATTACCAATTCCAAATCTATGCACATTAACTTTATCAATCCTATCAAATCTAGATTCATCTTTTCCCTCTTTAATGGTTATTAAATCAAATTTAACAGTATCAACTTGATTGGTAATCTGCCGTATAGCTTCAGCCGGACCTGAGGGGTGTGGGAAGTACCTAGTTATAATTATTAGTATTTTATTTGAAAATTTTATGTTTCGAGCTTTACTTATTGCCATAAATCATTTTATTTAACGCAATATATTTATAATAATAGATTCTATTACTTATAAAAACAAGTATTAATGTAGCTTATATTAATTATTCGATTTCTCCTATTCGTTGTAAATTCAAAAGCTCTCTATATAAACCGGCTTTTTTCTTGGCTAAGCCTGAATGAGTTCCTACTTCAACAATGCGCCCTTTTTTTAAAACAATAATTTTATCTGCCTTTTCGACAGTACTTAACCTGTGAGCAATAACAATAGTGGTTCTATTTTTGCTAATTTTCTCTAGTGCACTCTGAATCAAATTCTCACTCTCTGAATCAAGATTGCTAGTAGCCTCATCAAAAACTAAAATATCCGGGTTAGATAAAATAGCTCTAGCAATGCCTATTCTCTGCCTCTGACCACCTGATAACTTAACCCCACGCTCACCCACGATTGCGCTATAACCATTTTCTATAGAGCTAATAAATTCATGAGCATTAGCCACCATGGCAGATTTTTTAACCAAATTTATACTAGCCTTTGGATAAGCATATGATATATTTTCTTTAATGGTTGCATTAAATATTTCAACTTCTTGGGGTACAATTGCCATTCTCTTACGCATACTATACAAATCGTATTCTTTTAAATTTATTCCATCAAGTAAAATTTTACCTTTTTGTGGGTCATAATGCCTATAAATCATCCTAGCCATAGTTGTCTTTCCTCCTCCGGACGGACCTATTAAAGCAACCATAGCACCGGCGTCAATATTAATACTTGCATTATGTAGTGCTCTTGCGCCGGTTTCATCATAGGAAAACTCAACATTTTTAAATTCAATATATCCTTTTAACTTTTTTACTTTTTTTCCACCATGTTTACTCTCAATTTCTATTTTTTCGCTAAATAAAGTACTTAAACGCAAAATCCCCTCAGAGCTTTCCATAACGCGGTCATACAACCTTGAAATACTATAAAGCGAAAGAAGCGCCTTGTCGGAAACTGTGAAAACAAACACGAAAGTTCCAACAGATATATCATTGTTAGCTATTAAATATACTCCAAATAAAAGAACAAAGCCCTTACCTAAATCGACAATCAAATTTCTTCCAATAGCATATTTTACTTTTAACGCATACTCATAAAGAGCATTTTTAGTTATTTTATTAGCATTTTTCTTAAAATTCAATATTTCAAAATCTTCTTTGGCAAATGATTTTACTGTATTAATATTAATAATTGATTGTGCCATCATGCCAGCTGATTTTTCATATGCATCATAACGCTTCTTGCGCATTGGTGAAACTCTTAAATTATATTTATAAGACACATATAAAAAAATTGGGACAAAAAATATAAAAACCAATCCAAATCTATAATCAGTTATAAATAATACGATTGATGTTATCACAACCTTAAATATTGTTGGAGCAATTTCCCATATAAAATTCGAAAGTAGGTCTAATACTCCATATATCCCTCTTTGAATTTTTGATATTTTGCTTCCGGTATTTTCTCGCTCGTGATATGCTAAGCTCAGATTAACCATTTTCTCCTGTGCTCTAACAGATAAATAATTTTCAACATTTGCTAGTACATTGTACGACATTTTATCACTATATGCTCTAATTAACGATCCTAATTGTTCAGAAATAAAAATCGCACCGGTAAGCACCAATATTCTAAAAATATCTTGGCTATTAAAATTAGTTATTAAGTCTATTACTAATTTTAAAAAATAAGGTGTGATCACTCCAAACCACTGCACAACCACAATTAAAAAAACCACACCGCTAATTTTTTTATGATATGGTTTTAATAACTCCCACAAATTATTCCAAAACTTTTTTCTCACTATATTATTATAACATATATTTATTAACAAAATAAAAAACACTCATTTTTTGTGAGTGTATATTTTAAATTGTAAATTTAGTGAAACATTATGTTTTTTTAAATTCCTTGTACAAAGCTTGTATTACCTTATTAACATCTTTATCTAAAACTCCTATAATAACACTAATCTCATTTGAGCATTGAGAAATAAAATGAACATTAGTCTTTGTTTTTGCTATAGCAGTAAATATCCTAGCAGCAACACCGTATTTTCCAACCATGTTTCGACCAACTATGGCAATCAAACTTAAATTATGCTCTACAGTTATATTTACCAAGTCAAATGACTCATGAACTTTGTTTGTTATGTCATCTTCGTGCCTATTTAATACCCTAGATGCAACTACGACACCAAACGAATCAATACCTGTTGGAGTGTGCTCAATGCTAATATTTTTTTCTTTAAAAATATCCAATATTGAGGCCATAATGCCAACTTCTTGATTCAAATACCTTGTTTCAAAATGCATAATTGAAAACTGAGATCGAGCTGCTATGCCTGTAATTAACGACTTCCTCTCACTTTGAGCACTTAGACATATACTTGTACCAAGACACTTCTTGTTAAATGTATTTCGTATCTGAGTAGGAATCCCGGTAATTGCAACCGGCTCTATTGCCCTATCATGCATCACTCTTGCTCCAGAATAAGCCAATTCTTGAAGTTCATTATATGTCATTCTCTTTACAACTCTAGGAGAATTAACAACTTGAGGATCTGCCATTAAAAAACCATTAACATCTGTCCAATTCTCATATAAATCAACCTCAAGAACGCTTGCAATCAATGATGCAGTCAAATCAGATCCGCCACGTGAAAAAGTGCAAATAACGTCTTCCGAAAAATTTGCGCCATAAAACCCAGGAACAATAAAACGTTTTTCACCGCTTTTGGCACTAAGCAAAGTCTTTTTAATACAATCACATGTTTCTTTTTGGTTAAACGACCCATCTTCATTAAACTTTATAATCTTCTTAGCATCAATAAAATCACAACCAAAGAATTTTGCTAATATTTTAGCAGTTAAGTATTCACCACGACTCATAACGTATTCAACTCTTTCTTTTTTTGAATTAAACTTAGACATTTCCTCTAGTATTATACTAAATTCATTATCTAAATAATCATCACGAATGCCAATCTTAAGATCATTGACAATTTTTGCAAAACGCTTTTTTACCAAAATAATTAACTGAGACCAATAATACTCATTCGTTCCCAAAGCAATATTGTAAAGCATGTCTGTAACTTTTAAAGAGTGTGGCGCTAATTTTCCTGGGGCAGAGACAACAATTATTCTTCTAGCAATATCTTCACTAATTATCTTTTTAACTTTTTTAATAATTTTTGCACTTGCCAAAGAAGAGCCACCAAATTTAGATACTGTTAACCTAAGCATGCTATGTTTCCTTTTTTAAAGATCAATGATTGATGTTGATTTATTATACTTAATATACTGCAAAATACAAGGGAATGCATTAATCTGCTTGAGTATACCTGCTCATGCAATATAATACCATCTCTTCACTAAGTGCAATATTGGCAATTTTTAAGCTAAATTAAAGCTATAGTCTTACAACTCCCTTTGATCGGTCCTAACGGACAAGTAAGCCTATTATCGCTTTATTTAGCTGTAAAATTAAAACATATCGCACATTCGTTCAGAAATGTATTGCATTGTGTGAGCAGGCAATCTTGGATGTAACCACTCACCATACTAAACAATTTACTACCTTTTATACGCTAATATTAAACAACCTGTGTCATCCCGGACGTAGCGAAGCGAAGTTCCGGGATCTAGACTGGGCACACCGATAAACATTGATCCTCGTGCGATATTCTATTAAGAATGGTGAGTGGATACCCTTGGATTTCTTGACATTTTTTAAAGTACATGCTAAGTTTTGACATTAATATTTATTCTAAAAATGAACGCAGAAAATAGTAACAAAATTTGGCAAATATTGGCTAAAAAATGGCAAAATATTCTAAGCATAACGCTTATTGTATGTTTTTTTGCGTCTATTCTTACAATCACTCAACCACTTAAATACAAATCTTCTATGAATCTATTAGTAATTCAAGGCAACACCGAGGGTCTTGATTATTACTCTACTTCAAAATCAACTCAATATTTAAGTGATATATTAACTCAGGTGATTTATTCTTCTTCATTTTTTAATAATGTAATGGACTCTGGTTTTAGAATTAATGATAACTTTTCTCAAAATGAACGTAAAAGAAAAAAGCAATGGGAAAAAACCATAATCACAAAAGTTACTAGAGACACAGGAATTATTACCATTGATGCTTATAGCACCAAACGTGATCAAGCTGAACAAATAGTGCAAGCTATTAGTTATGTTTTAAAAACAAAACATAGCCTTTACCATGGTAAAGGTTCTAATGTAAAAGTTAAAGTTATTGACCAACCAATAACAAGTAACTGGCCTGTAAAACCAAATATACTTGCCAACTTAGCAATCGCACTAGTAGCTGGATTGATTATTGGTGCTTGGTTTAGTTATTTATTTCCAGAAACAAACATTAAACTAAATCTAATTCCAAACAAATTTAAAAGAAAAAAAGCCTTTAATCATAAACCTCAAGAACCAAAAGAAAAAGTTATGGATATTTTTAGTGAAGACAAGAAAGAGATTGCAGAAATTCAATACTAAACTATTGTTTTTAACGAAATAAGGTAAATATTAATTTACTTTATTTCGGTCAAAGCAATACAACTTATTGGCCACCAGAACCTTATAATTTACTTGTTTTTCAACGCAGAACAATGAGGAGAGTACTATGCGCACGATCACTAGCTTTTTCATTGCAACAGTCGGTCTTTTCGCAATCTTCCCTGTATGGGCAGATTGCATGGAAGATCAATGGATCCGAGTTTGTGGAAATAACAACGGCGCAGATATTAACGTAAGCGTCATTACTGGAATGGCGCATGACGAAAACATTGGTCATGGACGCCCGATCAGACAAAACGAACGTTTTATGGCCGAACTCTATATTGGTCATACCAAAATCTCATCCAACGAAACACGAACTGCGCCAAAGAATGTCCGCAAAAACGAAATGTGGGATGCAGATGTTGTGTCCTATAATTTCAGCTTTAATAGCCCTTTTGGTGGACAAACACAGTATGTGAGCTTCAACGCGATGAGCCCGAACCGTCAACTGTGGCTTGTAGAAAACCAGGAAAGCGGATTTATGTACCTGGAACAAGGTGATTCTGAAGGCCATGATCCTCGTCTACTATTTATGGTTTCTCCAGATGGAAAAATCATGAATGTCTTAGAAAACGCGGTGAAAAATGGTTGGATTCCTGCCTATCAAAACCTGGCAAGGAAACGAGACTATATTGCCTCAAATCCAAACACAATGTTTGCACAATAACCGAAACTGCTCTTTTTTTAGCGATTGGCTTCAAACCGATCGCTTATTTTTTTAATTTCTAAAACTCCAATCACTGCACCAGTATACGCCCAGGCAATTTGCTGAGACTCAACAGTACGAAGAAAATTATCTCCTATTGAAATTACTCCAGCAGCAACCCAAAGTAAAGCTATGCTTAGTAAATATGTCTCAAAATTTGTTTCTTTATACTTTTTATACAATCTACTTATTAATAAAAAAAGTGAGATAAAAACTGCTAAATATACAAATAATCCCACAATTCCAAGCTCTATTAATAATCTCAAGTAATCATTATGAGCTTGTGGTGATTCCCAAAATACAGCTTGCTCATTATAATCTAGATGTACCATGTCAAAAGCTCCAAATCCATAACCAAACAATGGCGAGGACACAAAAGCCGGTAATGTTGATTTAATAATTGTTAATCTAGTGGTAAATGAACTATCGGCACTAGGTCTAATAACATCCATAACCCTATTATTAATAGGTTCTACAAATACAAAAAATAAAAAAAACACTATTAAGCCGGAAATTAACCATTTTACATTCTTAATACCGGCAAAAACCATAAAAGCAGCGATTATTCCGTTCCAAACACCACGTGTTAAACTAGAAACCGCTAAAATCAAATTACTTACAAATATACTACCGAAAAGGTACTTAAACCTATCTTGACTTTTATCACGAATTAAGGCATATAGCACAAGTGCTGTAAAAAACATATATTCAGAAAATATTACAGGATGAACAAAAGTTCCATTGATTCTAAACTCTCTCATAGCACTATCATACCAACCGGCACTAGTAAAAAGCTCATAATACCCAACCAACCCCGGAATTAAAGCACCAAGCACAATAGCGTACATTAAATTATAGAAATCTTTTTTTTGTTTTATTACACTTATTGCAAATAACAATATTACCAAAGATGAACTAGCAAGCCTTATTAAATGATTAATAGTGCTTGACTTTTCAATACTATAGAACACACTCACAAAAGCCAAGACTACGAACGCAATCAAATAACAAATAAACCTATAATTACGCACCACTTTAATAATCTTACTTCTTGCTTGCCAAATAGACCAAGCGCCGATACTTAAAAGCATGATATGCAATAGAGCATTAAAATTAAAATATTCTAAAATTTGCTCATTTCTTGTTAATGCTCGAATACTTGGTGTAAATAAAAACAAAAAATACAAAAAGTATATCGGCTTTTTAATAAAAAAAGGTACTACTCCAATAACAGCTGCAAAAGTCAATTTTAAAGCAAGTGGTTGATCAATTAATAAAATTAATGTAACTAAAAATAAACCTATTAAAAAAATAGACTCAAACACTTGACTTTTTTTATCTTTCATGCTTAAATTTAATATCTTCATAATAATGTTTAATTCTAACACTATTTAATTATAGTGTCAATTACAACAAAGTAAATGTTTAAATTATCTTACAAAAATTACAATACGTCTTTTCTTAGCATAGCTAAGCGTCATTTGCGCACTAGCATACCTTTTTTAAATTGCAAAAAAATCCTAAATATCATTTTAGCGCTAATTGAACGTTCGCTTAGTAAAACAAAACTTAAATCTAAGCCGTATTTTATAAAAATAGAACCAACCAATATTTGTAACTTACGTTGCAAAGGCTGCCTTCATGCAAATGGAAGAAACGAGTTTAAAACTAAGGGCATTTTAGGACAAATTGATTTTTCAATTTTTAAAAAAATAATCAATGAATTAGAACAATACTTAGTAAAAGTATCACTTTATTCAATGGGTGAACCTTTAATCTATCCTAAGATTATTCAAATGATCAAGTATCTTACTCAAAGAAAAATTGGTTCAACCATAAGCTCCAATTTAAATTATCTACCAATTGAATTAGCTCAAAATTTAATAAAAAACCAACTAACACATCTAATAATTAGCCTAGATGGACCTAATAAAAAAATCTACAACTACTACCGTATAGGTGGAGATTTTGAAAAAGTAGTAAATAATGTCAAACTTTTAGTTTACGAAAAAAAACGCTTAAAATCAAAATACCCATTAATTGAAATACAAATGATTAGATTCAAGCACACAAAAGACAAAGATATTGCACGAATGCAACAATTTGTTAAAAAAATTGGGGCTGACCGCCTTACCCTAAAGAACGACATAACCCCAAGCTATAACAAACCAAATCCAATTACTAGTAAATGTTTTTGGTTATATGGAAATCCAAGCATTAGCTGGGATGGCTATTTAGAGCCATGCTGTAATTTTTATAAACACGATAACCAAAGCTTTGGCAACGTCAGTACTAATTCTATTGCAAAAATATACAACAATCCAAATTATCAAAATGCTCGAAAATATTTCAAAACCGGAGAAAAAGGAAAAAAACACATTAATTGCTATAATTGCTCGTTTTTTAAATCTTTTAAAAAAACCAGAAAAGATGAATGAATAACTAACTAAATAAATACTACGCCAACAATAATAATAGCTAAAAAATAAAATGAATATTTTACAGATAAACAAATTTCATTATTTAAACGGTGGTAGCGAACGCCATTACTTTGACCTAATTAAACTTTTGGAGCAAAAAAACTATAAAGTAATAAGCTTTTCAACAAACGACTCAAGGAATAACTATAGCAAATATAGTAAATATTTTATTTCAAAAATTAGCCTTGAAAATTTCAATTTAAAAAATATCTTAAATATATTCTATAATTCGGAAGCTAATTCAAAATTAAAACAACTTATAAAAAACGAAAAGCCGGACATAGCTCACTTGCATAATGTTTACCATCAAATCCCTCTCTCCATAGCACGAATTCTAAAAAAAAATAATATTCCGATTGTTTTAACTCTTCATGACTATAAACTAATTTGCCCTAATTACAAATTATTTAACAAAAACAAAGAATGCCACCAATGTGAGGGCAATAAATTTTACAAATGTTTTACAAATAAATGCGTAAAAAATTCATACTCAAAAAGCTTCTTGTCTATGCTAGAATCCTATTACCACACAAAAATTACAAAAGCGCACAATTATATTGATTTATTTATAGCCCCATCCATATTCATGAAGCAAATATGTGTAAAATATGGTCTGCCGGAACACAAGATAATTGTAATGAACAATTTTGTAAATAATTCCTTGCCAACTCATCAAGAACAAGAACTTAAAAAATACAAAAAACCTGAATACATCCTATATTTTGGGAGACTTTCTAAAGAAAAAGGAGTTGACTTATTAGTAAATGCCTTTAAAAATACAAAAAAAAACTTAGAGCTAAAAATTGTTGGCACAGGACCTCTGCACAAAGAACTAGTAAAATTAACTTTAAAAAAAAGCTTAGCAAATAAAATTAAAATTCTTGGACCAAAATATGGTCTTAGTTTAAAAAAAATCATCTTTGACGCCAAAGCTGTTGTAGTGCCATCTATTTGGCCTGAAAATATGCCACTTGCAATTTTAGAGGCTATGCTTATGCAAAAAGTAGTTATTGCATCGCAAATTGGTGGAATACCCGAAATTATAGAAAATGGCAAAAATGGATTCCTCTTTAAAGCAGGGTCAAAAAATAAACTATTAAAAATTATAAATAATTTAGATAACTATAATCTTGCAGAAATTAGCAAAAATGCAAAACAAAAAGCAACATTATTTAATAAACAAAAATACTGCAACCAGCTAATAATGCAATATAAAAATATTATACCTAAAAAATGAACAAGATTAATCAAAACAAAATAAAAGATATTGTAATAGCAATCACATATAGATGCAACTCAAGATGCAAAATGTGTAATATTTGGCAAAAGACAAATCATAATGGAGAAATTACACTTAAAAGTCTTAACAATCTCCCTAAAAATCTTTCCTCAATCAATATTAGCGGAGGCGAGCCTTTTTTACGTCCGGATATTACTGAAATTATTAAAACAATTAAAAAAAGATGTCCACGCGTGAGCATAATAATTTCTAGCAATGGCTTTGCCGGCGAGCTTATTTTAAAAAAGATGTGTGAACTTATAAAAATAGAGCCTAACATTGGTATAGCTTTTTCTATTGACGGAATAAACGAAAAACATAATGCAATAAGAAACATTCCAAATGGGTACAATAAAATCTTAAAAACAATTAACTCTCTTAAAAAACTTGGAATTAATAACTTAAAAATTGGCTTTACCTTAGGTGATTACAATACTAAAGAATTACCAAAAGTATATGAGTTATCCAAAAAACTAAATATGGAATTTAGCTTAGCAATAGTTCATTCTAGCGATCATTATTTTAGTGCCAAAAACTACATTAGCCAAAAAAAAGCTTTATTAAAACAACTTGATTGGCTTATTGATTGCGAACTATCAACAAATTCTCCAAAAAAATGGCTTAGGGCTTATTTTGCACATGGCATTAAACACCTATTAACTACAGGAAGAAGAATCTTGCCTGATTATTCAGGAAAACTAAACATCTTTATTAACCCAAAAGGCGACATATATGCAAATGATGTATCTAGTACGCCTATTGGAAAATTAGATGAAAATAATTTTATTATAACCAAGAAGACAAATAACACTCCGAATTGGATGGTCTGTACAGCTCGTCAAAGCATAAAAAAGCACTGGGTTCGTGTTGCAGTATTTATTTTAATACGTAAATTTAAACTTAAAAAAAATATAAGTAGTAAGTATCATAATTTGTAACTGCCCATTAAAATTGTTAGAATTTTTTTATAAAAATATCATCTTAATTTTTTTATACTTACATTCTCGGTCAAGTATACTGATTATCCTGATTTCAAAAGTATCATCTAGATCGAACAAATCGACACAACCAAAATTATCGCCAAGTCTAAAAACCATTGGCCAATCATGGGACTGTCGCCAAACTCGCTTCACCCATAAATTGTTAATTTTGGCTAAATTTTTTTCAAATTTTTTTGGCTTACCTTAGGGTATGCCTCAAAAATTATTCAAAAAATTTATCTTAAAATTTCCAAATTTATGAATTAAAGTGAGTTTGGCGACAGTCCCATCATGGAAGACGTGGTTTTAGACTAATCAACCGGTAAGAGGAGTGAACAAGTGAACAAAAACATAAAGCCTGTCTGGTTTTCACTAGCCATTATTCTAACTACTACAATCGGAATCGTTTTTTCGATATCAGCATCTTTCACTACTTACAACTTGGAGCATAAGCGTATTTTGGCTGAATTTCGGCAATTGGCAATTGATCGTGCTGCAATGTTAAATCAAGAAAATAAGGCGATTAATCTGGAAGTCCTTGAAGGTATTCGCGGTTTGTTCCGTTCTTCGAAAAAAGTTACTCGTGCAGAGTTTAAAACCTTTGTTACAGGGACAATTACCCGTCATTCAACAATTCAGGCCTTGGAGTGGATTCCACGAATTACCGTTTCTAAAAGAGATCAGTATGAATTGGAAGCTCGTACCGATGGGCTTACCAATTTTCAAATCCGAGAAAAACGAAATGGACAAATGCTAAGAGCGAATAATCGGGAAGAATATTTTCCGGTTTATTTTGTTGAGCCATTAGCAGGAAACACAAAAGCACTTGGCTTTGATCTTGCATCAAACAAAACGCGTCTTGATGCACTAATTAAATCCCGTGATTCTGGAAAACCAGTTGCAACCTCCAGAATTACTCTGGTTCAAGAAACTGCCAAGCAAGCTGGTTTTCTGGTCTTTTTACCGGTTTATCATGGTGAGCCAAAAACAATTAGCGAACGCCGAGAACATTTAGTTGGCTTTGTTCTCGGGGTATTTCGAGTCGGAAATATGATAGAGCGTTCGATCGGAGATGCTGAAATAAAAATTCATCTTTATGACGTTAGTGATCCAATAAAACCACAATTGCTTTACCCATCAGAACGTCAAGATATTCCTGAAACTTCCGGAATTTTTCATACACATCAGTTAGAGGTTGCCGGACGTGTTTGGGAACTTCAGTTATTTCCAACACCTACCTATCTCAAGGAACACCACAATACGATAAGAAGTTGGCTAATACTAATGATTGAATTAATTTTTACATTTCTAATCATGCTTCGTTTCAAAACCGCTGCTGAAAGACATGCAATAATCGAAGCAAAAGTAAAAGAACGCACAGAAGAACTAAAGGATAGCGAAGCTCGTTCTGCAGCCATAGTTAATACAGCTGTAAATGGGATTATTACGATTACCAAAGACGGTATCATTAAGACCTTTAATCCTGCAGCTGAGAAAATCTTTAACTACCAAGCAGATGAGGTTATTGGCAAGAATATCAAAATACTTATGCCTGATCCATTTTACTCTGAACATGATGGTTATATTGCGAATTTCCATCATACAGGGAAAAGAAAAATTATCGGGATCGGCCGAGAAGTAAAAGGCCGGAGAAAAGATGCTACAATTTTCCCTATGTGGCTTGCTGTGAATTTTGCCAAAGTTGGTGGAGAAAAAATTTTCGTGGGGTGTATCGTTGACATTACGGAGAGAAAAAAAGCAGAAGCCCTGATGCTCACTGCCAAAGAAGAAGCTGAACAGGCAAATATTGCTAAATCGGAGTTCCTGAACGTAATAAGTCATGAACTTCGAACTCCACTAACAGTGGTATTAGGCAATCTACCTTTTATAATAGCTTTGGGAAATCTAAAGCTTATAAAAGGTGAAAAGACTTTACCTTCAATTCGTAAGCTGACAGCCATTTTAAACGAAGACCCCAAAGATCCTGTACGGGTCTCTTGCTTAAGCGTAATGAAACAGCTTTCCAGCCTTGGCACAAAGATGCATAGACAGGGCAAGCATCTCAAAATGCTTATCGATGATCTACTCGACCTTTCCAAAATTGAGTCCGGTAAAATGGATCTTGATAAACAATCAGTTTCGGTAAATAGTATTGTTGCCGGAGTAGTTGCAGATATGAATGTTAAAGCCGAAGAAAAAGGCATCGCCCTAATTCATTCTGGTGAAGGTGGAGAAGTTATTGCCGATGAAATTCGCTTACGACAAGTCCTGATTAACCTAATCGGAAACGCTATCAAATTTACCGATAAGGGACAAGTGGAAGTTTCTGTCAGACGTATTCATGAACATACGGAGTTTCGAGTTAAAGATTCAGGCTGTGGCATTCCGGCTGATCAAGTCGGAATAGTTTTTGACAAATTCACACAAACTGATTCTTCCGCTACACGAAAAGCCGGTGGAACAGGACTCGGTCTAGCAATCACTAAACGCCTAATCGAACTTCATGGAGGTCAAATTTCTGTAGAAAGCGAACTTGGCAAAGGATCATCTTTTATCTTCATAATTCCGGATGTATAAGAATAATAAAAAAAACCAACCAATACTAGAAGAATGAATTATTTTTGATCGCTTCTTCTATAACAGCAAGCAATAGGAGTAAAAAAATGGCAACAATTCTTTTTCGTGATATGATGCAACTCCGGCTAGAAACGAAGTTTCAAATTTCTATTTTATTACCTAGTACCGTCATCCTTCAAAGGAGCAAGTAAGATGAATAAGATATTAATTGTTGATGATACCTCTGATGTACGCGATACAATTCGTCTTCATATGGAAGTGGAAGGCTATGAAGTTGAAGAAGCAAAAAATGGAATAGAAGGATTAGAACAAGTTGCCATCTTTCATCCCGATATTATCCTCCTTGACCATCATATGCCGGATATGACCGGGCTAAGCATGCTTAAGAAACTTCGAGAAACTGACACTGAAACACAGGTAGTGATACTTACAGCTGATCCCAATCAAATCGTAGCCGTACAAGCCTTGCGAGATGGAGCAAATGATTTCATCCCAAAACCATTTGACTCCGACTTTCTCAAAATCGTGGTAAAACGCACATTAACAACTATTCAGATGGAAAAAAAACTACGCGATAGCAAAATCGCTAAACAGGCTGCCGAACAGGCCAGCCACCTAAAATCTCGTTTCTTGGAGAATATACAACACGAAACAAGATCTCCTACTGGAGATATAGATGGTTTCCTCTGGATTGTTAAAAAAAGAATCAAGGCTGGAGAAATCGAAAAGGGTTTAGAATATCTTGATAAAATTCGCCAAAGCTCAAATCGACTAATGAATCTAGTTAATCGCATTTTAGATCTTTCCAAACTACAAGCAGGAGAAGAAGGATATACTCGTAGCCAAAAAAAAGTTATCGAACCAATAGACTTTGCAATTAGCAATATGAGGAAGGAGGCCAAGAAAAAAGGCATTCAAATTAAAGTGAATGTTCAAAATAACTTAACTGCTTGGCTTGATGTCTTTCGGATTAAACAAGTCATAACAGAATTACTAAACAACGCTATTCAATTTTCTCAGCAAGATGGAATCGTGCATGTGCAAGCCGAAAAGAAAGATGACTTTGCCCATATTTATATTACTGACACCGGATGCGGAATTCCAGATAGCGAACTTGAACGTATTTTTACTCCTTTTGACTTAAGCTCCCGAACAGACACAGGAGCTAAAGGTCAAGGACTCGGGCTAGCCATTTGTCATCAGATTATAATGGATCATAACGGAACAATACAGGCAAAGCAGAACGATGAAGGTGGAACCAAGATCATCTTTACCATTCCTATTCAAAAACAATAGCTGACTAATAAATAGTCATTGAGTATCAGATTTTTTAAAATTTGATACTCTCTTTTTTATTAAATCTTAATTATTATTTAATGAAATATTATTGCACAAGATTGTTAAGATAGGACATTATCACGTTGGGCTGACATGTCAAGCAAATTCTCTTGACATATATTAATGATTATGCTAACGTCTTATAAACTGTTATTAAGTTTAAAAAAATACAGTTTTGCAACTAATTTAAGCGAATAATGAATATATATATAATTGGTCAAAAAGGAATACCATCAAAAGGTGGTGGAGTAGAAAAACATGTTGAGATGCTTTCTAAGTATCTTGTTAATAATGACAATAAAGTCTTTGTATACACTCGCTCAAATTACACAAAAAAGAGTTTAAAAAGTTTTAATGGAGTAAAATTAATTAGCTTACCAAGTATAAAATCAAAGCATTTAGAAGCCATTTCGCACACCTTTTTAGCTTTGCTTGATTTAATTAGAAGAAAACCAGACATAATCCATTTTCATTCAATTGGTCCATCATCATTAATTTGGTTTGCTAAACTTTTAAAACCAAATACACCAATTATCACTACGTTTCATTGTCAAGATTATTATCACAAAAAATGGAATTTACTAGCTCGCATATATTTGAAGTTTGGAGAACTGCTAACTTGTAAACTACCGGAGAAAACCATAACCGTATCAAAAAATCTAGCTCGCTACACTTATAAAAAATACAAAAAAATAGCAACCTACATCCCTAATGGGGTAGAAATAATCAAACATGAACCTGTTGACATTATAAAAAGTAAGTGGGGGTTGTCTAAAAATAGCTACATACTTAGCGTGTCAAGACTTATTGAGCACAAAGGGATTCATTATTTAATTGAAGCTTTTAGTAAATTAAAAACAAACAAAAAACTTGTAATTACAGGAGATGGCTACTACACAGATAAATATGTTCTAAAGCTAAAACAATTAGCAAAAAATAACGCAAATATAATATTCACAGGAAATCAAGGAGGTAAAAGTTTAAGAGAACTTTTTACAAATACCTATCTATTTGTTCAACCATCAACTTCTGAAGGTCTTTCTATAGCACTTTTAGAGGCTATGGCTAGTAAAAATGCTGTTCTTGTTAGTGACATAAAAGAAAATAAAGAAGTAATTGGCAGAACAAATTTCAGCTTTAAAAACAAAAACGTATTAAGCTTACAGCAAAAACTAAACTACTTACTTAAAAATAAAAACAAAATCCAAAAAGAAAAACTAAAAAGTATTAAACGTATTAAAAGTGAATATAATTGGCAAACAATAACAAACGACACAATTAAAACATACCGAAACGCTATATTTAAAAAACAAAGCAAAATCAATGTTAACTTAATTAATTCATTAATGTTTCAAACTAACCTAAAAAGTAAAAGTAGACCAACTACTTAATTATATGAATAATATTCTAAACCAACAATCAAATAATCAAGAAGAAAATAAAAATGAACAAAATTTCAATCAAGACCAAGGTCTTCAAAATGACGAAAAAAACAAAAAAAAATCTTTTTCAAATAAATTTAAAGAATTTTGGAATAACTTTAATAAAAACAAGGCTCTTCAAATCTTAAAATATTTAGGCATTCTTTTGCTTATTTTGCCAATTTTATTTATCTTGTTAGTTTCAAGTTATTTGTTAGACATAAAACAATCATATCAATATGCACTTGCCGCTAAAAACGATCTGGAAGCCGCAATTGAACTAGCTCAAAATTTAGATTTTGAAAATACTTTGAATCAATCAAGTCAAGCAAATCATAACTTTTCTTTATCAATTAATAAAATTAAAAATGTTGAAGATAGCTTCTTAATTAAACTAGTGCCTTATTTTAGCACGCAAATAAAAGGCATGAGCGATCTTCTTGAAACAGGTGTCTTAGTTAGCAATGCAGTAAATGAAACTGTTAAATTTTCACGTGAAATACAAATCATCCTCGAAAACAACAATGCCAATAATCTTTCTTCATTATCAAGCAATAAAAAAGCTCAAATTCTTGACAAAGTTTTAAAATCAGAAGAAAGATTCGCAGAAATTCAAGAAAAAATAGTTAAAGCAAATAAAAGTATTCAAAAAATTGAAACAACCGGAGCTCTTTGGTTACTTAAAGATAAGGTCAACAATCTAAAAACAGAGCTAGAAGAAGCAGAAAACATTATTAACAAAACAGTCCCTTTAACAAAAATTTTACCGGCTCTTGTTGGATACCCGGATAAAGCTAGATACCTAGTCTTACTTCAAAATTCTGACAGACTAAGACCAATCGGTGGAACAATTGGAACATACGGTATTGTTGAAATGAACAAAGGTGAAATTGTAAGTTATGAACTTTATGATACCAACTATTTAGATAAGCTAACAAAATACAATAACAAAATTGAACCACCGGCAACACTTAAAAAATTAACTAAAGTAAATACTTGGAATTTTAGAGATGCTAACTGGAGCCCGGACTGGACAATGAGTTCAAAACAAATCGAATGGCTATTTAGAACTAAATTGTTAGGAGCTTTAAAAAATAGTAAAAATAATGAATGCCCAATTGCAGATTGTAATCTTAATTTTGATGGCGTAATTGGTATTACACCGGAGCTAGCAATTGACTTACTTGCTGTTATAGGATCTGTAAATGTTAATGGAGTTGAGTATAATAAAAATAACTTTATAAGCCTCTACGAAGAAGAACTTGATAAAACATACTTAAAAACCGGCAAACAGACTAATAAGAAACTTCTTATTAATAAGATAACTAAAGCTATTCACTTAAAAATATTTGATCTTCCATTCTCTAGCTGGCCTGAATTAGGAGGAGTACTAGCTAAAAATGCTGACAATAAAAATATCTTAATTTACTCTAAAAATAATGAACTAGAAAACCTACTTAAAAAGCAAAATTGGGCAGGTGAGTTAAAAACAGTAATTGGTGATTACTTAATGATTACAGACACTAATATTCCGGCTACAAGACTAAATAGAAATGTAGATGAATATGCTTACTATGAAGTAAAAGAAGAAAACAACAAATTAATTGCAAATCTAACACTCAAATATAACTACATAAAAAACAATGAAAACAAAAAATACAAAAATTATGTTAGAGTCTTTGCTCCTCTTGGCTCTAAACTAATTAGCTCTTCAGTAAGCTTAAATAAAATAAAAGCAACCAATGAACTAGGCAAAACCTCTTTTGGTACATATTTTGAAATTTGGCCGGGAACTTCACATGAGCTAAAATTAAGCTATGAGCTTCCTAGCTTAGTTAAAGAGCTTTCAAATAAAGAAAAATACTCACTCTATGTACAAAAACAACCAGGAAACACATTAAAGGAACTAGTAGTATTTGCTAATTTAGAAAATAATATTACTAAAATTACCGGCAAGGCTTTTTACTCAGAAAAACTTAGTGACACTAAAGTAAGTTGGAAAACTGACTTGTCTAAAGATAGACAATTTGAAGCTATTATTACCAAATAAATCAATTAAAAATTTAAAGAGTTGTTGCTCGTTAATTATATTCGTCCGGTAGCAGAAAACATAATTGCCCAGTTACGAGTTTTTGAAAATTTAGATAATATAATATTCAATATAACCATAATTGGAACACATAAAAACATTCCGGTTATTCCCCAAATATTTCCCCAAAGCACCAAAGATATAATAATTACGAGTGGACTTAAATTAAGAGATTTACCCATTAATTTAGGTTCAAGCACGTTTCCAATCAACATTTGAATAGAAATTAATAAAGTAAATACAATAACAAACGGTCCAAAAGTATCGAACTGAATCAAAGTAAGTAAAACCGGAAAAATAACAGCAATAATTGAACCAACGGTTGGGATAAAATTTAATAAAAATATAATAAGTGCCCAAAAAACTGGAAAATCTACTCCCACAATAACAAGGACTACATAGCTTAAAAAAGCAGTAAGTAAACTAACGGCACTTTTTATAGATATATATGTTTTAATATCTTGATCAATTTTATTCATTATATCACTAACGCGACTTAACTGCTTTTTACTATTAAATAATTTTGCAAATTTTTTATTAAATGTTCGATACTCAGCCAATAAAAATAAAACATATATAAAAATCATGCTAATGTTACCGGCTAACGTAGCAGCAAAATTAGCTAAATTTCCTACTATGCTTGTTAAATTTATAGACTCTAGAGCTGTATCAAGTGTAGGTGATTTATCAATCTGCAAGACATCAAATAATTTCACAATTAATGCCTGAAACTTAACCTGATATTCCGGAACAGCTTTAACCACTGCTTGAATATTAGCGTTTAATAAGCCGATTAGAATCCAAAAAATTGCAAATATAGACACAAGTGAAAAAAATACAGCAAGCCAATGTGGAATTGCTTTCTTTTCATTTAACATCAGCTTACCAAAAGCACTAGCCATAGCAATTATTAAATACCAAATAACTATAGCAATAACTAATGGTATGAAAAACGACTTACCAATAAATAAAATATAAAATCCCAATACAAGTGAAATAAATATTGTTGAAAAATTAATTAATTTCATATTTAGTTATCAAAATATATTTTATTAAAATCTTTATTATTTATTCCAAGCCCCATGTTTCTCATAATAGTAAAAGCATGCCTAGGGCGACCTAAATAATACCTAATAGAATCAACAGGATAAACATACCAAGCTTCGCCATTATCCTCAACTTGTAAAAAAATTTTTCCATTATGCATAATTGATCCTAAAATATTCTTATTTAAACTTCCTGATTTGCGTGGATTACTACCATTCAAAATATCAACTCGGTCCGAATAATCCTCTCCATCAGTATTAGCTAAATTTTTATCAGTTTTTATTGCATCTTCAAAAATATCAGGCAAGCCATCACCATCTTTGTCATTACCACTTAAATCACTAAGACCATAAGGCATTTTCTCTAAATTTAAAGTTGAAATTCCTATTCCTTGCTCACGCATAATCTTAAAAGCATGACGTGGGCGACATAAATAATACATATATTGTTTTGTTGGATGAATATAAAATGCCTCTCCGTTCTCCTCAACCTTTAGAACAATCCGTCCTTTTAGCTCATTATACAATCCAATATCTTTTACACTAACCGCTGTAGTTGGATAATCAGAATCGCATGCATCATCTTCTAAAGGTGGCAAAACAGGGTCAATTGGAGGCAAAACAGGGTCAATTGGAGGCAAAACAGGGTCAATTGGGTCAATAAATTCATCCTCAATCTCATCACCGGGATCAACGGGTCTAATAAATCTTGTATCATCAGCTGTAATAATACTCGATTCAATCGCATTTGTAATCTCAGCTATTGATCTAACCCAATTAGTATCAGAACCAATAAAGTCAGCACCGGCAAAAGCAAGTGTTGCCGGACCTTGAGGAGCTGTACTTAACACATCACCCACTATTCTTATTCTATTACGAGTATTTTTTTCAAAATTCTGCCCTAAACTATAAAAATCAATAACTTCACCAAGAAAATCATCATTATTTATCGTTCTACCCTGCTTAGAATTCCCATAATACGCTCTTAAATTGGTAAATTTATTTTCAAACCCAATTTGACGCAAACCAAGCCATGTTAGCTTAGCACCCTCTGACCCTCTTAATTCTAAATTAAACTTAAGTAACTCAACATCCTTTTGACCAGGTTCTAACTCTAAACCATAAGAAAATCCAGATACCTTTGTAGCTTTTAGTGACAAAGACCCAACATATTCACCAACAGAAGAAGATGGCGTTGGATCAGAAATAATCGCTGCATTAGTAGTATTAGCAGCAAATAAATATATAAATAAAATTAATATTTGCAATCTTTTAAACATTACAAATATTATAACACAAAAAAATAAAAATAATAACTATCTACTAAGCATCCACTCACCATTTTGTGCTATGGTGGTGTAAATTTTTACTAATTGGGACTGTCGCCAAACTCGCTTTAATTCATAAATTTGGAAATTTTAAGATAAATTTTTTGAATAATTTTTGAGGCCTACCCTAAGGTAAGCCAAAAAAATTTGAAAAAAATTTAGCCAAAATTAACAATTTATGGGTGAGGCGAGTTTGGCGACAGTCCCTAATTATATAGTTGTAATGCAGTGATTTTTAATAAGAATCAAACGCACAAATTATTTTTTTATACAACTATTTAAAATAACTAAGAGACACTGCGTGTTTAGCTAGGGTTAGTTAAGATTTATACTACTGTGGTGTTAAATGGTGAGTAGATACTTGCTCTAACCTAGACCGAATTCAATAAGTAAGTGCAACACTTCTGTAAAATAGAAGTGTATGATATTATAAAATATTAGTGTTAAATATTAAAAATTATTTTAAATATATGAAATGCTTAGTTATAGGAGGGGCTGGTTTTATAGGCTCTCATTTAGTAGATGCTTTAATTGAGCAGGGTTTTAAAGTTACTGTAGTTGATAATCTTTTTACAGGTAAAAAAGAAAATATAAATCCAGGTGCAAAATTTGTTAAAGCTGATATAAGGTATTTTAATAAAATAAAGTCGTTGTTTGGTGGGGTTGATTATGTTTTTCATTTAGGGGCATTAGTAGCTGTGCAAGGCTCTATAGAAGATCCACTTTTGTATAATGAAATTAATCTAAAAGGAACTTTAAATGTATTAGAAGCGTCAAGATTGGCTAATGTTAAAAAGTTTGTGTTTAGCTCAACTGCGGCTATTTATGGAAATCCTGAGAGCTTCCCGGTTAACGAAGAAGCAAAAATAAATCCACTAAGTCCTTATGCTGTGCAAAAACTAGCAGGGGAGATGTATTGCAAATTATATAGCGATATTTATAGATTAAGAACAGTGTGTTTACGTTATTTTAATGTTTTTGGGGACAGAATGTCGCTTAAAGGAGGTTATAGTTTGGTATTAGGTATTTTTACTAGACAGAGATTGAGCGGTGAAGCTCTAACAGTAACTGGAGATGGCGAACAACGCAGAGATTTTGTGAGCGCCGATGATGTTTCTCAAGCAAATATTAAGGCTGCCTTAAACAATGGTATAAGCTCTGGCGAAGTTATTAATATTGGTAGTGGTAAAAATTATAGTATAAACGAAATTGCACGAGCTATTGGCGGCGAGGTTGCGTATGTTGAACCAAGAATTGAGCCGAGAATAAATCTTGCTAATAATTCAAAGGCTCACAAGTTACTATCCTGGGACCCTGCTATTGATTTAATTAAATGGTTGTCGTTATATAAAAAGAAAATGGGCATTAAGTAGAGGTGTTAAGTAGAGTATCTACTCACCATTTAACACCACAGTAGTATAAATCTTAACTAACCCTAGCTAAACACGCAGTGTCTCTTAGTTATTTTAAATAGTTGTATAAAAAAATAATTTGTGCGTTTGATTCTTATTAAAAATCACTGCATTACAACTATATAATTAGTAAAAATTTACACCACCCTAACACAAAATGGTGAGTGGATGCTAAAGCAATCTTTGTTAAATGTATATTATTATAAAATAACTACACATAAAAAAAATATTTTATGAAAACAATACTATATATTGTGACTCAATCTGAATTTGGTGGTGCCCAAAAATACATTTATGATCTAGCTAGTAATTTATCTGATGAATATCGCATTGGAGTTATTGCCGGTTGCGAGACTACAGAAAATGAATTTGCCAAAAAATTAAAAGAACACGACATCTCGTATTATTGTATTAATTCATTGAAACGTTCCATATCCCCAATAAAGGACATAATAACGATTTTTAAACTTGTTCAAATTATTAAAATTGTTAAACCCAGCATAGTGCATTTAAATTCTTCAAAAATTTCAATCATTGGTAGTTTAGCTTGCTTTATTACAAAATCTTGGATATATAAAATGCAATTTAATGTTATATACACTGTGCATGGTTGGGTTTTTTTAGAACCTTTAAATAAAATAAAAATCAAATTCTATAAATTAGCTGAATCAATTTTTGCAAAATTTAAGGACACTATAATTTGCATTAATAAAAAGGATTTAGATATTGCACAAAACATTTTAAGAATTCCAAAAAATAAACTTAAATTAATATCAAATGGCATAAATAACAAAAAAATCAATTTCTTAAACAAAAAAAATGCTCTTCTAGAGCTAAGGTCTATTAAACCGCTCAAGAATATTAATCTAGAAAGCAACACACTATTAATAGGGTTAATTGGAAACTTATACCCTACAAAAGACTATGAAAACTTTATAAAAGCCTTTAAAATATCAAAAACCGCTCTTCAAGTACAAATAGGCAATGAAACAAAAATTAAAGCTATAATTATTGGTAAAGGCTTAACTCGAAACAAATTAGAAAAACTTATAACTTCTGAAAATTTATCTGATGATATTTATTTAGCCGGAGCAATAAACAATGCCGGTAAATACCTAAAAGCTTTTGATATTTATGTTTCGTCTTCAGTAAAAGAAGGTTTACCATACTCAATATTAGAAGCCGGCCTAGCAGAAAGAGCTGTAGTAGCTACTAATGTTGGAGGAGTACCGGATATTTTGAGCAATAACTACAATGGGCTATTAGTTGAGCCAAGTAATTCTCAAGCATTAGCCAAATCAATTAGTGAGCTTATTTATAACGCAGAAAAAAGAAAAAAATACGGCATAAACCTTAAAACAACTGTTGAAAATGCGTTTAATATAAACTCAATGATAAAAAAAACAAATAATATTTATAAATAATAACATATCCACTCATCATTCTATACTACCGTAGTGCTAAATGATGAGTGAACATACAATAACTAAAAACTAATTTGCAAAACATCGAATAGCTTTCATGGTTAATCAGAAATAACATTACCCAACGAGCCAACAAATTCTTGTGCTGCCTTTTTTAATGTTGGATCAACCAAGCCGGCCTGCAAGGCTGTTTTTTTTGCCTTGTCAATCTCTCCGGAAATAGCGTAATATCTTGCTAATTCTACAAGAACTTGAGCATTTTTAGCATCAATTTCGCTAAGCCTTTCAAAAAGAATTATAACTTTATCAATATCTTCTTTTGACTGATAATGCTTTATTAAATCTAAAACAAATTTTGGGTCTCTTAGCACTTTTTGTCCTTCTAGTTCGAGACACTTGTCTATATTTTTATAACCCTCTTCTAATCTTTTATCAATTATCTCTAAATTTCCTAAATGACAAAAACTGTCATAATAATTTTCATTTAAGCTTGCTGCATATTTTAAAACATCAATTGCCTCGTTAATTTTACCTGCTGAAAGCAATACTTGTGCTTTAAAAAAATATACCCTTATCCTTCCGGGAGAACTTTCTATTGATTTATTAATAGCTAAATCAGCTTTTTTAAAAAATTCAAGCGCCTTTTGAGGATCTAATTTACCATAATACATTGCCACAGATCTATACAGCTGAGATTGCTGCATTAGCACAAGACTATCCCTTGGATTCATCTCAACATTCTTTTCAATAGCATTAATTGCAAAAGTAATAATTTCTTCTGCTTTTTCTTTTTCAAGTGATTCAAAAAATTTAAGCCTATTAGCAACTTCACGAACAAATGTGTTTCTTGAATCCCTATCAAGCCCGGTATTAAAACTTAAAGCTTTCACATAATGACTATAACCCACTTCAACATTACCTTGCGCAAAGGCCACTTGGCCATGTATTGTTGATTTAAGCATTTTTATTGGCTCAATATTTCCTTTATAAATAATTACAAAAATAATTGCACCAACAATGCCCAAAACTTTTAGTTCATCTTTTTGCTCTAAATACTTTTTATTTTGCATTTTATTTATTTCTATATTATGCATTACTTTATCTAAATCATTTCTAATTTCTAATTTATTATTTAAATAATAGCTATATGCTAAAACCATCATTAAAGCCGTATAAGTTACAAGCGAGTCAAAAACAGCTAAATTTTGTACAAAATATCCAACAAGCGCAGCACTTACTAAAGCAAAATCACTTATATTAATCACGCCTTTTTTAAACCCTCTTATTAAACTAAAGCCAAGCGCTAAAAATACCGAAAGATAAGTGATTAATCCTATCAAACCGGTTGTTGAAGCGATTTCAATAATATTATTATGCGCTCTATCAAAATAAGTTTCTGAACGAGTGTGGTCATAAAAAGTTGACTCAAAGTATTTGTCAAAAGTAATAGCAAAATTACCAAAACCGGTCCCAAAAAGCGTATGATTGGGTAAATCATTCATAGCTGCCCTCCATGATATTAACCTGGTTTGAAAAGTATTTTTATCCAACCTTATATCACTTAAAACAGAGAAGTTTTTTATCAACTCTCTATTACTAAATAAACCCACAACTCCAATAACTAAAATTATAGCGAGTCCAAGAGTTATTTTTTTGATTTTTTTATTTTCGCTAAATAATCCGTACAAAAAAAATAAAACAAAAATACTGCTTGCTAATCCGACTGTTCCACCAGACGAACCAGTATTTAAAAATGTTTTTACCAAAAGCGGCAAAAACAAGACATATACCCATCTCAATTTTGAATTCTTTTCTTTAAAAAATAATATTAAAACAAAATATATATTAAAAATAAGATAACCGGCAACATAAGCAGTATTTCCAATAGTTGAATATGTCTTACCGGTAAGTGATTTATAGCTAACCACTGCGGAAAGCAAAAGAGAAAATGCAAACATATATTTCCAGTCCTTCCACTCACGCATAACAGTGATTAATATAAAATAAAACACTAAAAAATGAGCTATATGAAAAAACCCCAACATCCTTTCAATATCACCCCAAAAACTTAAATTAAAGTCTATTCCAAATATAGAACTCAGCAAAACCGCACTAAAGTAAGCAACAAGCCCAACACTAACCCATGTTTTTTTAGGTCTTTCTTCTGGAAATCTAAGCAAATACACAATCCAAAATACACTTAAAACTTCAATTAAAATATTAAAATATATTTGCTTGGTAGTTATAAATGGAAACAAAAATCCATTATACACAAGCAAAACAGCTATAAGCGATAAATAAAGCCCTCCTTTTAAAATCAATTCATATATATTTTTTGACATAACTTTAAAATAAATTTAATTATTTCAATAATATCACACTAATTTTAAAAAACAAAAAAACTCCAACTTTTTTTAATAGAGTTTTTTTGTAAACCTAGTATAACTTGCACTTGCCTTAATTTGACATTAATTCTAACTTTCTACAAACTTATAAAATCCTCATTAGTAATACCTGTGCTTAATTCTCTCATTATCTTAAAAGCATCTTCCGGACGACCTAAATAATATCGCTTTAAATCAGTAGGATTAACATACCAAGCTTCGCCATTTTCTTCAACCGCTAAAAATATTTTTCCACTATGTTTTTTAGCAAAATCATGATCAAATTTGGTTCTGGCCATTTTTGGTACATATTTATCTCCAACTTGAATCTTTGCCAAATCCGCATTAGTTGCACCAATCCCTAAAGTTCTCATAATATTAAAAGCATCTTTAGGCCTACCTAAATAATACTTTTTAGCATCTACGGGGCTAACATACCAAGCCTCACCAGCATCTTCAATTTTTAAAAGAATCTTGCCTTTTAATTTTTTAAACAATTGCCCATTAGTTACTAATATTACATCTTTTGATTCACTTAATTTATAAACATCTTTTACAGAATAGTCAGTAGGTGCAGAATATTCACGCTCTTTTATAGGCTCTATTAAAGAAAAACTCTGAACTTGACTTGTTGCACTAGTATTAACGGTTGAACTTGCAATAACATAATATTCATACTCACCAAAGTCTAAATTTGTTAAATCAAAAGAATGAGCACTAAAAGCGGTAGAAGTAGCCAACAAACTATATTCTTCACTTTCTTTTAGTTTATAATACAAGTTAGCATCTGCAACTATATTAGTACTCCAAGCAATATTAGCCTTTTTATTAGCTGAATCTACTAAAACAGACGGATTGCTAGTAAATTTTATTTGATTAGTCGCCGGCATCCAAAACTCTCTTAAGCCTAGATCCTTAGTAACTGAGTCCCTTGTAGCAACAATTTTATAATAATACCCAACATCAGGCTTAAAATCATCAATAATCACAGAATGCTCATACGCTCCGTCATCTGATACTTCGCTTTCGACTTCGATGACAGGAAATTCACAGCACTTATATCGATGAAGAACCTTGCCTTGAGTAAGCTTGCTTGTATTCCATTTTACTTCAATCGAAGACGAACTGATGTAATTTAGTTCAAAATCTAAAACTTTAAATGCGTCAACCTCATTTTCAGTAGAGTATATTGTAATACTTGTTGTTGTAGCATTATTGTTTTCATTAGTCTCCATAACCTTATTATTAACATCCACGCCAAAATACAGGTTATGAGTTCCTATTTTTTCAAATCTACCGGTGTAAATAAATTTATACTTTTCACCAGACTTAATTGGATTAGATAGTGAAGGAAATTCATCTTGTGTTTTAGATTCAATAACGAAACCGGGGAAATCCTCATCAACATCGTTAATATATTTATAATAACTTCTTTTAAGTCCATCTGCAGTTGTCCATGTTGTCTCTCCGTTATTTTTTACTAAATAAGTTATCTCAGTATCATAATTTACTACATTTTTATCTAAGTCAACTTCTACTTCATTCACTTCAAAATCAGTGTTAACTGATAATACTGTTAAGTATTCTGAATAATAATTATTAGCATTACTATCAACAAAATCTGTGTTATCATCAATCTGTCTTTCAACTAATTCATCACCGGTATCTATTTGAAACTCTAACAATTTTTCACCTCCGGTTAAAAATCGCCCTTCAACATCAATATAAAAAAATTCATCCGGCTCTACCGGACTAGACACAGAAGGTCGCGTGCTAGATGAAATATCATCTATTACAAAATCAGGGAAATTTAATTCATAAGTAGTTAAACCCTTCATGCTGGTTAAATTACGATTTCCTTTATTTTTACCCTTAATACGAATTGTTATATCCTGATTCATTGCCGGCTTTTCAGGTGTAAAACTAATATCTTCAATAGACAAATCATCATAATTTTCAATTCTTATAGCACCACTAATTGAATTATTATTTTCGTTTTCTTCTGCTAATTCATTATCGCTATCAATAGTAAAAGATAGGTCTTTAAGACCCTTTGTAGTAAATTTTCCCTTTATTTCATAGAATATCTCTTTGCCCGGCCTAAATTGCTGAGTCTGTGTTACGCTATCCAACTTAGCGCTTGTTAGCTCAAAATCTTCAAAATTTATTGAATAAGAATCAAAGTTAGATGTAGACGTTGCTGCTAAATCACCTAAATTCTCTATTTTAATTTTAATAACCACATCTTGATTTACAGTTGGATAAGTAGGCTCTATTACTATTTCTTTAGCATAATAATCATATGCCGGAATAATTTCAGCCTTACTAGAATTAGCGTAAAAAAAACATAATACCAGTAAACTAAATGAATAATATATAAATTTTTTAAACATTTAAAAAGTAGTTTATTTGTCAATAACTACTTTTATTTTAACACTTTTTCTCTTTAACTCAAAACTAATCACCTCTATTTATATATTCTTGCTTTCTTTTTTCTAAACGGGTAGGTTGTACTACATTTTTAATGCCCAAGTCATACACCTCTAAAATCTCTTCTTTTGTTTTACTCATGTGATACTCATACAATTCAGCCAATTCTGCATAAAGAACTGCGTCCCCTCTAGCTACAACTATTGACTCTTTAAAAAAATCTTCTGCAACACTAAATTCCTGGTTATATATAGCCATTTTAGCAGCATTGACTAGAAATAAAGTATTAAGCCTATTTGTTTTTTCTATAGCTTCCTCGTAAACTAATTGAGCTTGCTTGTAATATTCTTTGTAATCTTCAACTTTATAAGACATTGCATAATCAGCAAGGCTTTTCCAAGCAAGCCCTAAATTAGTATAATTTATAATACTCTCTTTATCATTAACCAGTATAGCTTTATTTTTTTTAACTTTTTCTACTAATTCTTTTAATTCTGGGTAATCTTTAGCAAGTTTGTCTAATTCGTCCTCTTTATTAATTTCAATTTCTTTAAATATGCTTCTATCATCTTTACTAATTTTAGCCTCATTGCTTATAATATAAACATAAACACCTATAGCATTTAAAAAAATTATTGCAAATATTATTATTTTTTTCATGTTTCTGTTTAGTAACTACCCGCTAACTCTTTGTGCTTTTTGAACAAAGAGTTAGCGGGTAGTTACTCTGTTTATTAATCTTCTAATTTATTAAATTATTTTGCATAAAAATTTCTGCCTCTTCTTTTAAAGCAGGGTTAAGTTCTACTGCTTTTTCTAAATTTTTTCTCATGTTATCAAAATCATTTAAAGCAGCATAAGTAGCAGCTAAACTAGCATAAAACTGATCATTGTCAGGTTCTTTTTTTATTAACTCAATATAAATCTTAACAATAGACTCAAAACGCTCAAGCTTAGCATAATTATCTATTAAATATAATGCATTCTGTTTACTATCCATACCAAATTCTATGCCTTTTTCTAGTTCATCCACTCCTTCTTGTATTTGATTATTATTTATTAAAGATATGCCATGAAACCAATGAGATTCCGGTCTACCTTTATTTTTTAGTACTAAATCTCTTAAAATGCTAATACTTTTTTCTTTTTCTCCAGTTATTAGATAATTCTTACTTAAGTGCAAAGGCACTTGCTGTCTTTCAATACTTATACCTCCAGCCTCTTTTAATAATTGATTAGATTTATCTATAAACTTAATATCTACATATTCTCCCATTAATACATAAAATTGAGATAACCAAAATCTAAGCATATATGACTGAGGATTTTTTTTGATTTCTTGAACCAAAATATTTTCAAGATCTTTATGAATATCTTTTAAGATTTCAGTACTTAAAATCCCATTATTTGATAAAAAACTCAAATCCCTTATAACAAGCACAGCTCGCTCCCAATCATAAATACCTCCATTTTCTAATGATAACTCAACATGTTTCTTCCATTGATAAACCGAACCAACCTCAGCCCAATCACGAGCGTCTGCCATTACTACCGATGTTTTAAATATACTAATGTTTGTATTAATAAAATACATACAAGCAATAATTATTAATACAGCACCACCGAAATATATGTTTTTTAAACCATTAAACTCAAGTAACTTATTTAAATTATATTTGCTTTTCTTTTTAGAAATCTGCCCAATAAAGGCTAATATCACAATCCAAACAAGAAGTGAATCAGAAGTAAAAAAAGAAAAAAAGTTCTGAACCTCAAAAGATACAAGCGCAGCAAATACTGCAATATACGTAATTTTACTTTTGTCATTTTCAATTTGAATAATATAATTTAAAAGAATTTTTAAACCATAAATTATAATAGTTAAATACAGAATTAATCCTATTACCCCACTCTCAGAAAGCACTTCAACCAAATTATTATGCGGCTTATCCCACACAGTTTCTCCAAAACCATAATCAAGAAAATCTGCTTTATAATTATTATCAAATAAATCTTGAAAATTTTCCAGACCCCAGCCAAAAAAAGGTTTTTCACGCCACCCTTCTAGTGCAACTTGCCAAGAAAGTAAACGAGTACTTGCAGTGGTAGAACTAGGATTGATATCTATAGCATGAGATATTTTTGAATAGTTTTCTAATAGATAATTTGATTTAATATTAAAGACATAAATTGCGCTAAATAGTAATAATATAACAGTAACTACAATACTAATATTGCGCTTTATAAACCCACTAAGTCCATACTTTACATAAAGAACAAACATAGCAATAAACCCAACAATTACCCCAACATATGCGCCTCTAGTCTGAGTCATTATAATTGCTACTAATATTAAAATAAAATTTAATATTAAAATTTTCTGTTTAATTTTATTTGTTTTTATAATTAAAGCTAAACAAATAAATAACGGGATAATCAAATACCCGGCTAAAAAAATCGGGTTACCCAGTAAACCCGAAACTCTGCTTGTCTCAAGCACAATTCCTCTTAAAAAACTAAAATTATGCCCAAATATTGCTACAACACTTGATAAACCAGCGATTAAAACAAACGCAAAGCCAAAATTTAGCCATTCTTTTTTTGTGCGTATGTATATTCTTAGTAAATAATAGAATAAAACAAAGTGAGTCCATGTAAACAGACCTTGAACCCTTTGCTCTGTTCCCCAAAAACTTCTTTCAGGGTTTACTCCTAACAAAACAGACACAAGCTGCATACCAATAAATAATAAAACTAATATATCAAACCAACAAAGCTTAAATAACTGAACTTTAATATCCACATTATTTAAAACTAACTTTTTTTTAAAAAACTTGCTTTTTCTAAGCAATAAATCTATTAAGCCTAAAATTAATAAAATCTCAACCAATATTTGAAATAAAACAGTCTTGCCAAAATGCCAAGGATACATAGTTCGACTAGTAAATGCAAAAGGTAGGCATAAAGCCAAATAAAACCCTATTTTAATTAATCTTTCTAACTTAAACATAGCTCAATTATACATAATATTACGTAAAAATCAAAGAACCTCGCTTTTTATTAACGAGGTTCTTTTTTCTAGTTCTTTTACCTAATAATACTAGTAAGTAATAGTTTTTGGAGTTAATGGTAAGCTCTTGATACTTGTTGTATCATTTACACCATCATTCCAAGTTATATCACTTGAATCTACATAAATTGATAGATTCTCATCAGATGTAGCATCATTAGTATCCAATGTAACTAAGAATAACTTAGTAGTACCAGCTGCAATCTCTACATCAGTAAAGTTTGCTTCAGTAATAGCAGAGTCAGCAAAGTTAATATTTGGATATGTTGTATTAGCTAAAGCAGTAGTACCAAGCGCGCTCTTATATACATCAAGCTGTCTTGAACCGCCAGCAGCAGTAACAGTTGATGAAATCGCAAAATTCATGTTTTTAACAGTTGCAGCGTAGTTTCCTGAGTTTGATGAGTTTGTAACATTAATCTTAGCGATTGTTTGAGCAGCAGCACCAGCACTAGCACCGGATGGAGTATCACTAGCCCAAGTTACCGTTAACTTAGTTCTAAATACTTCCATTTGACTACCAGATTGATCACTAGATACAACTGAACTTAGAGTTGTTCCAGAAGATGCACCTCTAGCAGTAACTGAATCTGTTCCAGATCCATTATTAGCTAATATTGCTAAAGTGTGAGTTGATTCACTTGTAGCTCCATTGTCATAAGTTGAAACATCACCTTTTACAGTAAGTACCTTATTCTGACTAGCTGGGATATTAATATCCAAGTTAGAGAATACAGCATTAGCGTAAGTTGTTGTAGCACTTGTAGCACTTAACTGGATTGGACCAGCGATTAATGTAGCACCATCATAAAGCTTTAAGTTCATTAGAGTACCAGTAGCAGCACTAGATACATTATCTGAAACAATTAATTCAGAAATTGTAATAGCCTCTGAAGCTGAAGACTCGAATTTAAACTTAGCTAGTTCTTGATCAGTAGCACCCATAACTAATTGATCTGATAATGTAGTATCACCATCAATTGTTACAGTTAATGTTCCAGCCGCTGAAATGTAAGCTGTTTGCAGTGTTACATCAGTAGCATAACTAGCATCAGATGTTGTAGTAACACCAGTCGCAGTTACGTTGTCAAATGATACTGCTGGGCTTAGTGATGTAGCTGAGTCTTGTGGTGTGCCTTTAATGTCAGCGTATACATCTATAACATATTGCTCACCGGCTGCTAGCCTTACCATTGGACTTACGTCAAAATCGTATGTAGCTTGTGTTCCAGAGTTATCCGGGCTTGATACAGTACTACCGATTTGAGTTCCATCATGCTTAATCTTTAAGTTTTGGAAATTATCTCCAACTTGAGATGTTCCATCAGCATCTTTTAAAGTGATTTGTGTTAAATCAACAGCTTCGCCAGAACCGGCAGTAACTACAAATGATCCAATTCTTACATCAGTAGCATTAACTGTTCCTGTTGGCAAGCTTGATGTCTTATCACCAAATGAAGGATTTTTAGATACTGTAACAGTTCCTGTTCTAACAGTTAATGTGTTAGATGTTACTGCTCCAGTTGTGCCTGTACCACCAGATGATTGTAGTGTGTATGAAGCTGATGTAGTATTACCTAATTGGAATGCTATTGTTTCGTCTGCTGTAGTGTCTGTACTATCAGCCTCCTTAATATCAGCTTTAACAACTAATGTTTTTGTTGTTCCTGCCGGTATTATAAATGAATTACCTAAATCAACTGAATCAGCAGTTATCTCAGGAACATCATTAGCTTGACCAACTTGCGCTCCATCAATATACATCTTTACTTGATAAAGACCGGTTGAAGCACTCATATCAACATAGTGATTAATGCTGTCAATCTTAATGTCCTCACCTGATGCTTGAAAATCAAATCTTGCAATTTCTACATCAGTTGCACCTAAAGCTACATTACCAGTTGGAGATGAAGTATTTTTAGACACAGTTAAGCTACCTGAACTAATAGTAGAAGCAGCTGCTGCGCTAATTCTTGTCCAAGTATCTTCTTGGTTTGGAGTTACATATACTCCGTATTCCATGTCTTTAGCTACCACATCTTCTTTGTCATATAAATATACTTGGTAAGTTCGACTTGTTCCATTTTTCACATCACCTTTTAGGCTGATTGTCTTTGTGTTTCCTTTAGAAATCAAATATGGGTTAGCAGACATATCAAATGTAATTGTTTTGTCACTAGCCATAGCAGTAACTACAGATCCTAATTGAGTTCCACCAGCATCAAGCTTAAAGTTAGCTAAATCACTAGCATCAACCGTACCAATAACTGTGAATTTCATTTTCTCAATTTGAATGTCTTGATCAGTTGCATTAGCTGTAAATTTCCAAAGTGTGTGTGCATCTGTTCCCGGATCCGGATTAGTTGAATTCGTTGAGTGAGCCAATGTTAATTTACCCAAGTCAAATACTCGAGCAGTACTCATTGTGTTGCTTGTAACGGGGAAACTACCAGAAACAGCAGCACCATTAGTTACAATGTCAGACGCATTCATGAGCGAAAAATTAAATGCTCTTGAACTATCAGCATCATCATCTAAGTTAACTCTTAGAGTAACACTCTTGGTTGAACCAGCTGGAACATTAAATAAACCGCTACTATTAGTAAAGCTTAATACACCGGACGAAATTGAACTATACTCTGCAATCAACATACTTCCGTCATATAGATAGAATTCAGCAAAATCTGTGTCGCTTGATGGAATTCCGCCTCTTTTAAACTTTAAAGTGTTAACTTGAACATCACCATCAGCTGCTGCAGTTAAATTCACTGTCATAACAGGGACCATAGCCTGAGCTCCATCACCATTATTAGAATCGATTATAGTAGTTGAACTCATTGCAGTATTACTTGCTAAACTAACACTTACTCCTGTGCCTGCTCCCGGGGTAATACCCACAGTTGCTCCACTTGAAGAAGTGTCGATTAAGTCAGCTTCAGCACCTGCAATTGCTGTTCCGCCGGCAGTAACTGCCATTGTTGTTGCAACAACGTCAGAAGCTTGAAAACGGTTAGCAGTCATAGCAGCTTCACCGGAAACCATTCTGTAATTAGTTCCATCAAAGTAGTAATTATTACCACCGCTTGATACTATCTGACCTGCCGGATACATTCCGGGAGTTAGATCAGATTGAACTTCGTAGTTTGTAAAGAATGCATCCGGCACATCAATAACACGTGATGCCCAATTAGCTCCGTATAGAGCAATTGCATTTTCTTCACTTACGATTGATCTTAAATTACCACCTGGCTCAACAGCATACACTGTTGGATCAGTTGTAATTTTAACAAGCTTAGTACCAGCTCTCATTGTAACATTAGAACCTAGTCTGTAAGATTCTAGTTCAGATTGAGGAACTGTTACTACGCTTGAAAAATCCGAATACCATGAAAAATATGTTTGTGCATTCGGAAATACATATCTCTTACCATCAGCACCAAGATAATAAACAGTATCTAAACCGTCCATCTTGATTAAGTCACCAGCAGATGCAGCAGCTTGCGCCGGACTAACAGCAGCAACACCACTTAATGCAAAAATTGTGGTAAACATTACGCTTGAGATAAAAGCTTTGCGTAATTTTTTCATAAATAATTTATGTTGACTTAGTAAAATTATATTAAAATATAATTTCACTAAGTTTGAAAACCTTTAGCAACTTTGGTTAATTTGTAGAAACATTGCTGCACAACGTTCCTACAGCAATTATTCTACTAAATGTCATTCAAAATTGCCTTTAGGTTTTTAGTTAAATTAATTAATGTATGAATCTAGTTCTTTTGAACATCGACCTTTAGTTGCATTATTAATCAAATATACTTAATTAATAGCACAACCTGACTCATACTCCTGCATTTACTATTAAATGCAGATTTTTGCATTTTTTAACTCAAAAATCTGAATTTAATATTTTATTTTTTTAAAAATCTATTTACTATTGAAATTTTCACTAAAATCGTATACACTATATCTGATAATTTTAGCCCTGGATTACTTTTTAATTTAGTTAATGCGTGTGAATTAACACTTGCTACACTATTTTTAATTTTTACATCACAATTACTGCAAATAGCTACAAAATATTCCGGCTCTTGGTTATTATTAATTAAAATTTTTGCATTTGCCTCTTGCCCGATAAGCATTGTTGCTAATCCATTTATTTGATTTAAAATTTTTACGACTTTAAACCTTTTCTTTAAAATTTCCTTAAACTTGCTTTTTGTGAATTCTTTTTCATGAAATGGATTTTTGTTTTTACTTACTTTATAATTAGGGGTTGATATTATTAACACTCCATTATTTCTTAAAACTCTCTCGATTTCGCTTAAAAACCTTTCATATTCTTTAATATGCTCTATTGTTTCAAACGATATTATTAAATCAAAACTCTTATCTTTAAAATCTAAATTACATGCATTGCCTTTTTTATAATTTACATTCTTTAATTTATTACTTATATTAGCCTTACTGATAGCTTGTTTATTTAAATCAACTCCAATTACTTTTTTAGCTCCTGCTTTGCCCAAAATTTGCGTACCGTACCCAGTGCCGCATGCTATATCTAAAACATCTAAATTACTAACATAATTACTAGCAAATAAATATCTTACTATATGCTCATTATATGTTAATGTGCTAACTGATTCGTTATTAATTTCAAATCTCTCATCATATAATTTTTCCATATAATTAACCTCCTTTTTTATGCTAACAGTCTATTATATAACTCATGAAACACTTAAACTATTTCTGTTTTTTCTGTTCTATAATTTCTTGTGAACTTGTACTAATATTGCTGATATTTGAACTTGAAGCTACTTTGTGAATTTGCATCTGCTTTTCTTCAAGCTCTTCCTGATCTAAATCAAAAGTCTCTAATTGTTGCCCATCTTGAATTTCAAATTCATTAACTTGTTCCTTGGTACTTGTTGATTTAATATTTTCCTTAGCTTGAAGTAAATCTACAATTTCATGTATTTCACTATTTAATGAAAGATCTTTATTATCAACATCTAGTATAGCATTATCTTCTACTGTCTCAATAATTGCGCTAGCTTCTTCTAATTTATTAAGAGTTCCAACATAATCTTTGCTCTCAATTAACCCTGTTGCATCGTCTAAAACTTTATGAAACTCCTTTTCTGTTAACTGAATACCGTCTTTGGCTCTTCCCAAATAAGCGCTAAATACCTTAGTTTCATCATCATCTAAAATAATCGTGCTATCAATTTCGTCATTAGATTTATTTTCACCTTGTTTTACGGCGGATGTAATTTTCTCAGTATTTAAATCTGTTTTAATTTTTGATTCTTTAACTACTTCATATTCTTTGATTTTATTAATTTCACCTTTAAAATCATTAGTTAATTTTTGCACTTTTGTGTCTTTTTCTTGCCTATCTTTATTAAATTGAACCAAAACCTTAGCAATTTCGCGAGTTCTATTTTCTGCAAATTCTAAGCCAAGCTTAGCTTTTTCTACTTGATTAAAAGTTAAAGCGAGCTGCGCTTTTTCACTAACAATTTTAGCAATATATAGCGAATCACCCGGCTTTGCTTTGTTTAGATTTTTAGCTGCATAAATCGGTCCACCCAAAGCAATTAAAGCAAGCATTACAACAAAAACACCCGGTCTTGATGCATAAACTTTAAGATCCATAGCTAAATCCTTTATAACTTCTGTCAGCACATTAACTTTTTGTTCGCTTTCTTTGTGTTCAAAACCAATTTGGCTTATTAGCAGTTCACGATTGCTGTTTTTCCATAATAAATCCGGCTTAACTTTTCTTAATGTTTTTATTTGGTTGATGATATTTTTGTTGTTCATTATAACAAATTTATAATATTGTTTTTAGAGCTTTTAATGCCCTATGAAGCAAAACTCTAACGTTTCCATTTGTCTTTCCAAGAATTTTAGCTATTTCTGTAGTGGAAAGCTCATCAACGTAGTAAAAAATCAAAACCTCTCTGTATTCGCTTTTTAGTTTAAACATTTTTGCTGCAATAACATCAAGCTCACGCTTATTATCTATTTCGCTTTCTATATCATTTTCATACTTTAACAACCCCTCTAAACCATCAATTGGAACATTTAACACGTTTTTATTACTTCTATAAAAATCAATTACAGTATTACGAGCAATTTTATAAAACAATGCTTTTAAGCTATTAACCTCTTTAATCCCGGAATCTTGTATATAATTCCATGCCTTTAAAAAAACTTGAGATGTTAAGTCATTTGCATCATCTTTATTTGAAACCTTGAAATATATGAATCTATATATCTGATCTACATGAGCATCATACGCCTCTATAAAAGCACTTTTATTTTTACATTTCACTTTCACAAGCAACACCTTTTCTCTACCAACAGTTAACAAGTTTTTCATTTTTTTTTGGATCATTTTCGACTTTGTATATATTAATACGTAAAAAATTAAAATGTGTTACAGCTATAAAAATAATCACCAACTAATCCATAGAAAAACAGCAACATACTCTACTATTTTTCTGTACTTAAACTTAACACAAAACAGGTAATAATACAAGATAAATTCTATTATTTTAGCCAATTTGTGCATATACTTATCTTTCGATTTTAACTTGAAAATACATATAAAGTATGTGAGGATAAATGGTGGATTTATAAAATCATGAACGATTCTACTAATCGTGATAACAATAACACTACCAGAATGCCTGATTTTACTAATTTAGGCTTGATTAATGATGCTTCAAAAATAAGCACCAATAGCGAAAACAAGCAAATAGGAGTAAAAAAGAAAAAATATCCAATATGGTTATCTGTTTCTGAGGCTGCTAAACTTGGCGGAATTCAAACTAAAACCATTAGAAGAGCCATACAAGGCAAATTAATAGATTTTAAAATTATTAAAAATAGATATGCTATTGAACTTGAATCTTTGATTCAATTTCTTAATAAGAACACAAAACTCAAAAATAAATTAAATCAAAATGGATTAGGACAATATGTTCTAAAATGGAAATAAAACTACTTTTGTGGTATAATTTAATAATACATGTGGACAAACATGTAGTTTATTTTGTTAATTTAAAATTTTATTATTTTTTAAGAATTAAGATTTTACACAGGAATCACCGCCTTTGTATGCATATTTTAATTCTACCCATGCTTATGTTTTTAAAAAACAAATCTCTTACAACAAGAGTTATTTTGATTCTTTTTTTTGCAACTGCTTTTATTGTGCCAATACAAACAAAGGCAGACAACAACTCAGTCACACTTACTAACTTAGTATTACCAACAAACAACAGAATTAAACAAAATTCATCACCTCAATCAATTTTTCAAATTAATATAGCAGGTAAAAACAAAAGAAAACTAACAAGTATTATTACTAAAATTACAGGATCAGGCTTTTCTAACTCTGATTTAAAAAGCATAACAAATAACTCATCATCAGGTGTTTTAATATATGAAGAAAGTGAGTCTATTCCTAATGGCCTTGATTCTTCTGATAAATTAATTAAACTAGATTCGTCAAGTGGTTGGTTTAGTGAAAACGATTTATATCTTTTTTTAAAAAAACCAAAAAAAATAAATAAAAATAGTACTTTTTATATAGCAATTCAAACTTCAACCGTTAGCACCAATGATCATCAAATTCAAATAACTATTCCATCAGGTGGTGTAACTTTATCTGATAATGAAATTAAACCCATTAACAACATATCCTCAGGTATTGTAACGATTGACTCTATCAGACCCATAATTGAAAAAGCAACCCTAGTTAACCCAATATCTGTAGATGTAAAATTTTCAGAACCGGTAAATGAAAATCTAGCAAAAACAATAGAAAATTATACTTTTAATAATAAATTAACTATTGGGCAAATTAATAAAATATCAAATGATATTTATAGGGTTATTTCAGAAACAATAATTCCGACTGCTAGCACAACGCTTAGAATATCAGCCAATATCACTGACATTGCAGGTAATGATGGTATAGATACAATAGAATTAGTAACACGTCCATCAAACATTCACTTTTCTGAAATTGCTACAAAAATTAATGAAAATGGGTGGGCAGAATTTATTGAATTATATAATTCAGGAAATGAATCGGTTGATATAAGTGGATGGAAAATTGAATACAGCAAATATAACTCAAAAAACTGGAAAACAAAAGTCACTTTTCCTACTAATACTCACATTGCTCCATATAGCTTTTATTTAATTACATCAAAAAAGTATTATGAATCAGGAGTATGCCCGGACACACCTTTAGACCTTTGCAAATCAAGAATTGGCTTACCTAATTCTGGTGGACATTTACGACTTTTTACCGGCACTAAGGAGGTTGATCGAATTGGATGGGGTAATGCAATATATGCTGAAACTTTACCTGCTAGCTCTCTTAAAAACAACGAATCACTTGAACGAAAAGCTTTTGGTACTTCAAATTTTTTAGATATGACCGATGGCAAAGATCGCTCAATGGGTAATAGTTGGGATTCTGACAATAATTACCTTGATTTTATAAAAAGAAAAGTAATAGATCCTCAAAATTCAAATTCCGGCAATGAACAACCTAGTCTCACAAATTACCCCGGTACAGCTGCAAAGGGACCAACAATAAATCACGTACCACTAAATATAGTGCCGATTAATTCAGATCTAAATATATTTGTTCAAGCCGGAGACCCAAGAACCGCTACTCAAAATATAAGCACTGAAATACATTATTCAATAGGTAGCGAAAACAACTATATCTCACACAATGAGCCAAGACACTATCACCTAATCGGTACACCTATCTCTAATGGATATTTTAAATTTACAATTCCACAATCACAAATTAGCAACAGCAATGCTCTTACTCACGGTATCTTGTATCATTTACAAATACTTACTAATAATGGTGCATCACAATTATCCTCCAATCCGCTAGCCATTACACACGAAGAGGCAAGACAATCCCCATTTGTTCTAAAACCGGAAGATTCAAGCACCTGGACAACTTATCAAATATCAGGAACAATAACTAATGATCAAGCTAGTGGAATAGAAGACGCTCTAGTTTTTGCTAAAGGAACTGGATTTTCAACTACTACTAATTCAAATGGTGAATATTCTCTTAGGCAGCATTGGCAAAGAAATCACAGCTACAGACAGCTCCGGAGCAACAATAACCAACCTAAGTGATGATATTGAAATTAAATTAGTATACTATAAAGATGACATTAGCTCTTCTTTAACAGACTATTCTAAGCTTAGAGCTCTTACTAACTCGTATTGGGACACTTCGCTAAGCAATTGGGTTACACTTTCAACAACAAAAACAGCATACATTAAAGCAAGCTCTAGTGACACCGACTGGACAATTATAACAGATTATAATGCTTTTGTTAGTACTTTAATTAACAATTCAGAGGCATATGCCGATTACAAAATCGAACTTAATTCAAACACAGATCATTTAACAATTTTTGGAGCAACAATTCCCACAGACTCAACTGCGCCAAATGCTCCAACCGAACTAACACAGACATCTGGCACAGGAACATCAGTTTTAATTAACTGGTTAGATAATACTGAAACAGACTTACTTGAATATGAAATATACAGAGCCACATCCACAGGAGTAAACATTAGCCAAGCAAATCAAATTAATACTACTTCAATAACAAGCTCAAGCTATACAGACACAACCACAGAAGAATTTAATGTTTACTACTATATTGTTTCTGCTGTTGATGATAGCGGAAATGAATCTAGCGCATCTTCTGAAATTCAGATTTGCTCAACTACTAATGTATTAAACGGAAACATAGACAATAACTGCGTAATCACTTGCAACAATGATTATGAATTATCCGGAACAAATTGCGTTGCCACCACTAATAATGCTGGAAACAACGGAGGCCACTTAACATCAACTCCTCAATCACATCAAGTTCATTTTACAGATAATAATGTAAATTCAACTAAAAAAACTACAATCACACCGGAGTGGCAAGTAATAGTTGATATGGCAAATAAATTAGCAGGACTTAAAGCAGAAAAAGCTGATGCAAACTTAAGCAAAACAAAATATAATAACAAGCAGTACAAAGCTGAAAGTTTAATAAATTCAATTATTTCTGAGGCTGAAATGGTTAATGCTGCTGATGCAGATACTTTTGTTGTCAAATTTAACACAAAAAGAAATAAATCAAGTGAAGATGCAACATTTAAAAAATACATAAAAAAAATTGATATCAAAAATGAGTTAAGCTCTAAAAATCGAAAATCCATAAATAATTTCATTACTTACGGTACCTTTACTACAATCAAATTGGGAGCAGGTGAAAGAGCCGGATCAATCAATAGCTTTAAATCAGCTTTTCAAAAGCTACCCGACTCCAAAGAAGACTGGGAAGATGTAATAAAAATTGCTAATGGTAGGTGGCCCACACAAAAAAATACAGCCTCAGAAAAAAGAGCCACAGAAGAATTTAAAAATATATACAAACGTGAGCCAAGTAGAAACAATCCCAATGACGATGCTGTAATAACTGTAATAGCTTATGGATTAAGACCACGAGATAGAAATTTAGACTCTGAAAAAGCTGCCATAAAAAGCTTTAAGCACATATATAAAGATTCTCCAACAACAACTATTGCCTGGGATATTGTACGTGCAATAGCATATTCAGGAGCAAGTCGATAGAACATAAGCAATACCTGCTCACGCAATATAATGCATTTCTGAACTAATATGCGATATGTTTCAATTTTTTAGTTAAACAAAGCGATAATAGTCTTACTTGTCCGTTAAGACCGACTAAAAGAGTTGTAAGACATAGCTTTAATTTAGCTAAAAAAAAATTGCCAATATTGCACTCAGTGAAGGAATGCATATGTTGTGTGAGCAGGATCGTAAGCAATAAGTGCTCGCCTAGGCAACAACCTTAACATATTCTTTCATGTCAGAGTTTATAGATTCTGCTAATTTTTCAGTGTTGTTAACCATAAAATTTGTTTCAATTATCTTATAAGACCCATTATTTTCGACTTTTAAATAAACCTTGTCATTACCTTTTGAATTATCTAGGATGCTTTTTAATTTTAAAAGAAGATCTGGTGTACATTTTTGAACAAATACTAATTTTAAAGGATTTGATTTTTTAATAAAATTTGCTTTATAAGCCGGCTTTGCACCTTTTTGAGGAATTTCAGTTTTAAAACGCTGCATTTGACCTTCAATAGCATCAAGCTCAAGCCAAATAACTTTACTGGCAAGCACTTTTCTTTCATTGTCTTTGTCTGATACTTTACCAAAACATGCCACAACTCTACCTTCTTGCCAAATGCTCATGGTTTCTGCATAAACCCTGGGGAAAACCAATATCTCAGTGCTACCCATATGATCTTCAAGGCGCACAAAAAGCATTGGATCACCGGCCTTAGTTGTTATTTTTTTAATTGCACTAACTATACCGGCAATAGTAACTTCTGTTTCATTCACACAATTTGGCAAATCACTCAAATTTATAAAATACTCTTCTAAATGCTTTTGATACTCTTTAAAAGGATGTTCGGTTATGTATAATCCTAATAATTCTTTTTCCCATTTTAATTTTTCTTGTTTAATAGCTTCCGGGGCTTTGTCTATTCTTACTTTATTTATACTTCCTGTGCTTAAAACATCACCAAAAAGACTATTTTGATTAGTAGAATTCATTTTAGCGACTTCTTTGCTAAATTCTAATAAATTCTCCA
This sequence comes from uncultured Gammaproteobacteria bacterium, assembly GCA_964569045.1. GTDB lineage: Bacteria > Patescibacteriota > Patescibacteriia > Patescibacteriales > BS150m-G62 > BS150m-G62. Next base: position 63,295 of record CAZMSR010000001.1, on the reverse strand, counting down.
TATTAGCTAAAAGCTCACCTCTTTCACCAAAGCAATCAAGTGCTCCGCACTTTATCAAACTCTCTAATGACTTTTTATTCATATCTCTATCAATAATCCTTTCAAGCAAATCACTAATATCCTTATATTTACCATTTTCTTTACGCTCACGAATTATTACTTCAGATATGTTTTCACCTACATTTTTTATAGCCTTTAAGCCAAATCTAATATCTTTAGCATCTTCATTGCTATTAGGAACCACGGTAAAAGATTCAAATGATTCATTGATATCAGGTTGTAAAACTTCAATACCCATTTCACGACATTCTTCAATCTCTATGGCAATTCTTTCAATATTTTGCTGATCAGCCGTTAATAATGCAGCCATAAACTCTTGAGGGTAATGTGCTTTTAGATAAGCAGTTTGGTACCCAATTAAAGCATAACAGGCTGCATGACTTCTATTAAAACCATAACCGGCAAAAGGCTCAATAAATGAAAATATTTTCTCTGCTAATGTTTTTTGAATCTTATTTTCTACACATCCTTGTAAAAATTTTTCTTTTTGTTCGGCTAGTAACTTTACAATCTTTTTTCCCATTGCCTTACGAAGCACATCTGCTTGCCCCATACTAAAACCAGCCAAATCTCTGGCCATGCGCATAACCTGCTCTTGATATATTGCCACCCCATACGTATTTTTTAAAATTGGTTCTAATTTTGGATGCAAGTATGAAATTCGTTTTGTGCCATGTTTTCCACTAATAAACTCAGGTATCCACTCCATTGGGCCCGGACGATAAAGCGCGACCATGGCTATAATATCCTCTAATTCAGTCGGTTTTAACTCTTTTAAATAACGTTTCATTCCTGATGATTCAAATTGAAAAACACCTATTGTCTCACCATCTTGAAATAATTTGTATGATTTTTTATCATCAAGTGGAATTTTTTCTATATCTATTTCACTACCGGTTGATTCTTTAATAATGCGTATAGCAGATTCGATAATAGTCAAATTCTTTAAACCTAAAAAATCCATTTTAAGTAGTCCAAGATCTTCTACCGGATGAAGCGAATATTGTGAAACAATGCCTTTTTTCCCATCACTACCTTCTTGTGATCCATATTGAAGCGGAGTATAATCTGTTAAAGGGTTTTTTGTAATAAGAACTCCGCAAGCATGAGTAGAAGCGTGACGTGATACTCCTTCTAACTTTCTTGAAAAATCAATAACCTGCTTAGCCATGGCATCACGTTCATACATCTCTTTGAATTCAACAGCATTTTCAAGCGCATCATCTAAATTTGAAAACATAGGCACTAGCTTAGCTAATTTATCGCAAAAATCATACGGAACATCTAATACGCGCCCAACATCGCGAATTGCCGCCCTTGCCGCCATTGTACCAAAAGTAATAATTTGTGCCACATGGTCTTTACCATATTTTTCTTCAACATAACGCAATACCTCTTCTCTTCGAGTATCAGAAAAATCCATGTCAATATCAGGCATGGACACACGTTCCGGATTTAAAAATCTTTCAAAAAGAAGCTCATATTTAATTGGATCAAGATTAGTAATGCCTGTTAAATAACAAACCAAAGAACCGGCAGCAGAACCTCTTCCCGGCCCAACAGCAATACCTTCGTTCTTGGCCCATACTACAAAATCAGCAACAATAGAAAAATAAGATGGCCAACCCATTTTTTCAATAACAGAAAGCTCATAATCAAGCCTTTCTTTTATTTCTCCGGTTATTTCCTTGTATTTTTTCCCATATCTTGTAACTAAACCGTCATGACAAATCTTAACCAAATATGTAAAATCGTCATAACCGGAAGGGACTTCAAAAGAAGGCAATTGTACATTACCAAGTTCAATTTCTACATTGCACATATTAGCAATTTTCTGAGTATTGGCTAATGCTTCAGGATAATCTGAAAATGCCTCTTCCATTTCTTTTTCAGTTTTATAATAAAAATCTTTACCATGCATGCTAAAACGATCAGTATTGTTTTTTTTCTGCTTAGTTTGAAGGCAAAGCATTATATCTTGCGCTTCATGATCATCGGATTTTAAATAATGCAAATCATTGGTTGCCACAAGCGGAATATTAATTTCTTTAGCAATTTGAACAATTGTTTTATTTACTTTATCTTGTTCCGGAATTGCAGTATGGGGTTGTATTTCAAGGTAATAGTTACCTTTACCAAAAAGAGCTTCGTGCTCAAGAGCTCTTTTTTTAGCCTTGTCAATATTACCTGACAAAATTAACTGAGGAATTTCTCCACCAAGACATGCAGAGCAGGCAATAACTCCTTCAGCATGCTCGGTTAAAGCCTCCCAATCAATTCTCGGCTTATAGTAAAAACCCTCCAAATGAGCAATAGAGGTTAATTTTATTAAATTCTTATAACCTTGATTATTCTTAGCTAAGAGCAATAGATGATAGTTTCTTTTTTCATCTTGTTTGGTTATTTTTTCATGGCGCGAGCCTTTAGCCACATATGCCTCAACACCAACTATTGGCTTTATACCTGCTTTTTTACAAACTTGATAAAATTCAATAATACCATACATTACACCATGATCAGTTAATGCGACAGCATTAGCTCCATCTGCTTTTACAAGCTCAACCAATTCATCAAATCTAGATAATCCATCCAAAAGGGAATAGTGAGAATGAACATGCAAATGTATAAATGACATAGAGTCTATAATTTATGTTTTAAATAAGCTTTAATAAAATCTTTAATATTGCCGTTAAACACACCATCAACATCGCTTGTTTCATGTTTTGTGCGATGATCTTTTACCATTTTATAAGGCTGCATTACATATGACCTAATCTGTTTTCCCCATTCAGCTTTTTCTATTTCACCTCTTAACTCTGCTTCTTTAGCTTCTCGCTTATCTAGTTCTATTTTATGCAATTTTGATTTTAAAATTTTTAAAGCTGTTTCTTTGTTTTGATGCTGTGAGCGCTCTGTTTGACATGACACAGTAATATTTGTTGGAATATGAACAATCCGAATAGCTGAATCAGTTGTATTAACGCCTTGCCCACCGGGTCCACTAGATTTATAGGCATCAATTCTTAAATCACCTTCATTAATAATTATGCTTTCGACCTCTTCTATTACCGGTACAACGTCTACAAGCGCAAAAGAAGTGTGCCTCATTGATTCAGCATCAAACGGAGAAATTCGCACTAACCGATGTACTCCGGCTTCACTTTTTAAATTGCCATAAACAAACTTACCTTTAATTTCATAAGTTACGCTTTTAATACCAGCTTCATTAGCTACAATTCTATCTACCTGTGTTACTTTTAGTTTATTTTTTTCACTAAAACGCAAATACATTCTTTCTAGCATTAAAGCAAAATCCTGAGCATCAACCCCGCCAGATCCGGCATGAATTGATAAAATTGCGTCAAGTTCATCATATTTTTCAGAAAAAAGCACAGCAAACTCAAGGTCTTTAAACTTTTTATTTAAGTCTAGATAACTTTTTTCACACTCATCATATACTGTTTCATCACCTTCTTTACTTGCCAGAGCAACATATTCTTCAAGTGATCTAATCTCTAATCTTAACTTTTCCCAAGTATCTACTTCACTTTCTAAAACTTCTGCTTTTTTAGAAATTTGTACTGCCTCTGCCCTGTTATCCCAAAATCCCGGCTTGCTCATTTTACGCTTTAAATCTCGCACTTCTGATTTTTTTGCTTCTACATCTAATGCTTTTTGAGTTTTAATAACCTTTTCTCTTAACTCTTCAATATTTTTAATTAAATTTTCCATATTATTATTTAAACTTATTTAATAATCAAACGCAAGACAAAAAAATATTTAAACAATATGGGACTGTCGCCAAACTCGCTTTAATTCATAAATTTGGAAATTTTAAGATAAATTTTTTGAATAATTTTTGAGGCCTACCCTAAGGTAAGCCAAAAAAATTTGAAAAAAATTTAGCCAAAATTAACAATTTATGGGTGAGGAGAGTTTGGCGACAGTCCCAATATAATAAAGGTTTATTTTGCTATCCTCTTGCAATAGTCAACCCATATACTCTAGTTGCTCCGTTTTGCTTTAAAACACGGGCGCATTCGTTTATTGTTGCGCCAGTTGTAACTACATCATCAATTAATAAAACAGCACGTCCTTTTAAATTTACGCCTTGCCAAGAAAATGCATTTTTAATGTTTTGTTGTCTTTTTACAGATTTTGATTTTGCCTGAGCCTTGCTTTGATTTATTCGTTTTAAATTTATTACATCGGTTACTAAATTAGTACGCGCGGCAAAAGCTTTAGCTAGGAGCTCTGATTGATTAAAACCTCTCCATCTTTCGCGTCTTTTATGCAGTGGCACCGGAATAACTAACCATTCTGTATTTATAAATTCATTACCACTATAATTATCTGAAATATAGCTTTTTGATAATTCATTTTTCCACAAAATAAATAAAAAATTGGCTAGTATTTCTGCCAACTCTTTTGCCAAATTATATTTTAAAGCTCTAATTATTTTACTTAACAATTTATTACTATATAGTCCAAATGAAACACATCCATCAACAAAATAATTCTGTTTGCATTCTTTACAAACCTCGCCTTTATTTTCCTTTTTACAAAAAATACATACTTGCGTATTATTTAATTTTATTTGTCTTAAGCAACTCTTACAAATCCACAACCCTTCAAAATTACATCCTAAACATTCAATAGGAAATACTATATCGCGTATATTTTCTATTATTTTTTTTAAACTACTGCCAAATAACATTTTCTACTTTCCATGTTTTTCCAACTTTTACTAAATGTACCTCAACATTTCTATTTCTTGATGCTACTTCCTTGTCACCCAAAACCTCAGATTGAATCGCCCCAACTAGCACTCGCGCACGAATATCACCTTTGTTATAATTAATTAATTTGCGAGCAACAGCACGTATTGCAACACTTTTATAAACAGTTCTATCAACTTCTTTTCTAGCTTTGCTTGCTTTTATGCTTCTTAAAACTCGTTCTTTCATAGCGTCAGTCATATAGAGCATTGAATCGTGTAAATTAGCATAATTTGCTTGACTTGAGTAACTTCCATATCGCTCTATAAAATTCCCGGCTAGTCGCTCAACCTCAATTTTATTTAAAAAAACTTCTTCTATTGATTCAGCTTTCTCGCTTGACTCTATTACTATTGTTCTTTTCTGTTTTTTTGGCAAATCTTTTTTTTGAAATTCTTGTTTTTCTGTTTTTTCCGGCTCTTTTTTCCAAATTGCGGCTTCTTCCGTGATTACATGCTCCACTGATTGTTCTTTATTAAAAAACACTACATACCCAAAAAATAAAAGACTAACTAAACCTATAATAATAACTATTGCACCAATTAAATTTCTAGGCATATTCTTTAAAATAAATTATTATATATCTAATTCCTCAACTCCTTCTCGAGAAACTTCTTCTGCCTCACCTAAGGCTTTTTTTCTTTGTTCTTCAAATTCTTTTTTTGATTCTTCAATCTCAAGCAACTGCCTTGGATCTGAAGTTATTAGCTGATCCTCAGTATATGAAGCAACGATTTTAATTGCAGCATGCTTATTACCGGCAAAAAATATTCCTTCACCTACTCCGCATTCTAATAGTAAATATTTCTCTCCCTCAGTTAAAATAAAAGTTTTTTGCACCAAGTCAATTGCAGCCGGGGATTGTTTTAAAAGAATCTGCAAACTAGAATTTGTTACAATAGCTTTTCCATAAACAGAAGTTAAAAAGTCATTCACATCTTGAGTTATGGTTGTAACTCCCAAAAAATATTTTCTGCATCTTTTTACTAAAGCAAATACAAACTTGGCTGAATCTTCGCTTTGCATTAGCCACCAAGCTTCATCAATAACTAAAATTCTTTTTTTCATTTGAGATCGAACAATATTCCATATATAATTTACAATAGTATAAATACCTATTGGTCTTAACTCATCTTCTAAATCTCTAACTGAAAAACAAACTAACTGATTATCCATTTCAACATTTGTAGGATTGTTTAATAGTCCGGCAAAAGTTCCTTTAGTGTATTTTAATAATCTAAGAGCAATATCAGAGCCACCCTCCATACCTTCTAAAACATCGTAAAAATCTTGCATAATTGGCACTTCTACTTTTGATAAATCGCTTTCAGGAGTAATATCTTTTTTAGCATAAGTCTCAAGTAGTGCCCGATCAACTATTGAATCTTCTTCATAAGTTAATTTACCTACCATTAGTTTTACTAAACCTTTTGTAGTAATTACAGCAGATCTAATAATATCCTCAGGCTTTGATTCATCTCCTATAGCTCTTGGCAAATCAAAGGGATTAATTTTACTTTCACTAGCTAATGATATATTAATATATGTTCCGCCTACAGCGTCTGATAAATGCTTGTACTCGTATTCAGGATCAATAATAATTACATCGGTACCCATCATCAAGGTTCTTAAAATTTCAAGCTTAATAGCATAACTCTTTCCGGCACCTGAAGTAGCAAATACAACCGTATTGGCATTTTGTAAACTAAATCGATCAAAAATAATCAAACTATTATTATGCCTATTTATTCCATAAAGTATTCCTTTGTCACTAGTTAGCTCGCTAGACATAAACGGAAAAGACGAAGCCACCGGAGAAGAATTCATATTAAAAACTATATAAAGCTCGTCATTATCAAGTGGTAATGTAGAATTAAAACCCTGCTCTGATTGGTAAAAAACTTTTTTAGAATATATTAAACGAGACCCTAATATGCTTTCTACCTCATCTGATAATTTGTCTAGCTCATCCTTTGTTTCAGTGTAAAGTGTTACATATAAACCAAATTGAAAAAACTTTTCAGTGCCTTGAGTTAATTTATCTCTCAGGTCTTCAATATCACGCAAAGCTGTTTCTCGCAACGGGTCTCTGGCTGCTCCTTTTTCAGCATCTGATACTATTTGTGCTTCCATAGCACCGGCTTTCTTTTTTAATTGCTTAAGTATAATTGCGCTTTTAATCGGGTAAAAGTACATAGCAATATCAAATGTATGATTTAAGTTAACTACAGGCGTAAACCACCCAACACTAATATATCTAGGGTAATTTATTACAAAAATTGTCCTTACAAATTTAGAACCTAAACGTAAAAAATTAGGTAAAACTTTAATACTTGCCGGCGCAATAATATCTCTTATTGAAATTATTCCTCTTCTAAAAGTTTTTTCCTCCTCAACCAGCTCTTCTGTTTTTTCTACTGATTTAGCTATTTCTTCTGTTTCCTTTTTTTCTATTAGCTCTTCTTCTTGCTTTTTTTCTTTTTCTTGTTTTTTTACTTTAAATGGATTAATCATATTTAATTTTAATTCACAACTCTTAAATCTTCTGTTTTTGCAAGTTTTTCACGAGATGATGTTACAGGGTTATAAGTGTTATAAAAAAGTTCTATTAGTGCTTGAGTGTCTAGATCAATAGCAACAAGCCCCATAGATGCTAACCCTGCTTTTACTCTATCTACTCTTTTTGTTAATTGATCACGTCTATCCCAAAATATTTTTTCTTTTATACGTATTAATACAGCCGGCTTAAAAGCATCGGATAATGAATCAAAAAAACTTTTGTGCTTGTCTGACCCGGGGCTATATGGCACAACAGCGTAAAAACGCTTATTCATAATTCGCCCAATAGAAATTAATTCTTCAATATACTGAGTATGTTCTGCCATTTGTATTTTTAATAGCTCGTTTGTTTGTTCTCGTTCTTTTTGCTTTAGGTCTTTTATGTAGTTTTCCATATCTAATTCGCGCGATTGAATCACAATCTGAAATGGAAAGTCAAGACTATTTATAAAACTCACATAAGCTGCTACTAGTGCGTTCTGTTCATCTTCGCTTTTTAAAGCAAAATTAATACTAGAAACCATTAAAATAGCTCTCATCCCTCCATCTTTTAAAATTACCGTGTCTTCTTTAATTTCAGCTATGTCTAAATATTTTTGGGTTGATACTCTAATTTTATTAGATGCTAAACTGTCTCTTGATTTTTGTTTTTTTGCCACTTATAATTTTTATTTTTTATTTTGTTTTGTATGTTCCTGATGTATCTACTGTTAAAGATAATTCTGTTAAGCGCGAACTTGTTATTGGCTTTGGTGCAACGGCAATGTAGTCGACTTTTTCTTCCTCTTTAATTTCATCAGTCATTTTAGATACATCAGTATTATTCCAAACTCTTAAACCCGGTTTTTTTAGAGTCTGGATTATATTTAGTATAAAAAAATGAAATGGTCTGCCATTAATTCGCGCAAAAGCCAGTATTCCGAATACTCCAAAAGTTATTAATCCTGCAACCACAAACAAAGTAAAATCAAAAACCTTGTAATACACAAATAGTATCATTGAGCATACAAGCATTATTAAAAACTGACGCACCGTTAAAGGCCCTAAAATTTTATCTTCAACATCTATAAACTGAGGTATTGTAAACTGTTTCATGTAAGCTAGCTTTTAAAAATATTTTAATTCGTTATTTAGTTCACCAATGGCATTAAATTCATCTTCATTTAAGTAGTCTTTTTGATCTTGCTTTAAATCTTCTGCAATATCTTTAATGGGCTTTGATTTTGCCATACTAAGTTCTCCTATTTTTAAATAAAGCCTATTAACCGGATTTTGTCTCCAGGCTTTTATACCGCGCTGCTTACGTTCATATGAATATTCCCCAAGTAAGTCGATTTTTTCCTTTATTTTAATTATAGCTCCAGCCGGGTTTTGGTGCAAACGCCGAAAATCCATTAAACTCAAATAAGCTAACTCATCAATCGGACCCATTGTTCGCTTAACATAGCGAATATCTTCCATTTTTACCTTGCCGTTTTCTACTACATGATTCACAATTGGTTTTTGTAACTTTTCTTTTGGCAAACTTGGCTTAGTAACAATTTTTATTCCGTTTTCTACTGTTTCTTTAGGTTTTGAAAGCTCCGGTAAAATTGCTTTTAAATTATCTAAAAACCTAGACTTTTTCTTCAAAGGCTTCTTAACTACCGCTTCTGGCGTGGTATCTAATACTTCTTTTGCTAATTCTTTTTGTGGTGCAGGGTCAATTTTTAATACTTTTTCTAAAGGTTTAACTTCTTGTGCATTTGGAACCGCGCTAGATATTTCTTTTTTAATTTGAGATTCCGGCTTAACTGATTCTACCGGCACTGCACTTAACTCTTCTTTTGTCATTTCTAGTGGTTTTTTAGGTGTTGGCTCTGCTCCTTTTTTACTCATTTCCCTTAGTTTATTTAAATCATAAGGTACATCTCGCAAGCTAGCTACGTCTAACCCTATAGCCGGCGCTTCTTTTTTAGCTTCTTTTTTTTCTAATTCTTTTAATAAATCGCCTTTACATTTTAATATTTTAATAACCTTATTTATTTCTTCCTCATTAAGCCCTACCCCTCCTTTATTCACAGGCTTAGCTAAAGTTTCTTTAACGCTTAAACAATCTCTTACTCCTACTATATTAGTTTTTATAATGTCTTTAAATCTATTTGCAAGCATTTCTGAGGCAAAACTAAATTCGGCTTTATCTATAACTCTTTCTACTTGCTCTTTTACGTTTACACTAATTTTTACTTGCTTCATGCTATCTTTAAAGTCAACTGCACAAACAGTATCTTCAAATTTTAAGTAATCACTCACTTGACAAAAAATATTCTTTTTTAATTTTTCCACAAGCTCTTCAGCTTTACTTCGTTCTAACTTGTAAATATATACAAACTGCTCAACTAATTCTGCAACCTCTAGCTCTTTAATCATAACCCGCATAATAATCTGAGAAAGCTTTCGTTCGTAAATATTTTCTAATTTCTCTACCATAGCTAAAACCTCCGGTGCAGCTAATTTAGCCCGGAGCTCTCGAGGTAATTCATTATACTTTTTCAAAATTTCGAGCATAATAAAAATACTCTAATATTGCTTTATTTTAATAACAAAATCTATGCATTTTTTTCTTATACATATATTATACTAAAAAAATTAAAGATGCACAAAAACCTACAATAATATCAATTTTACTTAAGATTGCTTGCTCCCAAAGGATTATACCCGGCCCGGACTTCTTCGCCATCTGTGTAGCCATCGCCGTCGGTGTCGAGATTTTTGGGGTCTGTTTGATGAATTCTTATTTCGTCTAGATCCGGTAACCCATCATTATCAGTGTCTTTACTATTTAATATGTCTTGACATTCACTTTGGTCAGCTTTATTTAATGAATCGCATTTATTTATATCACTCTTTTTAATAATGTCATTAAATTGTATATATGATAAACAAATCTCTTGTTGAAGAGTATTTAATTTTTGACAGTCACTTTTAGAAAAAGCTTTATCTGATATTATTCGTACTATGCACGAATCAAGCAATCTTTTATTCTTCACAGAATTGCATAATTCTATGTCATCAGAGTCTAATGCAAAATTATACATAACCTTGTTTTCACACTCTTCTTTTTGACTTTCTTTTTGAATAAATTTACATACCTCCTTGTCTTTTGATTCAAGCCCTAATAAAAAGTAACACAAATCTCTTTTAGAATCATTGCTAATATTTTGGCATTTAGTGTAATCTTTTGATATTTTTATTTCACTATATATTTTATTGTCATTTTCTTTTTCATCACTTTTCTCTTGCATTAATTCTTCAGTATTTTTACTATTGTCTTTAATTTGGTTTTGTTGAATATTAATTTCTTTCTGATTAACTATTTTTCTTAATGCAAATATAGTGATAGTAAAAAAAACAATTAAAAATAAAATAGAAAATAGAAAAATTTTTACTTGTTTATTCATAAAAAAATTTAATTACAAACTTCGCAGTACTCAAACTTTGCCTCGCTAAATTTTACTTTACCACCACCATTAAATTCTACACTAAGTGGTATAGAACGTGGTGAGTCGGAACAAATATTATCTAATTGAAAAATTTTATTTCCAAAATCATTAGTAGATACAGTATGACTTGTTGAGTTGCCAAAAATAATAGTTACTTCACCTGCAGGGGCCACAGTAGCCTGTTCGATAATCTTTCTATACACACCGGAAATATTAGGTCCACCTAAATAAGCATAATCATTTGTATAATTATCTATACTTGCATCCATAGAAATATCACACCTAGTTCCACTAGACATATCACAAATCTCATAATCATAATCTCTTTCATAAGAAATTGTATAAACTTCACCATACCTTTTTACCGAATGAAGATGGTCCCTATTATAATTTCTATTATCAGCTAAAGCTACAATAATTTTACTATATCCGCTTAAAGAGGAATCGTTAAACATCTGATCTGCAATATCTATCACTCTATTATTATTATCGCCACCTCCCCCACCGGAACTTGCAGAACCATAATCATATAGTGCCACAACATTTTTCAGATAATCATTATTTATTAAATTAGAAATATCACGAAAAACTGTTTGCTCATCATAGCTATCATAATCGGTAAATCCATTATTCGACTCTAGCAAAGCAACTTTTATAGTAGAGCCCGGACTTTCTTTTGCTTTATCATGCAAAGAATCCAAAACATTATCTAAAGCTGTTTTTATAGCCGGCATATTACCATCTGATTCTCTACCATTTGTTGGCTGACTGTATTTCATGCTCCCGGAAGTATCGGTTATAAAAATAATTGCTAAATTTGGTAAAGGTGCAAGATCTCCAATACTTTCAAGTCTCATATTCAAATCATAATGCACCCGGCATGCTGGGATTTTCATTTGCGTAGTTTCATTATTTGCTAATTCAATTGAATCAATAGGTAGCGAACCGAAGCCAATATTAGCTTCGGAATAATTACTTGAGGTGCATTCAAATTTACACCCAATGCCAGTTGTAGTATTTCGCTCAATGCAACATGCAGAGATAGCATCACATTCTTCCGGGCCTTGTGTATCACTATCTCCACAAATACCTTCATACAACTGCCCCGGAGTACCACCACCCCCACCACTACATGTCCTACTCTTGCAATCACTACTACAACCAATTGTTCCATAAGCATTAAAGCAACTCCAACCATTTAATCCAGTAATAGGATCACTTTCATATCGATCACAAACCTCGTTATCGCCACTATCATTCGGTGACTGCACTCGCCCATCGCCACAGACTGTTGTTATATTAAAATTTAAATCTACTTTTGTTTCTGCGCCAAATTGGTCAATGGCTTTTACATAAAATTCAGGGCAATTTGGAGCGCATTCAATTGGCCTATCCCCAATAATCAAATAAGGATAACCTAATGATGTTGTGTGTTGATTGCTTCTAAGGCCTTCCGGTAATTTGTAATAAAAATTCAAATGTTGGCCAGCGGTATCAACCATAGAAATATCGCAAATAAATTGTTCATCTGTTTCTATATTAATATTGCTTAAGTCAGAAAAATCTTCACAATCAGGAGTTATAGTCGGCGCATTATTTTTTATTGTTAGTGTTGCATTTTCTTCTGAAACATTATCATTAACGTCTGTTACTTTAATTTTTACATCTATAGAATAAGAATGCTTGCCTTGAATCACTACTTGATGTGGTTTAAAATTGCCGATTATATTGTATTCATATTTAGTTCCATCTTCAACTTGCTTAAATCTTTCTTCGTTTTCACCTAAAGCTTGGACCACCTTAAAATCATCAATTCCAAAAGAATTAAACCAATCTTCTATTGAAGTATATTCACTAGGTTCTACAGTAATTTCTAATTCTAGAGGATAATTGTCGGTATAAACACTTTTTGCTTCAAATGAGAATGTGAATTGATAATTATCTTCAGTAGGTTCAAATGGATTAGAATAACTATTAATTATAATCTCCGGCAAAGGGTTTGTTTCTACCCAAAAAGTTTTTGTTGTTGCTAGCCCTTCACTTTCATTAAATCGATCTCTTATAGTCACATCAAAAAAACATTTACTAGTATTGCCGGCAATTCCAAAGTCAAATTTTTTTTGGTTTCTAATAAAAGTTCTCTCGGCTTTTAAATTATCCATAGCATCTGCGCCCCATTCAATTTTATCATCAACCCAAGTTGTCCAAAAATGTTTATTATCATCCCAAGTATTACCACAATCCTCATCACCCTGAGTTGTGCATTCCATATTATTAGTACATCTATCACTGTCCGCATTAACTTCCCAGAAGACTTCGTTCCCATCAGGGTCTTTGGCTTGTATGTGAGCTGAATAGTTACTACCGGTATTTGCTCTTGAAAAATTCCAGCCTGTAAAGATAGGTGGGTTATTAACTAAAAATTGTTGAACCTCAACAGTGTTTATACCTGTTATGGTGCTACCGCAATTTCCACTTGCTCCACTACTAAGCGTGTATTCAGACTCCATTACTGCGCAAACAGTAAAAGCTTTAGCGCTATTAAATGATAGTAAAAATATAAAAACCGGTACTATTATTAAGAGTAAATTTTTTAGCATTTGTTAAAAAATTATTGCCACATTATTTGGAGCACTCTTTGTCGGTATACTAATGCTTCCAAGAATTTTAAATCTTCTGAAATAAATAATTTACAATATGACTTATATTTTATAAGTCATTTTTTTTATAATAATTTTATTTAAGCTTACCTTTTCCCAATGGATTATACCCGGCCTGCACTTCTTCGCCATCTGTGTAGCCATCGCCGTCGGTGTCGGGGTTTTTGGGGTCTGTTTGATGAATTCTTATTTCGTCTAGATCCGGTAACCCATCATTATCAGTGTCTTGCGTTTTACTTAAAATATTACTTTTACAATAATTGTTTAATTTTTTATCTTTAACATCCTTGCATAATTCTTGATTGTATTTTATATATGCATTTTTGTAAGTAATAATATCCATGCACAAACTCCTAGCTTGGGCATGTTTTATTGTAGCGCAATCCTTTTTATTTAAAAAAATATGAAAAATACCTCTTAAACAATCATAGTACTTATCACCTGTTAATTTCTGACAAGCTTCTACATTTTTAGCACCTTGCTCAACAACTATTAATTTTTCACAATTATTAGTAAATAAATTTGCTTCTTTTTTGCTTTTAAAACTTCCTTCAAAATAATGGCAATAATCCATATCACCGGCAATAAATGCTACAGAAGATTGGCATAACTCCCTATCCTCAAACTCAAGGCAATGTTTAATGCTTTTATCTTCTTGAATTATATTCATATATTCATTTAACTGACCACTAGAAATACTTGGTTTGTGCTGCTGAAGTAAAGAGGCATTTTCAATAATTGTTTTTTTATATTTTTTGTTATTATCTTTTTTTTCTTTATTAATTATAGTTTTTTTTATTTTATCATCCGAATAATCAATATCTTTTAAAGATTCATCTTTAAGACTATTAATATATATAACTCCGCTAATCAAAAATACAAACACAACAAACGTAATTATGGACACAAAAAGTATAATATTTTTCATATTAATATATTAATTACTTCCAACATTTATGACGAGCGGTAGCATTATTTACTACTGTTTTCCAATTCCGTGGATTATCATTTGATCTAACTAACTTACATGCATTTTCTGGATCATTCCCGGCTTCAGAATACTCCCCACAGCTATTATATATATTTTGGTTATTACTTCGAAAATCATCCTTAAGCGACTTGTCAGGATTCCATGTGGCATCCATTGATCCAACAGTATCATAACCTTCCGGAGTCTCGGCTTTGCCTCTACCACAACAAGCGCATCCATCCTGATCACACCCTATTAAAACACAACATACATAATCACTTAATGTATTACCAATAGCTTTGCACTGCGAAAACTCATCTTCAGAAGGCACTGGCCTTAATGCATCGCACTCTTCCCATGATTTACCGTTAGATGCGCATTTTTGATTACCTGATAACTCTTGAGCGCAATAATTTGGAAAATTTGTTTGAACAGTGCATGGCTTAATTCGAGGTTTTGTGCCGTCAATTAAATTTACTACCGGATCACACACTTCGCTTCCATTTGTTATTCCATCTCCTAGCCAACCACTATTATTCCATCTACAATCAGTGCAAATATACTGGTCATTATGGCCTGTGCCTCCTCCCAAGCATCTTAATATTCGCTTTCCATTAGAATCTTTTCCACAATCGCATTCCTCTGAACTTGCTAGCCCAACTACACCATCACCACAAGATGCTCCTAATTTAAATTCATAAGACACCTCCGCTGAAGCACCGGATGCACTACCGGGGCATGCTCCGCCACTTAATTCGGTTACAAACCCAGACTCCATTACTGCACATATATTAAAGGCCTTAGCCTGCATTGCGCAACCAAAAAATAGCAAACAAATTGTAAATAAATATTTCATTCTAATATTAAAAAACTTATAAATATTAATAAATACTACAATCATAATTATTAAGCATTTATTCAATTCCATAGCCTAATCCTTCAGGATCGGTTATATATAAGTATACATGGCTATTTGAGGGTAAATTCGGGCCTGAATCATTAGGATCTGTATCTGCAAAAATCTTATTAACTTCATCCCAGCAGGTTATTGGGTCCGGGGAAATTTGAATCGAAGATCCATTATCGTCGCCATTAGGATTATAAGCAGAAACACACTCACCTAACCTATTAATAGGATCAGTTGGCAAGCTTGGTAAGCCTAACTCACGAGCTAAGGTTTTCTGCCAACTAGGCCAGGTGGAAAGGGTCATGTGGGGTACATATGTGCCGGACTCAAGCTTAGGGTAATGGCCATGAATACCTCTGTAATTGTTAAGAGCTATTTTAATGTCAGTTAGATCGGCCAAACGCTTAACATCGCGAATTACTTCGGCTTTGTCAGATGAGCAATAGGATTCACTAGGGCAGTCATAGTCGTAGTCGCATTTTAATTGGCAAACTCCCGGATTTTGACCATTTGCAGTATCACATTCTTCACCTGCTTCGCAATCGTTATCATTAGCACAATCTGTATCTGCCAAATTTTGGCAAATACCGGGTTCCGGTAAGTTTGCGTTTAATTTAAAAGAATTCAAAACTTGCGTAAAAATATTTTCGGTTAAAGCATCCGCGCCTCTATTTTTAGCTATTACGTAGATGTTGGTGTAAAAGTTAGTTAAGTTACAAGTGTATGGAGGAGTATCAATTTCATATTCTGCTACGCATTCATCATCGGTTGAGCAGACTATAGAATTTGTTACCACTGTTCCATTTCCATTAACACACTCTCCGGTAATATTTGCTGCATTAACATAGACTGTTGAGCCGTCTCGCAGGGCCCGGTATTCGTCTACTTTAAATTGCTGAGGGTTGCCGCGAAATCCTTGTTCTTTATACCAGCGGGTTACTGAATAATGATTAGGGTTTGGAATAACCCTTACGGCTATTGCGTCCGGAGAAACGTCGCGCGAAAAAGAAGTTTTAGGCAAAACAAAAAATCCAAGCGCGAAAACTGCAATAACAAAACTAAAATATTTAAACAAAAGCTTTGAATTAACCATTTTAATATAAAAAATATATTTATCTTATTATAATTATTGTAGCATATTTTTTTGGGATTAAAAAATTCGAGTATCTGCATAAAGCTCGAATTTTTTAATTAACTCAATTCACTTAAAACTATTTTTCATAAACTTTAATATCATCGTTATATTCCTCCCAATAATTGCAATTAGTAGCAGTAGTAGTAGCATCAGTATCAGTATCAGTATCAGTAGTAGTAGCATCAGTAGCAGTAGTAGTATCAGTAGTAGTATCAGTAGCAGTAGTAGTATCAGTAGTAGTATCAGTAGTAGTATCAGTAGCAGTATCAGTAGCATTACACCACCCCCAGTTATCACGAATTTTTACTTTTGGTTTAATTTTGCAATAATTGCGGTTACTTGGAGTACTCTCTGTTTCACAGATGATGCCATCATTGTCTGCATCACTTCTTTTTAAATCCCAGTAGTCGTATAAATGATAGAATGAGTGAGGGTATTTATTATTTGACCTATCAAGCATGTCAGCACCAGTAATTGTTGTTTCCTTTCCATCACCCCAATCAACTGAAACCATTGTTAATGGTAATTGATCTTCATTAACATCTGAATTAAAAGTTAAATTAACAAAACCTGTTTTAACTATATTTGGATTATCAATACGAATATTTGTAATACTTGGCGTTACTGCGCAATAACTATTATTACCATTACCATTTTTAGAAGAATCATTATGGTAATCAGGGCGTGTATTATTCTCACAAATACTATTCGGAGGTTCCCAGCTATGACTTCCTGAACTACTATTGCTAGACTCATAAGTTGAAACAAGATCACAAACTCCATTTATACATGCATGCGCCTGACACACATGCCCATGATTCTCGCCACCTATACAAGTTTTTGAAGCATTAAGAGTAGTAACTTCTTTACATATTGCATTATTATATTGACTGCAATCATGAGTATCAACTATTACCTGAGTTGTGTCTGTTAAATTACATCTATATTCTATAGTACATGCTTGGCTTGGAAGCTTATCACAAAAACCCTCAACGCAATTAAAATCTCCATCAATACTTTTACATGAATCAATTAAAACTTTTTTATTTTCCGGACAACAAGATATATTCAAGACACCGCACTGATAATAGCCTAAACTGTCCCCTTCTTGCACATTATTACTTTTAGGGCAATAACCATATGGGCAGTCATTAGAATTATTCATTGCGCATTCTACGCCTACAGTTCCTGGATCATCTGAAACACATTGCTGTTTAGTTGTAATATCCATATCATCTGGCACTTTTTCATAAAAACCACTTTCATCATTACCATTCCATACCCAAGTACCATAACTTTGAGCAAAAATTGATTTTAACCCACTAACTGCCTGCACCTCATTTTCAGCTATATTATATTTTAAATCACTAAAACACTGTGTTGTTACTGTTAATTTTCTACCACGACCACCGCAACAATCAACATGAGTAGTTATAACTTCTCCTAATTCATTGGTTGTGGAGGCAAAAGGTGTAGCTGTGTTACAATCATCATTATATGACTTCATTGTACATGAATCCCAAATTCCTCTATTTACTTCATGACGAGTCCCACAACTTCCGTATCGCTCACGCTCAAATACTTTTCGACAAGTAATTCCATTGCCATAATACGGGGTACCGGCTCTAATTAATCCCTCTCCTGATATTGCATCATAAATCTGTAATGGTTCTTTTAAAACTTCTTTGCCTCGTCGCTTTAACCCATCCCACTCAAAAGGATTATGAGTTGGCGCAGGAGCTACAATACTACCATACGGACTAGAATCACGCGAATAACCTAAATTAACAATCTCGTGCCCCATTGGATTAATTGCCCCCCAATAAATATGCTTATTTTCACTTGCATTACTAAATTCAATACTATGATCACTGCCTTCCCTAACCCTTGAATACCAAAACTTACTTTTACCTGTTTCTGTTACAACCTTAACTAACTTATTACAATACAATGCCGGTATCTCACCTTCTGTTCCAGAGCAGTATCCAACTGCTTCAAGGCAATAATAAAGAGGAAACCTATCACTATAGCCCGCACCTTCTTCTATCCAATCGCCTTTAACTCTATTAACCGGATACCAAAGCAAACATGTGTTTTCATCACCCGGATATCTATCATATTCTAAGCAATATCCATACAACCCCCTTTGATTAACACCGGAGTCATCAATATACTCGCAAGCTAAGGAACTTGGCTCAGGATAAAGTTTGCATGATTGCGGCACATACCAATTGTCAGAACTAGTTTGGTCTTCAGTTTCAGTAGATTCAATTCTAGTATGTAAAGCCGGTCTTAATTTTATTCCATCTACATAAAAAACTCCTGAAGAATCGTTGTCATCATTATATAGTTTAATATTAATTTGATTTGAATTTGATCTAAATTTCTTTATTTTAAATATCCAACCCTCACCTCCTTGATCTTCTGTTGTGCTAGTAATAGATTCTCCGGCTGATACAATATCAATCACACCGTTACCAACCTGTAAATTTTGAGTATTAATATAGGCAGTAAAAATATAATCTCTTTGAGGCTCAACATCTATTTCTTCTGAAATTACTACATGAGATGAACCAATTTTAATAAATCCCTCTCCGGCAGGTGAAAAATTAATAACTTCAACTTCTTTTACCTCATAAGGACTATTAATTACTTTAAAAACATTTGGTGTCCAAACCTTATCAACTTCTTCTTGATTATCCCAACTCCAACCAATCGGGTATCCATTCTCACCTGAAAATTCAAAGCTACCATTTGGCACTACTGCAATTTCACCAACCTGACTCATAGCACTTAATGAAAATAAATCATTTCGTTCAAATGATGGCAATTGAGCATTGTTTTTATATTTTGAGTACCCAATCTTAGAATATCCGGATAAATTACTAACACTTGCCGCTGTTACGCTATCTTTTGTATAGTCATTATTTATTCTTTCTTTTCTTACAAAACTACTACATTCATCATTACTATCAAGACCATTACATGCTCCAACACCTAGGCAAACACTTGATTCTTGACCATCTTCATCCCTAACCTTAACCATTGACCTGCACGCAAGCCATTCAGCGCAAACTCTATTAGGTTCAACTTTTAAAATTTGGTTTGAGTCACAATTAGCTCCATTTGTACAATTATTCAAAGCCTCTAAATTGTCAGCATTATAAGAAAGACTACTCATATTCTCGCTATAGCCAAACTGAGTTCTTTCATTAAACAAAATACAGCCACTATCAAAATCAGGTTCATGGCAAGAACTTCTGTCAATATCTTTTAATAACCTATAATTCGCCTCTGCTTTGCGTAAGATAACTTCCGTTACATCACCATCCCTAAAAACAGTACATTTATTAGCATTATTATTTGTTTTAAATAAAATACTTTCTCCATTTGTCAAAGTAATATCTGTAGTTAATGCCACATTTACCAAAACATTATCTGAATTCATTTTATCTATAGCATTATCACACTGAAACTTAGTTGCGCCTTTAATTGTATAAAGCGTAGCCGGTTCGACTTCGATCTCCTGCTTAAATCCGTTTGGAGTATGATTTTCCCAACCTGCATTATTAACTCCGGCAATTTCTTCACCGCTTGGGTTAAATACTAAATTTGTGCTAAATTCTGCAATTGGATCAATATATTCTGTGCATCCGGATTCACGAATTGGGCAAACCCCAACCCAACCATCACTGCCACTTGGCTGACTAATGTGAGAATTAACACCATTTGAGCCAATTGTTTTTAAAGCATTTTGATTACCGCACACATGATC
Organism: uncultured Gammaproteobacteria bacterium; assembly: GCA_964569045.1. Lineage (GTDB taxonomy): Bacteria > Patescibacteriota > Patescibacteriia > Patescibacteriales > BS150m-G62 > BS150m-G62. Next base: position 42,969 of record CAZMSR010000001.1, on the reverse strand, counting down.
TCGATTATCACGAATACAAGAATAACGACACTGCGAATCAATGCAAGTATTATTACCACAATCACTGTCTTTTTGGCAGCTATCAGACGGATCAGTGATTACACTGCAAGAACGAGCGCTTGCGCAAGCCGGGCTTAATGCACCATTCGCTCCACTATTAGCTGGAAGATTTTCACTATCATTAATTACTCCGTTGCTATCTGTATCACAACGATTCGCTTTTTTTTGATACCAATTTTCTATTCCATCACTATTAGCTCGCCATTCACACTCCTTGCCTTCCGGATCTTTAAAATAGCGCGTACCATTAATTTCCGAAATCCAAGCTTTACAACTAATACCATCTTGAGTGCATAAAATAGCATCAGAATCTACTGAAGTACTATAATGATCCGGATTATTTTTAATATAAGCATCTTCGTAATACGGAGTACCTGCAACAGACTTTTTCTCGCCAAATCTTGAGCAACCTTTATCATCTGCATTACACTGCTTTTCAGTATCATATACTACATACACTAAGTTATTAGCCAGAACAGAAACGCAGCTTTGTTCTCCGGAATCGCAGGCATCATCGCCTTCATTCGGATTACTTTCATTCCATGCTTCAGCTCCCTCACCTGTATAATTATGGGTATCTATCATGCGTTCGCAGCCGACTGCTGTTTCTTGGCATAGTTCTGTAAAATCTTTTAAAAAATGTGAAGCGCTTTCTCTATCTTGATATTCGCGGCATCCAAGCGAATAATTTGGAAAAGGATAACCACCTTCATTAAAAGGAATCGGATAATTTTCCGGACTAAGAAGCTTCCAATATTCTTGATGACACATTGATGGAATCTCAAAAGAATCTTTCATAAAATAATATCTGTCAATCACCTCTATTAACCTAAAGTCATCAATGTAGAATTTTGTGCTTCCATTATCATATCCAATAGACATTGTTTGATTAGCAACGCTATTGGTTAAAGTTATTAATTCTTCAACTCTTTGCCATTTGTCTTGCTTTAGTCCTTTAATCTCAGAACCATTAGTATCATCAATTTTCACTTTAAAATTAGCAGTATTACCGGGCTTTACGTAAAAAGAAAGTATATATGTGCTACCGGGTCTTAATCTACCGCCCAAATTAAGTGAGACTGAGCTTTGACTTGAAGTATTTGTTATTGACTGCCCGTTTATTAACAAAGCTTCGTTAGCTATTTCAGCATTACTCCAATCAGCTAAAGAAGGATGAACCCCTTCAAAATCATAGCGCGCGATTTCGCGAACATTAGCAGCTTGTGGGCCTGAGTATTCGCGACAACCGGCAAATTCTTGGGAGCATAAACGCCCTTCGCCGGGTATAGCGCTATAGAGGCAAGCGCCTTGGCTTGAATTCCATTTACCACCGTTTTTACAAACCACGCAAGCGTTATGTGTTGAACTCCAGCCTTTTTCATCACCGTTGCTTCCGTTATTGCAACTATTTTTTGCAATACTATAATCAATATTCTGCCCGGCTCTTCTGTAGGTATGGCAATCTTGGGAACAGGTAATTGTTTTAGAGTAAAGCTTGTAGTGCTTTTCACCGTTTTCGTCTAAAAATTCTTGGCAATCAGGGTTGTAGTTAGGATGCTCCGGATTGTTAAAAGTTTGTTCTGTGCAATCTTCATTGCTGTTTGTAACTACGGGTGCGCCACCATTTTTTGCATCTGCCTTTAAATTTAATACGTTTAACTGCGGGCCGGTGTTAAGCTGCTCCCAAATGTAAAAGTTAGAGCAAGCTTCGCCTTCCGGTTCGTCCGGGTCAACGCATTGTTTTAAATCAACATAGTATTCGCGACCCTCACCGCCGCGGGCTACTTCGTCTAAGTTTGTAAATTCATCGCAACCAACCATGTCCAGGCGGCAAGTATCAGCGTATCTTGGGATAAAATAGGCGCTCTCACTACTTTCAAAAATAGTTTCGCGTTTTTGATACTCATCAAAGCCAACACATTCATTTGGGCATTGGTTTAAAGTTGTTATTTTAGCCGGGATCTTATCACCGCGTACTATGTCAGTATATAGCTCGCAACCTACTTCGCTAGCATTACAACGCCTTACAAATTGTTCGCAACGCGCTTTAACTTCAGGCGTTAGATCTTCTTTGTAATTATAGTATTCGCTTGTATCTGTGCCTAAATTATAGCAAACTTGACCCAAGTAATCAGGAAGCAATTTTAAATAAGTAGGTGTATTATTAGTAGCTTCTCTTAAAAACATATGGCAACCTTCTTCGTCTACAGTGCACTCTGCTGCATTTGAATTAAAAAATATAGAATCAGTTTGACTACCACTCCACTCACTAACAACATCTGTTATTGGCTCGTATTCATCTGTTTCAACTTTAGTTGAATATTCTTTGCAACCAATTTCATTTTGACCACATGTGTCTAAAGTATTTTGCAAATAACTAACAGTAAAAGAATCATTATCTACTCTAGTAAAAGTGTCGCAAGTATTAAAAATAGGGTTGCATGATTCAGCAGCAAAATTCCAAGTACGTTTTTCTTCCGTGCAATATCCGTGTGCATCGCATGACCCATCATCTCGCTCTTTAATGCAACTTTGCTCATCAGCACAATATGTAGTATTACGCTGAACTGATCTTCTTGAATTAACACCTTGCCCCACAACACTTTCGCGCATAATCTCCGGGCCTGGTCCTTCTAATTTACAGCTATTAAGCGGCGCTTTTAATACCCAATCAGGGTCAACTAAGCCACTGCACCATGCCATATTACTATCTGTCGAATCATAACAATCAACAAGATCTTGCAAATTAAATGTACCAACGCTTGGGTTATTTCTTATATATTCAGCAGCTAATTCCCACCCAACAGGCAAAATTCTAAATTTACGCAAAATAATCATTGATCTATACGGATAACCTTCATTATACAATGGCTCTAGATCCTCAGAAACAAAACCAAATATTCCTTGCGGATTTAAATATCCATTTAAAGCCTCTTTAACTGTTTTACGTTCTGAAATTGCCTTACGAAAATTTTCAGTTATTACGCAGTTTGTTGGCCCGGCTTTATTAGGATTAGGGCAGTTTACTAATTCAGATAAAATTTCATAATCACCGCGAATATCAAAATTAGGCTGAAGAATACTACGCATATATTCATTAGTTCCTGATATTCCATCAGCTCTAGGACCGGACTCAAAACTATACGAACCACTATATGGCTCGGTTACTGTTGGCTTATCAGCCAGTAAATCCATAAGCAAAGTCACAAAAGCAGTATAAGACAATTGACAAACAAATACTGTCATAGCTTCTACCAAAACAGTATCTCCGGAAGGATTAGCGCAGTTTTGTCTAAACCATTCAAGAGGCTCTTCGGTTAAAACCGATGCCATTCCTGGCGGTGCTGTGGCACGACCGGCAGGGTCACGTGGAAGATTTTCATCTGTATTACCTCTTGTTCTTTTTCCTTTTTCTTGCTCACTTAATTGAAACTCAAGCAATCCAATATTTGCGTTTAATGCCATGCTTATATCTGTTGTGCTATTATTCAGATCAAATACACTTTGAAAATTATTTAAAAAGTCAGTGCTTTCAATTGCTTGTTCCCAGTTATCAACCATCTGAGTAAAACTACACTTTCCAAAAGTTGGTCGTTGCTGACCTTTCATCCCAAGTGATATTTTTAAACCAACTTCCGGGTTACAAGCGTCTCCTACAAAATCTTTAGCAAACTCTTCAATAAACTGCCCAAGAGCTTGATCACCAATATTAGATAAATATTCACCCCAACCTTCGCGAATAAACAATGGTTTTTGACCTTTTCCTCCAGCCCCAAGCCAAGAAGCAGTGTCATAGGCTATAGTATTAAGCACACTACTAACAACACTTCTAAAAGTACTTTTTTTTGCTTTATCATTAAGCTGTTTTAACCTTTCTTGACGAATCTGCTCAGCAGTACGATCCTTGTCAGTCCTAGTTTGTTTTTTAATTACTTGCTCGGTTCCATATGCTTTAGTTTTTATTTCTGCAGAAGCTAGCGCCAAATTACTAGGTCTTGACTGAGCCTCCACTATCGGCACACCCACTTGCACAAATATAAAAACAAAAATCAAGGCACTTATTGCCTTTTGTTTGAAAATTTTTGTTTTTAGAAAAAAATTTTTCCTATGCACAACCCTTTATTTATTAATCAAAGAATTATATGTTTTCATTAAGTCTTCGTTGCTTAGCATTTCTAGTATAGCTTTGCTCATGCCTTGTTTTTCTAAAATTCTGCGCAAATCATCCGGGTTTGTTATATTCTTAACTTCGCTTGGTAGATTATTAACATCTATTTTTATATTGTTTGCACTACCAAAACCTTTATCAAACTGTTTAACTACTGCCTGAATTTTAGCTTGAGTTGCAGCGTCTACTTCATTACTTAAAGCATCTTCAGAAGTTACAGTGCTTTCTTGAACTTGATCTAATCCATCGCAGACTTTTTGATTGTGACAAGTTGGGTCTAAGTTATTTTGAACTTCAACACCATCAAGAATCCCGTCTGAGTCTGAATCCGGAATATATGGCGAAGTATTATAAACATTAAGCTCGTCCCAATCAGTTAATTCGTCGCCGTCAGTATCGGTTAATTTAATTTCTATGTTTGCATTAGCCTTATAGTCTTGCTCTAAATTTGAGTAATCAATACTTTTTCCGGCCTTTTTTTCCTTATAGTCTGCGCCATAAATAGTGCTTCTTATGCCTCTTATTCCTATAATTACAACAAACATAGCTACTACAAACAGCCCTGCGAGTGCAATCTTTTGCTTAATATCTAGGTTCATTTAAAAAAAATAAAAAACCAATATATTTATTATTATTTTAGCACATACTCTAGTGGAATAATTGTGTATAAATAGATAGCTTTTCCCAATCTTTAAGACTAAGATCTTGAGCTCGTGCTTTATTACTTAACCCCGCTTTTATCAAACAATCTTCTGCTTTGGAGGTGTTAATATGAAATCCGTTAGCTAAATTATTCTTAAGCATTTTACGTTTGGCGGCAAAGCCGATTTTTATTAATCTAAAAAATTCTTTTTGATGACTGCATAGTGCAAGCTTTGTACAAGTTTTACTTTTAAGATGGCAAGTGAATTGCTTTTTTAAATCTAACCTTATAATTGCTGAATCAACTTCCGGTAATGGCCAAAAGTATTCTTTTGGCACGTTTTTAATAATTTGAACTTTTGCATAATACTGTACGGAAATTGCTAAAATGCTCATGTTAGATGGCTTAGCGCATATTCGCTCAACTACTTCTTTTTGAAGCATAAGTGTTAAAGAAGAGGGTTTTAAAGTTACTTCACTTAAAAATTTGCGTAAAAAAATAGAAGTAATATTATATGGCAAATTAGCCACTATTTTATAATTAACTAAGCCTAAATCTTCTTTTAGATCACGCGCGCTAATATCTAAAACATTTTTATTAATTATTGTTACATTTTTAATAGAAAGATCTTTTAATCTTTGAGTTAAAACTTTGGCTAATTTATCATCTAATTCAATTGCAATAACTTTTTTTACTTTACTAGCCAACTTTTCTGTTAAAAAACCAAGCCCCGGACCAATTTCAAGAACTATGTCGGTTTTTTCTAAGCTTGCCGCTTCTAGAATATCACTGTATATTTCTTTGTTAATTAAAAAATTCTGCCCACGTGAACGAGTTGGTTTAATATTATTATTAGCACAAATTTGTTTTGTTTGGCTTAATAAATCAAAATGTGAACAATCAGTATCCGGCATTTATGTTATTTTAAGTAACTAGCAATAAAATATGTTTTTAAATTATTAAATATTTCGAGTAATACAAAATTACGCTCACTTTCTTTAGTAGCTACACACCCAACACACCCGGTAGGGCCACCTAGCACTCCACTACTCATTAATACGTTAGAGATACCACCGGCAATTAACTGACCACCGGAAGTTACACCGGCAGTTGCAAGCGAAGTTTTTAAAAAAAGTGCGTTATTACCCATCCCACCGGCCGGAGTGCCAAACACCTCAGCATGCATATTACAAATTGCAGGATCTGATAACGTCATACACAGTGGACCAACTACGCATTTTGGTGGCTCTGGTATAAATACACAAGGAGCAACAATTACATTAGTTAATCCAATTTGATATGGAAACCCGCCGGCAGCGTTTGTGGCTTTTATAATGGCGTACTTTTGCTTTATAGCAGGCGTGCTAAAATACCCGACTATAAAAAATAGTGCTATAATAAATAGAGTTATTTTATTTTTTTGACTCATACTTTTAATATAGCAAAACTAATGAAAAAATGCATTTTTATTATTTTAAGTTTATTTTTATTACCACTTAAAAGCCTTGCCGGAGAATCCTTAATAGAGCGACTAAATGGCAGAATTCTCTTACAAATAGAAAGCAATGGCGAAGCTTGGTATGTAAACCCAACTGATCTAAAAAAATATTATTTAGGAAAACCAAAAGACGCTTTTGAAATAATGAAACATTTGGGTATTGGAATAACAAACATTGATTTAGCAAAAATTCCTATTGCAATAACCAAAGGGCCGGACAAAGACAAAGACGGACTTAGTGATAATCTTGAAATAGCAATTGGCACAAATCCATTAGAGATTGACAGTGACAATGACGGATACAGTGATGCTAATGAGCTAGCTAATAACTATGATCCGCTTAGCAAAAAAAAATTAAATCCGGATTATAATTTTAGCCGGATTAATGCAGGTAAAATATTTATCCAAACCGAGTCACGCGGCGAAGCTTGGTATGTTAATCCAAGTAATTATAAACGCTATTATTTAGGAAAACCAAGTGATGCCTTTAACTTAATGCGTAATTTAGGGCTAGGAATTAGTAATAAAAATATAAATAAAATTGTAAGCAACTCAATTGTTTTGCAAAAATCACCTAATAAACAAATCAACAAACCACAAGACAATTTATTAAAAAAAGAAAGACACCAAAGGCCTATAAGCTATACTACTCCAACAAAGCCAGCCTATTACAACTCTCCTAAGAATAATCAATCCCGCTCAGCAGATAGTACGCTCACCGGTGCTGCAACTGCTATTCGTGCTAAAAACAAACAAAGTGCTAGCGCTTACTTTTCACCGGGTTTAAAAAGAGCAATAGACCATACCATTGATTTTCTTAATAAAGACGGAATTTTACTTTTTTCTAATTTACTAAGTGATTTAAAATTTAAAAAACAAATAGGAAACAAAAAAATATACGAAACTGATGTGTATTTTAGCCTAGGAGGCAAAAATGTAAAGTACAAAGTTACTTTAGAAAAACAAGAAAACGAAGAATGGCTAATAGTAAGCTTGTAGATATTAAAAAAATCACTATTATAGAGTGATTTTGTACCCACTCACTAAATCTTCCCCACTAAATCCATGCCGGGCCTTAGAGTATCACTTCCGGGTTGCCAGCTAGCCGGGCATACTTCGTCGCCGTGAGCACGGACAAATATAGCAGCTTTTAATTTTCTAAGTAACTCACCGGCACTTCTACCAATACTATTGTCGTGAATTTCTTGTGCTCTTAGAACTCCATCAGGGTCAATTATAAATGTACCGCGAAGGCTTAAACCTTGGTCTTCTATTAAGGTGCCAAAAGCTCTGCAAATTTTATTAGTAGTATCTGCTCCCATTGGGAACTTAACTTTTTTAATACTTTCTGAAGTATCTTGCCAAGCTTTATGTGCAAATACAGTGTCTGTACTTATACTTATTACTTCGGCATTTTCATTTTTAAAAGATTCATAAGTATTAGCCATTTCTACTAGCTCGGTTGGGCATATAAAAGTAAAATCAGCCGGATAAAAAAACAAAATTAGCCATTTACCTTTATAATCACTTAATTTTATTCGCTTAGATTCACCATTAACTAATGCCTCGATTTCATAATTAGGCACATTTGCTCCTATTTTTACCTCGCCGGAACTGCAACATGACTCATATTCCATTGGGTCACAACAATTTTCCATATCTTTTAGCTTAAAGCTAATAAATAAAATAAAATTTTACTTAGATTATATTACCAGCTTTTCTTTTTTTTAATAATTTTAATTTTTTAATTTTTATTTTTGGCTTGTCTTCACCAACAAAGCCTTTTTCTTTGTATTCAAATACATCTAAAATAATTTCCTGAACTGCTGTAGCTACCGGGATTGCAAGTACTGCGCCCATTACACCACCCAGTTGAAATCCTATCATTAAAACAGATATACTTACTATGGGGTTTAAACCTACCGTCTTTTGCATAATTTTAGGAACCAAGATATTGTTTTCTACCCATTGAATAACAGAATAAAGAATTATAACCATTATTGCAAGAGTTGGAGATTGAGAAAAAGCTAAAAACACAGCCGGTATAGCAGCAAGCATTGGCCCCATGTATGGTACAAATTCAGCTAAACCGGCAATAATAGAAAGTACTAAAGCGTATTCCATATTAAATGCTGCAAAATACCCCGGCAACACATATTCTAAAAATGACGGAGCTGATAATCCTATATAGGTTAAAAGAAAAATTGTTAAACTCAAAATGAATTGACCGCGCAACCATAAGCCGATTTTTCGCTGCATGCGATGGATCAAGCCCATAATGTAGGTTTGATACTGCCTTGGTGTTACTTGCCAAATCAACTTCTTAATCGCATTTTCCTCTACAACCATGTAAAAAGTTATTACTAAAATCAAAATAAACGAAAATATACCACCAAAAATACTACCAACAGTAGAAAACAACCCACTTGCTGCTCCCTGAATACCATTACTAAATGAACCTAAATTTTCTTTAAATTTATCTAACACTCCGTGCTTTACTACATAATCCTTTACTACCTGGTACTCATCAGCCATTCTGCTTATATAGTCCGGAGATTTATTAAGCAAATCGTCAAACTCCTTAACAATTGGTGGCACAATAGAGGTTACAACCACAAAAATTGTAAAAATAGCAATAAAATAAATTAAAATAATACTTACCCCTCTGCTAATTTGCTTTTTTTGAAAATAATCAACTAAAGGATCAACCGCGCTTGCTATAATTAATGAAACAAAAAGCACAGCTAGAATATCTTTAATTAAAAAAAGAAAATAAATAATTACAGCCACAATTAAAATCTTTAATATTGTGAAAGTAGAAATATTTATATTAATTGGCCTAGAGTTAATTTTCATTACTTTTTTAATAAATACCTTTTGTTTTCTTTTGCAATTCAGAAATTTGCTTATTTAAAGTTGAAATTTGCTCTTCATAACCAACAATTTGAGTATTTAACTCTGTTACTTTTTCAGACTCGTCGCTCTTTTTTAATTTAAGCTCTTGAGATTTTTGGTCTAATTTTTTAACTAACTCTTCTTTTTGACTCTCAAGCTCTTTAGTATACTTTTCTGATTCTTTTAGCTTATCTTGCAAAATACTAATTTCTCTTGCACCGGTATTTTCTATTCTAATTTCGGCTAGCACTCTAGATTCAAGACCATTTATTTTTTCTTCGAAGAATTGGCTATGCTCATCTATTGCTTTTATATGAAACCAATAACCAACACCGCCAATTGTTGCCATTGTTAGTATTATTGCAGCAATAATAGTAACAGTGCTATTTCCAAACGAACAATCATCAAGCAAAACATCACAATTTTCTTCACTTTTTTCTGTATTTTTTGTTGGTTTTATTTCTGTTTTATTTATCTTTGACATAAACTATTATTTTATTAAATTAATTTTTTTATTTTTATATATTCGCAAGTATCTGCTAGCCTAGCTGAATATCCCCATTCATTATCATACCAAGCCAAAACCTTTAACAAATCGCCGTCAATAACATTTGTTAAGGCTAAGTCAACAATAGCGCTTGAAGAGTCACCAATATAGTCCGAAGATACTAAAGGCAAGCTAGATACACTTAATATGTTCTTTAGGCCTGTGCTTTTTGAAGCTTTAATAAAAGCCTTGTTAATCTTTTCTTTTGTTGTTTTTTTACTTGTCACATACACGATATCGCAAAGTGATACAGTGGGGGTAGGGACTCTTATTGCTATTCCGTCAAATTTTCCAACTAAGTCCGGCAAAGTAATGCAAGTTGCTTTAGCGGCTCCGGTGGTTGTGGGAACAATATTTACAGCAGCCGCTCTAGCCCTACGAAGGTCATTATTTGCCCCGTCAACTAAATTTTGACCGGCAGTATAAGAATGCACAGTTGTCATTATTGCTTTTTTAACACCAAAAGCTTTTTTAATTACATTAGTAACAGGAGCCAGGCAATTAGTAGTACACGAAGCCATTGATAATACTTTATCGCTTTTTCTTAAAATCTTCTCGTTTACTCCCGGTACAATTATTTTTACTTGGCAATTTTTGTCTTTACAGTTACAATCTTTTGGTGGCGCTGAAATAATAACTTTTCTGGCACCTGCAGCAATATGCTTTATTGATTGCGCATGTGTTCTAAATACTCCTGTTGATTCTATAACTAAATCTACTTTTAATTCCTTCCATGGTAATTCTAAAGGATTTTTTTTAGCAGTTACTTTTATTCTTTTCCCTTTTATTATCAAGCTAGAATTGTTAAATTTTATATTTTCATGAAAAACTCCGTAAACGCTATCAAATTTTAATAAATGAACAAGTGTTGCTATTGGGTTTAAATCATTAATAGCAACAATATTCATATTCTTTTTTTCTAAAAGTATTTTTAAAACGGCTCTGCCAATACGACCAAAACCATTAATTGCTATATTCATTATAAAAACTAAAATTTAAAATTTAAAAAATTCCTTGTAATAAGTATATCATAATTACAAAAAATAATTTACTTATAGTTTTCCCCAAATGCGTTACTAATTTACTTTTAAGACCTTACCGTTAATAACCTGGAGTTTTATTACTCCATCTTGATCATTCCTATAGACTTTAGCGCCTAAACGTTCTAACCGCTTTAAAACTCGCAAACTAGGATGACCAAAATTGTTTTCATGCCCCACTTGAATAACTACAATTTCCGGTTTTACTAAATTTAAAAAATCTTCTGCATTAGAAGTGTCAGACCCATGATGAGAGGCTTTAAAAACATCAGCCTTAAGATTAATCTTTTTATTAATTAAATATTTCTCTGTTTCTTCTTCAATATCTCCGGCAAAGAGAAACTTTTTATTTTTGCAAGTTAATTTAGTAACTATTGAAGAATTATTAACTACTTTAAACTCACTTTCATAAATGCTTTTATCCGGATATATTATATTAAGGTGACAAGCTTTGCTTAGATTAATTATTTGCTCATTTTTAGCAATTAAATTTTTAATTTTTTTATCTTGAACAATTACTTTCCATTCTTCATACACCGGAGTGCTATGTTTAATGCCTGTATGAAGGACTTTTAAAACTTTATATCTTTCTAAAACAGGAATTGTACCGCCTATGTGATCATTATCGGGATGCGATACTATAAGTAAATCTATTGTTCTGTCCCACCACTTTAATTCTTTGCCTAAAGCTTTTACAACACTATTATCAGGTCCTCCGTCAATTAATATATTTTGCCCGTGCGGTGCTTTAATTAAAACAGAATCTCCTTGCCCGATATCTAAAAAAATCACCTCTAACTGCCTTTTTATATCTATAAAAAGCCAAAAACATATTAATACTAAATTAATTATTAAAATCAATGCTATTATGACACGTTTTTTTTGTTTTTTTCTCATAAAGGCAATACATATAACATACTCCGACTAGCATGGTGTAATAAGTTAAGTACCAAAAATTACTTAAGTAATTTACTTCTAAAAAAGAAAATGAAAATTTTGTTAAAGAATTTGAAACCCAAACAATATATTTTAGCATTAACTCTACAACAGTAAAAATTAGAGTGCTAACTATTGGTATAAAAAAACTAATAATCAAAGCAAAAATTATTAAAACCATTAAAAATGGTAAAAGCCAAAGAACTAATAGATTAGTTAAAGGAGAAATTAAAGAAAAAACTTTAAAATTATTAATAATAATCGGAAGTACTAATGATTGAGCGGCAAGAGTAACAAAAACTATTTGCATAGAAATAATCATTAGTCTATTTAAAATAAAAGGTAATCTATTTACAACACTCGATTTTTTTATTTTTTCTAAAAATAAATTATTAAAAATTGGATAAAATATAACTATCCCAATAACAGCCAAGAATGATAATTGAAAGCCAATGTCGTCTCTTAATAACAAGGGATTAATTATTAATAACATTGCCGCAGCTAAAGCTAATGCATTAGAAATTTTATTTAAACGACCAATATAAAGAGCAATTAAAACAATAATTCCCATAAACCCCGCTCTTACCGCAGAAGGTGGAGCTCCGATTAATAATATATAGAATACTAAAAATATACTTGCAAAAATAAAAGCTACCTTTCGCTTTAGCCCGATATATATTAAAATACTCATTAATAAAGTAGAAATTATGCTAATATGCATTCCGGAAATAGCTACAACATGACTAATACCGGATTTTGAAAAACTATCACGCATATTGCTGGTTATGCCGCTTTTATCTCCAAGAATTATAGCTCGCGCTAATCCGGCATAAGGCTCATTAATTTTTGAATTTATTGTTTTTTGCAACTTTGATTTTACAGTGTATAAAAAAGTATAAAATGAACTGCCATTGTTTTTGCTAATTAGTTTAATTTGAGGATAATAACAAAGTGAGTATATGCCGGACTTTGCTAAAAAACGATCATACTCAAAGTCACGAAACTGCTTTGGAGCTTTTAAATTGCATATAATCTGCAGCTTATCGCCATATTTATATGAAGGATACAAATTAGTTAATATCAGAACTTTGCCTGTAACTTTATTTAAGCTAGCAGCATTTTTTGCTTTGTTTACTTTATGAACTTTTTCTACTTTGATTACTAATTTTTGATTATTGATTCTTTTTTCCGGATAAAGTAAAATTAATCCAACAAAATTAATTTTAGAATTATTATAATTTTGAATACTATTGTTAAGACTTGGCGCACTTAGAGCTAAACGACAAAAAGCCAGAGATAAAAATGTTAACCAGATTAATATTATACGAAAAATTTTTGGCTTTTTTATAAAAAATGAAAAAAATGTTAATATACTGATTATGAAAAATAATTGAATAGAATAACTTTTTATTTTAAATGGCAAATAAGACGCTATAGCAATACTGATTATAAAAATAATAAGGCACACAAAAAAAATCCTTGATTTTGGTAAATTTTGAATTTTAGCCACACAATCTATTGACATTTTAAGCAATATATGATAGTATTAATATATAACTCAACTCTTATTTCTGGGAAGTTTGTAAACAACTCTCCTAAAGTCACGTGGCAACTTGCAGAATTAAGGGCCATGCTTGACAGGAAAAATGCTTACAAACAAAAACATGCATGCTTTGTACCTCGTAACTACCAAGAGATCTGACGCTCAAAAACGTCTCATCAATCCCCCCTCGAAAGAATCACTTTTCGAGGGGTGTTTTTTTTGCAGTTATTCACACAACATAATACCATTTCTTCACTAGGGACTGTCGCCAAACTCGCTTTAATTTATAAATTTGGAAATTTTACATGAACAAGTATTTTTTATTAAAAAAACGCAGCTTTTAGCCACGCCTTTTTTATGCATTGAAAAATTAACTTAACTCATTTTTTTTAAAATCTTATCTAAATCTTTATCAGAATAAAAATCTATTGCAATTCTTCCACCACCTTTAGAATTTCTCATAATTTCAACTTTAGTTTCTAGCCATTCTCTTAGTAAATATTCTTTTTCTTTGTCTTCTGCGCTTATCTTTACTCTGGCCTCTTTAGTGCCTCCTAAGCGTCTTGTTTCCTTAAGAGTAGCGCCTACCGACATCTTGTTATTTACAATTTGATCATAAAGTTGCTTTTGTTTTATTTCCTCTTCTAATCCTGCTATTAATTTAGCGTGTCCTTCCGTTATAGCGCCATCAATTAATCCATCTTGAATATCAGTGGGCAAATTTAGCATTCTAAGCGTATTAGCAACGGTTGGTCGAGCTTTACCAACTCTTCTTGCTAATTCATCTTGCTTAATATTAAATTCGTCTAGTAGCTTTCTGTATGCAAGGGCAGTTTCAATCGGGTTAAGATTTTCTCTTTGAATATTTTCCACTAATGCCATTTCTAATTTTTGCTGACTATCAGCATCACGCAAAACTGCCGGAACAAAATCTAAACCAAGATTCTGCGAAGCTCTTAATCTTCGTTCTCCGGCAATTAATTCATATACACCATCTTCAACCTCTGTTACAACCAATGGTTGAATAATGCCATGCTGCTGGATTGAATCCATTAATTCTTCGAGCTGCTCTTGTTTAAATCTTCTTCTTGGCTGATATGGATTAACGCGTACTTCATTAGGGTTGATTTTTAAAACTCTTTGCAAATCATCTTCTGAAGTAATTTCAACAAGCGCCTCACCTCGCGGTGTTGTTGTTATTTTATTGACTTTTTTTGGGATTAGACTATCTAATCCTCTTCCTAATCCAGCCATATTTATAATTTAAAAATAGTTTTTTTATAAAAATTTATCACAATCTTATTCATTTGCAGTATCCAATATCTCTCTAGCTAATCTTTCATATGCTTTACCACCTTTGCTTTTTGGATCATATGACAATATAGACTGCCCATAGCTTGGAGCCTCTGCCAACCGAACCGACCTGGGGATAATTGAACGAAATACTTTATTAGGAAAATGCTGATACAACTCCTCCATAACAGAAGTAGAAAGCTTATTTCTGTTATCAAACATTGTAATTACAGCTCCTAGGACACCCAAATCTGCCTTTAAGTTACCTTGAATTAAACCTATTGTTTCAAGTAACTGACCTAAACCTTCAAGCGCAAAATATTCACTCTGCACCGGAATCAGCACTTCATCAGCAGCTACTAATACATTAATTGTTAATAAGCCAAGTGATGGCGGCGCATCTACTATAAGATAGTCATACTCATCTTTTAATAAATTCAAAAGATTTCCAAGCCTAAATTCCCTATTTTCCATATTCACCATTTCAACGCCGGCACCGGCTAAAGCTTGAGTAGCCGGAAAAATATGCAAGCGATCAAGACTAGTCTTTTTTAAGCAACACCCGGGTTTTTTGGCACCTATTAATGCATCATACACACCAAGATCTAACTCATCTTGGTTAATACCAATACCGGAAGTTGCGTTTCCTTGAGGATCCAAGTCAGCAAGCAAGACATGCTTGCCTAAATCTGAAAGATACGCACTTAAATTAACAGAAGTAGTAGTTTTACCAACTCCACCTTTTTGATTAACAACCGAAATAATTTTTCCCATAGTTTATTATATTATAATCCATATTAAAAAGGTTGGCAAATTAACATAATATAACTACTTACCGACTCTTAATTTATTGTTTCACCAAGTGCAATGCTGGCAATTTTCCTACTTATACTACCAACTTTAATTTTTATCTAATTTATACAACAAAAAAAATAATCCTGCGCAAGTGCTAATGCTAATGATTAATAAATAATTAAAAAATTCTTGTTTTTTGTCACGTATTGGCAATGCCCAGTCTTGTTGATCTTGTGCTATATTAAATATTAAACCTTCTTCAATCTGATTATTATCAAGTAGTACAAAATCATTAATACTTCGAGGAATTAACTTTACACCACTTTTAATTTTACTAACAATGCCCATTACTTCATACTCCATTCCTTCTTCTATTTCTTTACTTTTAATACCGGTACTACTTTTTAAATAAATTTCAATTTCATTTTTATTATCATCCAAATATATAATATTTGCTTTTCGCTCAGTCACTGTTCCGCTAACTTTTACAAATCGCGCTATTAAACTATTATCAACATCACTAAGATTAACAATTTTAGGTTTAAAAGGTGAATGATTATCAATGACCTTCATATCACTTGCTATCTTTGTCTTTAATCTTAATTCACTATTTGTACTAGCCAACACACCTTGCACAACCAAATAATCCCCTAAGCTTAATTCCGGGAAATCTTTCTTGTTATTATATATCTGCAAACCTGCATTATTAGTTGCAATGTAAAAAATCTGCGCACCCAAGACTCCTGGCTTAGCTGTAACAATCCCGGCAGTGCGAATTTTACTGTTGATTTCATAATTTTTAACTTCACTTAATGGCAATTCAATGTATTCTTCTACTCCATTCTTTTTATTATCTTTAACCTGATCTATTTCTTCGTAATCATTTAGAAATTCATAATTATAATATTCAAGAAAATTATCTCTGCCGGGAGTATCTTCGCTTGTCCAATGCCAAGCGCCTTGAATAAATGAATATACTTGAGCTTCCTTGGCTTTAGAATATTCTACTTTGTCAACTAATTCTCCGCTTGGATTAAAAATTCGAACTTGATCAAATGAATTATTCAAAGATAACTTGGTATCTTCCTTGCCTAGTATTAAAAAATCTTGCGCTTTAATGTAAAAATCATCTGTAAACTTGTACGCCTTGCTGCCACCATCTTTATCATCTATGGTCCAATTTTTTAAATTAACGTCTATCTCTTCATTATTATATATTTCTATCCACTCCTCACTATCATTGCCTTCGGGATTTGGCATAATTTCTGAAATTATTAGATCATAATTGGATTCTACGCTTTCTTTTATATCTAAGTCTTTTTTATTATCCTCTAATACTTTTTTATCCGGTAAAATATTTTCTTTACTATCTTTTATTATTAATTTTTGAGTAATTTTATTTTCATATTCTCCATCACTAACAATTAATAAAACATTATATTCACCTGCTTTAAAAAAAGTATGCTCAGTTAAATCAAGCCTTGAGACAAATCCATCACCAAAATCCCAAAAATAAGTAAGGTCATCTCCGTTAGGGTCATAGCTATCAGTGGCATCAAATAATAACGGTTGCGCTAGTTTGATATTGTTAGAAATAGTGAAAAAGGCAATAGGCGCTAAATTTTCTTCTTTAATTTCATTAAACTTTCCGGGAGTTATTATTTTGGACCAAGTATAAACTTCAGCTTTAATATCTTGATCAAGAGAATAACTTAATCCTTCTTTAGCATTATTATAATCCACACTTAAAAAGGACTCGGTTTTACCCGGTAAATATAATTTAACAGAGTCCTTAGTGTTATTTAATGCAATCTTAGTTATTGCGCGATATAAAATCCAGTATTGCTTTGGTCCCAGAATTTTTTCTTTTATTTTATATACCCTTTTTGAACTATCCCCTATTTTAAAACCGGATAAATTAATAGCACTTGTACCCACATTGTATAACTCAATAAACTCAAGCTCTAAATCTGATCCGGAAGGGTTTGGATATATTTCTGATATCTTAAGATTCTTATAATTTAAATCTATTTCATCCTCTTTGGTACTATCCGGCTCCGGATCAGAAGAACCGAAAGAAGAATCACTTGAGCCGGAAGTAGAACTTGTATTACTAGCTTGACTTGTAGCTTCTTGATCTTCGGCTTGCTCGACCTGAACTATATCTCCGGTACTATTGCTAACCTTTGGAGTGCCACCGGGGTTTATACTACTTTGCCAAGCATTGCCACTCCATTCCATTGTTTGCTTAGTGGTATTATCTCCAACTAGCCAAGATCCATCAGATTCTATGCTATTTATTAAATCGCCATTGTCATTACGTAACTCTAAATTTTCACCACCATTCTCAAGCGACCCGGTGTATATTAAATCAGCCGTAATGCCCGGAACACTATCGTCATCGGTGCGTTCCAATAAAAAATACCCATTTGCGGGCATTATTCCTGTTAAATTTATTACCGGTGATCCATCAATAGCATTTAAAGTCCAGCCTTCTAAATTAATAATATCACTAGTATTATTTTTTAATTCTATCCATTCGTCACTACTAGAAATCTCTGTACCCATCCAAGCTATTTCGGAAATAACCACATTAGACTCAAAAGCCAGCACATTCAATCCAAGCGAAAAACTAATCGCCAAGGTAAACACCACCTTTACCATTATTAAGTATTTCATAATATTTCATTATTAGCACAAAATAAAAAACCACACAATCAAATAATTAATTATATGGTTTTTTTTATTCAATTTATTTTATCTTTTATTCTTTAAGTTCATCCATTTCATTTTCTAACTTTAACATTTCTTTTTTTATTTCTTCAATTTCTTTTCTAGCATCACGTTCCATTTTATTTTCTTTTTGTTCAATTTCTCGTTTTAGCTCTGCCATTTTCTTTTTATATTCTCGTTCAAGTTCTCTTTTCTTTAATTTAGTTTCGCGCCTTAACTCATTCTTCTTTTTTTGCATTTCCTTTTTTCTTTCTATTGCCTTCTTTAATGCCTTTTTAAAATCAATTTTATGCAACTGCTTCCTCACTCTTTCACCTTCTTCATTTTCTTCCCTTTCTTTTTTTACCTCCTCTATAATCCCCTTCAGATTCTTTCGTCTTTCTTTATTAATTCTAGGAATATCTGATTTTTTTACACAATTTTTCGCATATTCTCTCTTTTCTACTTTTAAAGCATTTTTGTCCAAGTCCTTTTTACCCCTTAAGCATTCAATCATCTCTTTAACATCCTGATTTAATAATCTCTTAGCCTCTTTTAAGTCAACATCCTTATCTTCCGCATATGCAAATAACGAATACCTATAAGAACTCTTAATCTTTTGCCTTTTATTATTTTTAACTCTAGCTAAATCATTTTTTTTAATTCCAAGGCTCTTTTGTTTCATTAATCCATACGCTGCCTCATGCGTCCCCATATAATATGCTAAACAATTTACAGGATTAATCCAATAGGCTTTTCCCTTCTCTTCCACCCTTAAAACAATTCTTCCTTTTAATCTTTTTCCTAACTTATTTTCATTACATACATCACTCTCAACATCTTCACCACCAATTACCAATGTAGAAAAATTCTCTTCATTGATTCCCAGAGCTCTTCTTTCCAATAACTTATGAGCAGCAAACCCATCTGCCAAATACTCTTTACCGCCAGTTATGGGATCAACATAATACACCTCACCGTTACCCTCTACATCAAGCAACATTTTTCCATGTAATTTCTCAGTAAAAACTTCATCTTCTTCAACTTCCGGTAAGTCACTCGGCTCAGCCTCAGTTAATTCATCGTCAGAAAACTCCTCAACATCGATTTCCTCTTCCTCGTCCGACTCAGCCTCAATCACTACTTCTAAAATATCCTCTACCTCTTCGTCAGTCACTTCAGTAATTTCCTCATTAGTTGTTGCACTCAAAACAGGCTCAATTGTCACAGCTTCAACACTAACGTCTTCAGCATTAGCAGGTTGCAGTGCAAAACTCAACCCAAACACCAGGGTAAAACATAGAAATCCAAAAAAAACATTATTATATTTACTATTTTTTTTCATATTTTTTTATAATTATTTATTAAATTATACACAAATAATAACACTTTTTTAAAAATAGGGAAATTTCTTTAAATGTAATCCCTCATACACCCGTTAACACAATGCAATACATATATTTTTTGGTTAATTTTCATTATAAAAATCCAAAAAATACAACTAACACAAAAACACCCAAGATCTAGGCAATAACTATGCAGTTTTTGCTAAGTGGGACTGTCGCCAAACTCGCTTCACCCATAAATTGTTAATTTTGGCTAAATTTTTTTCAAATTTTTTTGGCTTACCTTAGGGTATGCCTCAAAAATTATTCAAAAAATTTATCTTAAAATTTCCAAATTTATGAATTAAAGTGAGTTTGGCGACAGTCCCTAAGTATTTATGCTATACTATAATTTGTATAATACAATCAGATTAACTAATGTAAATACTTTACTCAATTTACTAAAAAAATCAAACTTAATACTCTATGGTAAATTTTAAAATATCTAAAAATTCTCAAATATTTTGGGAAGTAATAATATTATTAATTTCAATATTTATCTTTTTAAGCATATTTATACCATCCTGGTTTAAAATTACTAACAGAATGACAGAACTTGAGAGAAAAAATATCTTACTAGAAGAAAAAATTTCAGATTTAAAAATTGAAAATAAAAAAATAAATCAAAGACTTAAAGATGCCTTAAACAATAATTAAAACATAAAAATATAAACCATAACTAATTATCAAAACTTTATAACCTCACTATCTAGGAATAAATATCGTAAATATTACTCCTTTTGGAATATTACCTTTAACGCTTACTGTTCCACCGTATCGATTAATTGTTTTTTTAACTATAAACAAGCCAAGCCCTGTGTTTGCAGCTTTTCCATATTTAAAACCTTCATCAAAAACTTTTTTCTGTATTTCATGTGGCATACCTTTTCCATAATCAATAAATTCTATTTTAACACCTTTTTTTGCTCGTTTTAAATTTATTTTCATTTTTTTGGTTCTACCATGTCTTAAGGCATTAGAAATAATATTTTCAAAAACCGTCTCAATAGCATCGTCACAATGAGCTCTTGCGCGCCCTTTAAGCTCAATTTTTATCTTATACTTTTTGATTATATTTAATAATATATCGTGCAATTTTTTACTCTTTAAATCTTCACCAAGACTAACCATGCCCTCTAACTCTTTCATATGATGTATTAAATTCTTTCCACCTGAAACCACTTCCCGAATAGAGCTTACAAATTCAGAATTATTTAAGTCTTTTTCATAAACATCTAAATTCAAACTAATAGAAGTAAATGCATTTGATAAGTCATGCCTTAAAATTTTATTAATAACCTGCAAGGTATCGTTTAATTCAAGTATTTTCCCTTCTGATATTTGCTTGTAGAATAAAAAACGTATTAATACCCAAAAAATCACAGCCAATGTTGATATTATAAATATATTAATGAGTATCAAATAATACATAACCTCACCAGACTGAGCCCTTAAAACACTGCCTGAGGTATGCACAACTAATTTCCAATAATTACAAGCACACCCTCCCTTATTAACAATATTTTCTTCAGGGTGAATTGTAGAAATTACATACAATCCATTTTTATCTTCTATAAAACCATCATGAATACTATTTATTTTTTCCCAAAGATCCGGTTTTTGACGTGCTAATGTTTTTTCTTTTCTATCATTAAACATAAATCCCCATTCATCATCCGGGTCTAACCCTTTTAACAAATAACCATCAGAATTATAAAGATAACTAATGCTATCTTGAAACCCAACCTCGTAAAGTGAATACAAAAGCTCTTCAGCTAGATAATTAAAAACTAAAGCTCCCTTTTTCTCACCATTTAAAAAAATAGGTACTCCAACCCTAATTACCGACTTGTATGGAAGTTCGATCCTTCCATTTTCAATATTTAAATCAAATTTCGAGATATAAATTTCACCCTTTTCAAGCTCCATTAAATCATTAAAATAATATCGACTGCTTATGTCTTGCAAAAGATCTTTTCTAACAATTTGAGGGTTACCATAATTATAATTAACTCGCACCTTTTCTTTGCCATCTATACCAATAAATCTAATTTGATCATACTTTTTTCTGTATTTAGTTAAAGCCAAAAATTCACTTGATAAATTCTCTTGAGTAGCACTATTTTGATTTAATATATAATCACCCAAACTACTATACTCACCGGCACTTAAAACTTCAGTTATTATTGAATCAAGAGATGATATTATTTTCTTTTTTACATGCGTAACTTGCTGAGAACTCCTAGTTTTTATTAAAGAAAATTCATTATCATAAACCTGCTTGTAATAAGAATAAGAAAAACCCAAAATAAAAAAAATAATTATAAAAAAAACACAAACGAGTAGAATTGACAATTTATTTAATAGTATTTTCTGCATTATTATATCTTACCACATTTTATACTATTTATTAAAATACTTAATAAGCATTAAACTAACTAATTTTTTAATTAATTCATTTAAGAGGCTCAAAATAAGATGATCTAACGCATAATATTGAACTTTATAGAAATATGCTTTAAGCTCATACAATGCTCTTTACAATCAATTTCTTGAGGAATTAGGCATGTTTAAAAAAATAACAAAGAATTCGTTTCCAACACTTCTTATGCTCTTAATTATCTTGAATTTCTTGTATTTCTTTTATAACCTTGAAATCACAAGAAGAATTACAGCAACCATTGGAAAAGAACAATCCAAATTGTCAAATGTGTCATACTACCTAGAATCCTTTCTCAATAAAAGTCATTTAGATCATAACAGCAAAGAAGAGGCTGTTGAAGCAGCCTTTTTAATAGCTTCAGATATAATATCAACATCTGAGTTCACAATTATCGAAGAATGCAATAAAAACATTGTATTAAAATTACTATACAATAAACAAATTCCATATCTACTAACAATACTAGACAGATATCAGACCTTAATAAGCAACCAAACTCATGAAACTATTTCACAGCCTTACAAACGATTAATTGATAAATTTGTAAAACACACACCGGCACATGCTTGCTCAACTTTTTCCAGGAACATTAATGACTTAATAACATATAAAGCTTTTTTCTCTAGTGGATTTAATAACGATCTTAACAAAGTTTTAAGAAATCTATTAATCGACCTTGACAGGTTAAGCGCACACACAAGCAAGAATACTCAAATAACAATCATTATCTTATTGTTCATCTTCTTTGCTCGTGAAAGATATTTAAAGTACAAGCTAAAAAATCTAAAAAACAAACTAATTAGCCATGCAAAAACTCAAGGCGAAATAATTGAAAAAGCAACAAAAAAATGGCAAGAGCTCGCACAATTTGATCCACTAACAAAACTACCCAACAGAAGATCTTTTCTTGACTTAACACAAATAAGTATAGCAGAATCAAATCGCTATAAAAAAAAACTTTGCTTACTCTTTATTGATTTAGATTACTTTAAGAACATTAACGATATTCACGGTCACACTTTTGGTGACAAATTTCTTATTGAAGTAGCTAAAAGAATTAGCTCTGTTTTAAGAGAAAATGACAAACTTTGCAGACTTGGAGGTGATGAATTTACACTCACTGCCACCGTAAATAACTCTGTTGATAGCGGAATTGTAGCAGACAAGGTGATTAAAGCACTTAAAAAACCTTTTACATTTAATAACATTGAAATTTGCGGACTTAGCGCATCAATTGGAGTCGCGATTTGTCCTGACGACGCAAAAGATCGCGAAGACTTATTAAGACTAGCTGATGCTGCTATGTATCAGGCAAAGGAAAACGGAAGAGGTGTTTATAAGCTTTACAATGAACAAATACAAGACAAAGCTACTCGAAAAAATTTAATCAGAAATAAATTAATGGAGGCTATACAAAAAAAACAGCTCTCACTTTATTATCAACCAAAAATTAGCAAAGAAAATGGTTGTTATCGCATCGCAGGACTTGAGGCCTTACTAAGATGGGAAGAACGAGAGCTTGAGCCAAAATGGGGCTTTGTTTCTCCGGCTGAATTCATACCTATTGCAGAAGAATCAAGATTAATACACACACTTGGAGCATGGGTCTTACATGAAGCATGCTCACAAGCCAAAGCTTGGATTAACAAAGATATTACTAAATTCAGAATAGCAGTGAATGTTTCACCAAGGCAGTTAGAAAATAAAAAAATTATTACGAACATAAGTAGTGCCTTAAAAAACGCCGGCATTGCACCTAAACACCTGGAAATAGAAATTACAGAATCATCAAACCAAAACTGGAATAATAAAGAAGTAATGCAAATACTTAAAAAAATTAAAAGACTAGGTGTTGCAATCTCAATTGATGATGTTGGCACACATGATTCAAACTTGCAGCGAATTAGAGACTGGTGGCGGGAAAAAGTGCTGGATTGTGTTAAAATTGATCAGACGTTTATTCGCGAATTACCAGACGACATAGCCAGCGACAAAGCTAATTATGCTTTAGTTGTTGCGCTTTTAACAATGTGTCGTTCCTTAGGATTAAAAACAGTCGCAGAAGGCGTAGAAAAAAAAATAATAAAAGAATGGTTATTTAAAATCAACTGTAATGAAATTCAAGGTTATTATTTTTCAAAGCCATTAACAGCAGCCATAGTAGAAGAAAAACTAAAAAATCAAGACTGGTTACTCAATAAATAATGTTCATTTAAATTCGTGCTAATATTAGTACGATTTTTTTATTTAAAAAAACTTAATTACTTTCTTTCATATAAATACCAAGGCCATTTCCTAAACCAATTCCAATTGCTAGGCCAATCGCAAGAGATGCCTCCAAGCTTTCCATCATAGGTCCTAAAATAAATAATCCATAAAGCTCTCCAATGCCCATACCAATAAGGACACCGGCAATATACCTCATACCTTTAGACATAATAAAATAATTAAAAATTATTTAAATATATTAACAATATATATTATAACATTTTTTTAGCTTTTATAATGTGCATAAGTAGATATGCTAAATTCATAACAATCACATTTCATAATCTAATTTTTTCTTAATTTTTCCAACACACTAATATCAGCCATTGTTGAAATATCACCTTTTACTTCTTCTCCTCTAGCAATATTTTTCAAAATTCTCCTAATAATTTTACCACTTCTGGTTTTTGGCAAATTATCGACAATAATTATTTCAGCAGGTTTAGCTATTGGTCCAATTTCTTTTGCGACTTGAGCACGCAACTCATTAATTAATTTTTCTGACTCACTATGATTGTTGTTTAGACTAACAAAAGCTACAATTTCCTCTCCTTTTATTTCGCTCGGTTTACTTACTACCGCTGCTTCCGCTACTGCCTTATGCGACACTAATGCACTTTCTATTTCCATTGTTCCCAACCTATGTCCGGCTACTTTTATAATGTCATCGGTTCGTCCCATAATCCAAATATACCCATCTTTATCTCTGCGTGCTCCATCACCTGCAAAATAAACGTTTTTAATTTCACCCCAATATGTCTTTTTATACCTAGCATCATTTTTATAAACAGTTCTCAACATTGATGGCCATGGTTTTTTAATAACTAAATAACCTGATTCCCCTACCCGAGCTTTTCTTCCTTTTAAATTTACAACATCAGCATCAATGCCAAAAAAAGGCAAAGTAGCTGAACCGGGCTTTAAAGTTGTAGCACCCGGTAACGGAGTAACTAAAATAGAACCTGTTTCAGTTTGCCACCAAGTATCTACAATGGGACAACGCCTTTTTCCAATATTATTGTAATACCATTTCCAAGCCTCAGGATTAATTGGCTCGCCAACACTACCAATAACTTTTAAGCTTTTCATTTTATATTTACTTGGCCACTCGCGACCTAATTTCATTAACATTCTAATTGCAGTGGGAGCCGTATAGAATTGCGAAATTTCATGTTTTTCAATTAATCTCCAAGGTCTATCCGGCTTAGGATAAGTTGGCAAGCCTTCTGCCATAATTGTTGTCACTCCATTTAGTAACGGTCCATAAACAACATAAGAATGACCGGTAATCCAACCAACGTCAGCAGTGCACCAAAACTTATCACCTACATGCAAATCAAAAATATATTTAGCGCTCATAGCAACTTGGGTTAAATATCCACCATGTGTATGCACAACTCCTTTTGGTTTACCGGTTGTACCGCTTGTATATAAAATAAACAAAGGATCCTCAGCCCCCATCTTAGCCGGAACGCAATCAATACTAGACTTTTTCATTACAGCATGATACCAAAAATCACGGCCTTTTTTCATTTTAACTTTTATTCCATTTCGCTTTACTATTATCACATTTTTTACAAATTTTATATCACTAAGTGCCATATCCACACTTTCTTTCATACGCGTAAAACTTCCCTTTCTAAAACCGCCATCAACACTTACCACTATTTTTGCACGTGCATCTTTAACTCGAACTTTTAAAGCTTCGCTAGAATATCCGCCAAACACTACCGAATGAATTGCTCCTATGCGAGTACAAGCAAGCATAACAACAACCACTTCCGGAATCATGGGCATGTAGATTACTACCCTATCTCCTTTTTTAACTTTAAAATTTTTTAAAACATTTGCGAATTTACATACTTCTTTGTGTAACTCTTTATAAGTTAATTTTCTACTATCTCCATTTTCTCCATCCCAAATTATTGCGTCATTGTTGCCATAATCTTTTAAATGCCTATCAAGACAATTATACGAACAGTTGATTTTAGCGCCTAAAAACCATTTAGCAAATGGCGTTTTCCACTCAAGCACCTTATCCCATTTTTTAAACCATTCTAAATTCTCAGCTTCTCGTGCCCAAAATATTTCCGGCTTTTTTATGCTTTGACTATAGAGCGCTCTGTATTCTTCTATGCTTTTAATATGCGCCTTAGCACTAAACTTTTTTAATGGCTTATATACTTTATTATCAGATATTACAGATTTTATTTTAGACATATTTTTTTATATATTTTTTTTAAATTCTAGTAACCATAACTTGAACTTGTGCAAACATTTACTTGTTTGCGCAATTAAGTGGCTACTTTTAGTATCCCATATTTAAACTTTTGCCGCCAATACGGCACTACACTCAATTGCTACTCACACAAAATATAATGCATTTTTAAATTAATCTGTATACTAATAAATATTTATCAACAATTAAATTAAATAATTTGTGATATAATTAATTTATGAAGCAATTTATGATGGGTTCTGAAATTATAGCTCGTGCCGCAGCCGAAGTAGGGGCTACCGGATTTTTTGCTTACCCAATAACTCCTGCTTCTGAAATAATGCAATTTTGGTTAAAAGAAAAAGAAAAAAACCAAAATCTTGACTTTCTTCAAACAGAAGACGAAATATCAGCAGGGTTTACTACCATTGGAAATATTATGGGAGGGAAAATTGCTTTTACTGCAACTGCCGGTCCCGGAAATATCTTAATGCAAGACGGATTAGCCATGGCAGAGAGTATGCGCATACCAATAGTATGTGTAATAGGTCAACGTGGCGGACCTTCAACAGGCACGGTTGTTTATTCTCAACAAGAAGTTAATCTAACAGCATACGGAGGAAACTCAGAAGGCTACAGAATAGTCTATTCCCCGGCCGGATTGCAGGAGCTATATGAATTCACAAAAAAAGCTTTTGTCACTGCTTGGAAATATAAATTCCCAACTTTTGTTTTAACTGACGGATACACTACAAAATTACGCAGTGAAGTTGAGTTATCAACAAAAAATTCTTTAAAAATTAAAACAACTGAATTATTTGGTAACAAAAATGAATACATTAACTATCGCAATTGTTATGAACATGAAGAGGAAATTTATAAACTAAACAAAGAACTTAAGAAAGATTTTATACGTGCAAGTAGTAAAGTTGAAGAATATGAATTCTACTCTAAATCTAAAACAAAACACTTGAATTACTTAATAATAGCCCATGGAATTGTAGGACTCGCCGCCAAGGCTGCAATTAATAAATCAAAAAAAAGGGTAGCGCTATATAGACCGATCACACTTCAACCGTTTCCAAAAAAAGAACTAATAAAAACAATAAAACAAGTTAAAAAAATAATAGTAGTAGAGTCGGCAACAAATCAATTATTAAGACTAGTAAAAGAAAATCTATATGGATTTAATATACCCATCACTCACATTGGAAAAGCCGGAGTTGGGATTTATCCTGAAGAAATTTTAAAAAAATTAAAATAATTTACTTTAAACATATGATAAAAAAAACAATATTATTCACTGCGTTAATTTTACTTACTCCAGCTTCTTCAAAAGCTGCTTTTAATGCTTTTACAGCTAATGGTGATTTTACTCTATTAAATATAAACGGAGAAAATGTTGTAACAGACGTAACTGTTAAAAATGGATCAACTGCTAGTAGTTGGACAGTGAACAATGGCGAACTAAGAATCAATCTTGAACAAGGTTCTTCATTTAAACTTAACTCATCAAATAAAGATATTAATAGCTTTAAGTATAATAATGGTGTTAAATGTATAAGCATTCAAAGTAGTGTCGGATATGCTGAAATTAATTCACCCGGCAGTCATATAATACTTCCTTCAAAAAGTATTTGCGGTGGAGGAATGCCAATTCATATGATCCAACAAATAAGCAATCAAACTCAGGCCAAACCAACTAATGCAATCCAAACAGCCTATCAATCAAATGATGGGACAAAAATAAACAGCACTCTTTTAACTTCATCTGACGCTGCAGGAAAAGTCACAAAAACAAAATTTCAAAGTAAAATCAACTTAGTTAATAACCCAACAGACTCTCAATCTATCAAACTTTCAAATATTAAAAATTCAAATATTAAAAATATTAGCGTAAATATTAACAAAAATACATTAAAGAACATTGCCGATACTCATGGAACTAGCGAAGAATTAGTTATTAATATTAACTCAGAGCCTACAACGCAAGCGTATACTAAAAATACTCCCTCTGGTGCAACTTTTGCCGACAATAGCATAATAAATATTAATGTTAATTCAGGTGAAACTACAATCTCAAATTTTACAAATCCGCTAGATATCACTCTAGATATTAGCAATATAGAAAACAAAGAAAACTTAAAATTATATTATTTTAATGAATCAACTAATACTTGGATCCAAGCCGGAGATGGTGGGCAAATTACCGGAAATAACTTAACCGTAAACATTGATCATTTAACACTTTTTGCAATATTCAATATAACATCTAGCACCCCAATAACACCACATACTACAAAAATAAAACCTATATCGGTACCTAGCACAACCACACCGGAAGCTCCTTTATCTCAAACAACTCAAATTTCTCAAGTTACTAAAACAAAATCAGTGCCTAACCCTCTAGTTACCGGCATAGAATCAAATCAAAAACCTTTCTTTAAAAAAATCCTTGAAGAAGCGGCTGAGGTTATTATAAGAAGCGGACATGAACTTGATGTAATTATTAAACACAATAATACGACCAAAGATGTTGAGGCCCAAACAAGAAACATTAATAAATATGCGCTACCATTAACTCGTGATGAAAAAAATTTAACAATCCACAATATATACTCTATTAATAACTTTATAGTATACGGAACTAGAAGCACTAATTTTTTAGGTGACAGAGAAAGAGCAAGTTTAGTGCATACATATAAATCCAATTACAAAAAAGTACCGGTAACACAAAGAGAGTGGGAAGATGTTTTGCGAATAGCAAATGGAATATGGCCTTCAAAAAGACTTCTAACACTAGAAGCTAAAGCAAAAAATGATTTTAAAAAAATATACCTAAGAAATCCTGATTTAAAAATTCCTAAAGATAATGCTGCCGTAACAATGATTGCTTATGGATTACGTCCACCTAAAAGAAACTTAGAAGCTGAATCTAGTGCTCTAAATGCATTTAGAAATATTTATAATCACAATCCGGCTAACTCTCGCGATTGGGATATAGTTAAAGCAATAGCATATTCAGGAGCAACACGCGAAGCACAAAAAGCTGTTAGCAATACAATTAAAACATCAACCGTAGCAGCAATGAATAAATCATGCAACGCAAAAACTAAGTTCACAAAACGCCTAAAATCAGGAGCTATCGGCCATGAAGTAAGAAGACTACAAAAATTACTTAAATGTTTGGGCTATTTTCCGCAAACCCAAAAATCAACAGCAGTATACGGTCCGATTACAGTAAAAGCGGTAAAGAATTTTCAAACTAACAACAATTTAAGTCCTATCGGTTCTATCGGCCCAAAAACAAGAAAAGCTTTAAATAGTTATTTAAGTAAATAATATTATGGGCTGTTAGATCTAAAGAACGTCTCAAAGTAATAACTGGCTCCTTAATCTTATAGTGATATTATAACGCATTAAATTTTATACTATACATGCCTCCACTCCCTAAATGTGTAAAATTAAATAGTAAACCAAATACTTTTTGCCCGGGTTGCGGACATCAGATTGTTTTAAAAAATATCGGATTTGCAATAGACGACTTAAAAGCTCAAAATAAAACTATACTTGGTCTTGATATTGGATGCTCATTGCTTGCTTGGAATTATTTTGATATTGATAGCTTACAAACTCATCATGGAAGAACCATCCCAACTATAGTTGGCTACAAACGAGCAAAGCCGGAATCACTATCAATTGCTTACTTGGGCGATGGTGGAGCATATGCGATTGGAGCACAACATTTAGTTAACACAGCGGTTCGGGATGATAATATCACAGTAATAGTAATTAATAACACAACCTATGCCATGACAGGTGGGCAAGAAGCACCCACCACCTTACCCGGGCAAATAACCGCTACTACACCAAAGGGAGCCGATGAATACTACTACAAAGGACCGGAATCTGTACGCTGCATTAACAACGATGCCTACATAGCCAGATCAACAACAAGCAACCCGATTCACTTAAAAGATACAATAAAAAAAGCGCTTAATTGGCAACTTAGTAACAAAGGATTTTCTTTTATTGAAGTCATTGCTTTTTGTCCGACAAATTGGAAGACCATGACAGCAAAAAGTACTTGGGAATATCAAAAAAACTTAGAAAAAGAATATAAAATCGGAGAAATAAACGTAGAATGCATTGCAAAAAATTCTGTTATACCATTCCCGGTTAATACTTCGGAATAAAAATATTTCTTAATTTTGAGTGAAAAACAAGCTAAAGCGTAAGACATAATGAGTTATGTTGAATGCGAAGCGAATTTTGTAGTCGAAATTCAGGAATGTTTTCTAAATGTTTAATTGGGAATGGTATTAATAATTAATAGTAATGAAAAATCAAAACAAACAAGTAAATATCATAATTGCCGGTGAAGGTGGCCACGGAGTGCAAAAAATAGGCGAAATTATTGCACGCACTGCTTTTTGTGCTGATCTAAAGGCTACTTATATACCAAATTTTACTGTTGAACAAAGAGGTGGAGTGTCTATTGCCTATGTTAGAATTAGCAATAAACCGATAATATATCCAAAATTTAAAAAAGCAACCATAGCAATTATTCTTAGCGGGCGTTCGCTCGAAAATATTAAGAAATTAATTACCAAGCAAACAAAAATAATCCATAACTCTACACTTTCAAAAAAATCAATCTTTAAAAACATAAAATACAAAAAAATAGAATCAATTCCAGCCACTAATCTAGCTAAAAAAATCAGCCCAAGGTCTTTTAATATGATAATGTTAGGAAAAATAATACACGAAATAAAAGAGCTTGACCTGCACAATATACAAAAAGAAGTTACAAAAATATTTGAATACAAGTATAAAACTAACCCGGAATTAGAATCACAAAATAATCAAGCATTAAAAGTAGGTTTTGAAAATTAACATGCCCTCATTTAAACCAAAAATAACTCAAGATAATAAAAAAATATATACCCACTGGTCTGATTTATGCAAAAGCTGTGGGCTATGCATTTATGTTTGTCCAAAAAAATGTTTATATTGGGATGAAAAACGCTTAACTTATCATGGCCTAGCTAGTGTTAAAATTGATATTAAAAAATGCATAAGTTGCAAAACATGTGAACGAATTTGCCCTGATGCCGCAATTGCCGTAGACCAAATTAAAAAGAAAAAGCAATGAAGCACTTATCACATGAATAACGCAAATATTATATCTAGATTAAAAAAATCAAAAATAACTGGTCGAGGCGGGGCCAATTTTTTAGTTTGGTCAAAATGGAGTGCTGTTAAAAAAGCCAAAGCCAAAAAAAAGTATATTATATGCAATGCAGCAGAAAGCGAGCCAAACACCTTTAAAGACGGCTTTATCTTAAATAAATATTCAGATATAGTAATTAATGGAATTGATATTGCACTTAATTATTTAGGTAAAAATACTCAAGCAATAATTTACCTTAAACCTGAATACTTTAAAAAATATAAAAAAAAATTAAATAACTCTATTAATAAACTCCCTATTGAAATTTTTAAAAAAACAGGAGGTTATTTGTGCGGAGAAGAAACAACACTTATTAATGATATCGAAAGCAAACCCAAAGAGCCACGATTAAAGCCGCCATTCCCAACAATCTCCGGATTATGGAATTATCCCACACTAGTTAATAATACTGAAACCTTTTATTATATATCTAAACTTGCTAAAAACGAATATAACAATACTAGGTTTGTGTCTATTTTTGGTAATACTAAGAACAAAGGAGTATTTGAAATTTCTAATAATTTATCTATAAAAGAAATCCTTAAAAAAACAAATAATTATCCTAAGCAAAAATTTTTTATACAGGCAGGAGGTGGAGCAAGCGGTGAATTTATTGACCAAAGTCAATTAAACCAAAAACTTAAATACACCGGCTCAATTATTATTTTCAATAAAAAAACTACTAACATAGCCAAATTACTTAAAAATATCATTAGATATTTTCATAAAGAAAACTGTAATAAATGTGTTCCATGCAGAGAGGGCGTGTATAGAATTAATGAAATGATTAAAAATAATGAACTTGATTCTCAAATATTAGATGATTTAATGTTCACCATGAACAACACTAGCTTTTGCGCTCTTGGAAAAAGCGTTTCATCGCCTATTAAAAGTTTATTAAAAATAAATACCAAATCTAAGTGAAAATAACCATAAACAATAGAATATTTAATTCTATACCGAGTGCTACTATTTTAGAAATAGCGCGCATGAACAATATTGATATACCTGCTTTATGTTATCATCCTGATTTAAAAATCAAAGGCAATTGCAGAATGTGCTTAATTGAAATTACAGGCAAGCATGGCCTTTATACTGCCTGCAGTATTAAGGCAGAGCCGGGAATGAGTATTAAAACCGATTCAAAAAACATTAACAAATCTAGAGCTTTAAATCTAGAGTTAATATTTGGTCAACACCGAGTAGAGTGTACTGATTGCGTGTTAGAGCATAAATGCGAATTGTTGCGACTTGCTAAAATTTACAATGTAGACGTTAATAAATTTAAAAACCGAAAAGCAAAATTTAAAAAATACAAATTTGGTCCATCAATAGAATTTGATGCATCTAAATGCATTGATTGTAAAAATTGCATTGAAGTTTGCCAAGATCAAGAAGTAAATTACTATGAAACACAAACAATAAATAACTTAAGCAGGGTAATGCCGACTTGCAATAAAAATATTGACTGCATTTATTGCGGTCAGTGCATTACTCACTGCCCTGTAGGGGCCATAGAAGCTATTGGTGAATTTGAGGACTCAGAAAAAGCACTTATTAAAAATAAAAAAATTACAGTATTCCAATTTGCGCCATCAATTAGAGCTAGTATAGGCGAAGAGTTTGGCTTACCGGCAGGAAAAATCGTCACAAACCAATTAGTAGCTGCAATTAAAGAGCTGGGCGCTGACAAAGTTTTTGATGTTAGTCTAGGTGCTGATTTTACAACCATCGAAGAAGCTAATGAATTAATTGAAAGACTAGCAGAAAACAAAAATTTACCAATGTTTACTTCTTGTTGCCCTTCTTGGGTAAAATATATTGAATTTTATTACCCTGAATTTATTCCAAATCTTACTACAGTGCGTTCACCACATATAATATCCGGAGGATTAATTAAAACATACTTGGCAAATCAAGAAAAAATCAACCCAAAAAATATATACGTAGTATCTATAATGCCATGCACTGCAAAAAAATATGAAATTGAACGACCACAAGTAAAAATCAATACATATAAGCCGGTAGATCATGTGCTAACAACAAGAGAACTAGCTTATTTATTAAAAAAGAAAAATATCAATCTAGCAAAAATAAAAGGAAAAGAAGCTGATAACCCATTTAGCGAGTATTCAGGAGCAGGCGTTATTTACGGTGCCAGTGGTGGAGTTATGGAGTCTGCTTTGCGAACAGCTTATGCGAAAATTTGCTCATGCAAAGCACCTAAAATTGAATTTACTCAAGTAAGGGGTCTTCAAGGATTAAAAACAGCAAAAATTAAGATAAAAAATAAAACATTAAAAGTAGCTGTTACTAGCGGGATGTTTGAAGCTAAAAAAATACTAGAAGAATTAAAAAAACATCCAAAAGCTTATGATTACATTGAATTTATGGCATGTACCGGCGGTTGCATTGGAGGCGGAGGTCAACCCATGCCCGTTAACAGTACAATTAGAAAAGCTAGAGCAAAAGGACTCTACAGTATTGATACAAAAAAGAAAGTAAGAAGAGCACATGACAATAAAATTACAAAAAAAATGTATGATTCTTTTTTAACTAACAAACATTTAATTCACAAAATATGTCATACAAGCTTCAATAAAAAGGTTCGCGAAACTAAGATAATAAAAAAATAATAAAAAACACAAAAATATTATTTTAAATTTAAAAAAATATGCAAAACATTCTAGCAACTACACAAACAAAAATAAATACAAAAACACTAACTCAACTAGCTGCGCTATTAAGTATAGCTACATTTATTCCACTTATTCACTATCAACCGGCTGTTGGTCCTGTTATTAATGCTGCTTTGTTTATTGCAACAGCTATTCTCGGAATTAGTCATGGAGTGCTTGTAGCTTTAATACCATCACCTGTTGCATTAGCAGCCGGATTATTGCCAATAGTTTTAGCACCAATGATCCCATTTATAATGATTGGGAATATTATTCTTGTGTATACTTTTGGAAAATTATGGAAAAAAAATTTTTGGACAGCTATGGCTAGTGCGAGTATTTTAAAATTCCTTTTTTTATGGATAACTAGTACGCAAATCTTAGAACATTTAACAAAACAAGCAATTGCTAAAAAAATTGCAGCAATGATGAGCTGGCCTCAATTATTCACAGCCCTGACAGGAGGGTTAATAGCATATGCAATATTAAAATATTTAAAACTAGTAAAATAAACTGCATATACCTGCTCACACAATATAATACGATCTCTTCACAGTGCAATGTTGGCAATTTTTTTAAGCTAAATTAAAGCTATAGTTTTACAACTACATCATTCCTAATTTAAAAGCTACATAGGCTATGTAAATTGCAATTAAAGCTACTGCTTCGACCCTTTTTAGTTTACGTTTCCAAGCGAAAAATATTAACACAATTAAAGAAGTAATAAAAAGAATTGGCAAATCTCTCATTAATAAATTTTTCTCAAAATTAAATTCAGCAATACTTGCTCCGATACCCAAGGTAAACATAGCATCATAAATATTACTACCGATTAAGTTTCCTACTGTCAGACCAATCGCACCGCTTCTTAGACCGGCAATACTTAGAGTAATTTCTGGCAAACTTGTTCCAAACCCTAATATTAATGCTCCTACCAAAGACTGACTCACACCCCATACTTCAGCTAGTGAAACTGCGTTTACTATTACTAAATTTGAAGAATATATTAAGATAAATAAACCGGACATTAAAGATAAAATCGACCATCCAAACTGGATTTTACCTGCCCATTTAAACTTTTCAAACACACCTTCGTCACGAAATAGGTTTATAAAATATAAAATATAAATTGTAATCAATACTACCCCATCTGTTCTTGATATCAAACCATCAAAACCAACAAAAAAAATCAACGCTACAGAACCAAGCATCATAGATCCATCTCTAACCAATTCCTTTTTTCCTAACTTTATCTTACTAAACAAACCGATAATACCAAGAGCAAGAGCAATTTGTGACATACACGTGCCAATAGTTTCGCCAATTATTAAACCACTTGTATCTACACCGTTTAATTTGTGAATCGCTCCAGTTACATGAACAACAAGCTCTGGTAAATCAGACCCTATTGCAAGCACAGTCAGTCCAATAAAAAATTCAGATATCTTGTAATGACGCGAAATATTTAAAGCACCTTTAATAATCAATTGAGCTCCAATAACTAGTCCACCTAACCCTAAAAGCAGTAAAAAAAAATCAGTCATATTTACAAAGGAGATTTTACTAATAAAATAACCCAATTTTTAGATTGCTTTTTCAAACAGGCTAAAGTGCCTGGAGTAAATTTAACAATCTCATGGCTTTCATCTTTTATTAACAAAAATGAAACTAGCCTGGACAAAAAAGGCAAATGCCCAACTATCATTAAATCTTTTTTAAAATACTCTATTTCTTTAAATATTGCGTTAATGGAATCGTTTGGTGCTAAGTTTTCTTTTGCTAAAATTGAATCAGAACCAGCAATAATTTGAGCAGTTTGTTCTGCTCTTAATTTGCCGGAATGATATATTATAGGCATCTCCCAACTGCCTAAATATTTTTT
Source organism: uncultured Gammaproteobacteria bacterium (assembly GCA_964569045.1). Classification (GTDB taxonomy): domain Bacteria; phylum Patescibacteriota; class Patescibacteriia; order Patescibacteriales; family BS150m-G62; genus BS150m-G62. The sequence continues at coordinate 6,732 of CAZMSR010000001.1, read as the reverse complement.
TAAACTTTGGATATCATTTCTTCCTTTTTGAGTTAAGGGTCTATTTGGGTCTTTTTCTTTTTCTTCAGATTCGCCATGCTGAAGCAAATAAAGTAACATAAAAAACAATATAATACTTAAATATTAATTCATTATATTATAGCAAAATTATACTGCAGTTGCACATTCGTTCAGAAATGTATTATATTGTGTGAGTAGGTATTTAGCTAAAATTTGACAAATAAATTTTTATGTGATAAAATATACAATTATTCATACATCAAAAGCTTTAATGGTAAATCTTTACTAGCTTAAATTTTTTAGAGCTATATTTTATTTTGAATATGTTCATTGTACAATTTTTTGTGTTATTAATTCGTCCTTTCACTGATGCACGGGGAGTTTATTACAATGCCAAAAAATTCTGATTCCATTCACACAAAAAACTTCTTAAAAATCATCTCACGAATTACATTACTCATAATTACACTTTCTATTGGAATACCAAAAAAAAGCAATGCCATAGCCAATCTTGACGTTGTTAATTATGGTGAAATAAAGAACAGAGATAATATAACATACCAAAATATAAGTAACAATCATACTCCCACAATAAAAAATAAATGTTACAGAGTGGCTAATGAATCAATAAGAAGTTATTCGCCGGAAAAAATCAGTGCACTTGATAAAAAAGGAAAAACTCATGTTTTCCAACGCTTTGTTAACACCGGTCTCGGATGTCCTTTTTCTAACATAAACGAATATCGAGCAATAAGAAGAGCCTCTGAGCAAAAACGAAATTATCCAATTCAATGGCAATTGTCTGAACTAAGAATCACCGGCCCCAAACTTATCGGACAAAGCAAAAATCCGGGAAAAGAATATTATGGAGCATCTGTATTAAAGCTTTTTCTTGCTATAGCCTTTGCAGACAAATACAATGGTATGTTATCATGGCATAATCTACAAAAAATGTATTTAATGTTTAAAATATCAGACAATGCAGCCTGGAAATACTTTAAATTAACTTGGGGTAGCGATTCAAAGGGTCTTAAAGCTATAAAGGACTATTCAATTCAAAAATCGAGATCACGAAAGAAAAAAATCAATGGTAGGTATGAAATCACAGATCGTGGTCAAGGCATTACTGTTCGCGGAACAAATCTTTTTTTAAGTGATCTTTTTTACAGAAGAGATCGAGCAGCAAGAATTGTCCGCACTTTTATGTATTCAATAAACACAGGCAAAGGAATGATTGATTATTACTTACCGGCAAATGTAGCAATAGCCGGGAAAAGCGGAACTTTTTCAAGAAAAAAATGGAAAAAAAACTACACTAATCATGCAACAGTTTTTAAATTCAATGGAAAAACTTATGCACTTTCTATCTTTACAGAAGGTGATTATGCACGATATGGAACTCCAAAAGAAATAAGAGAAAAAAAAGAACGAAAAAGAAAAATGGCATTGCTAGCCGGAGGATTGTTTCAAGAAGAAATCCTTGGCTTAAGCTATATTGCAAATAGATAAAATTTTAAAAAACAAAAAAACACCAAGTAGATAAACTAACCATAGAGTGGACATACCAAAAATGTTCACTTTTTTCTTTTAAGAAATTACCAAACTCGTTTCATTCATAAATTATACCATTCCCAATTAACCATTTGGCATAAAAAAATCCCTCATAACGAAGGAAATAAATTAAAGAACTAGTACAATTTTATAAACCTAACGTACATTGCATAGGACTTGGCTTTTTCTTTAGTAATTTGATTATTAATTCAGGTAAAACCGGACGCGAGCAATAATAACCTTGTGCCATATTGCAACCAATTTCTTTTAACCATACTATTTGCTCTTCTTTTTCAACGCCTTCAGCGACCACCTTTAAACCAAGCTCATAAGCCATTAATACTATTGCCCTAATAATCGACTGATCATCTGACAAAACAAATGAACGATCAATTTTTAAAACTTTGATTGGAAATTGTCTAAGATAGCCCAAAGATGACATGCCGGTACCAAAATCGTCAAGTGAAAATGATACACCAAGAGCACAAAGTTGGCTCATTTGTCTTACTACACTTTCCATATTGCGCGCAGCTGCACTTTCAGTTATTTCAAGTTCAAGGTTTTTAGAATTAAAACCGGTTTTGCGTAACACACCACTAACTATATGAACTAAATCATCACTTTCTTTAAATTGTCGCGATGACAAATTAACAGCAATGCCAATATCATTAAAACCGGCTTTTGCCCACTCATGTCCTTGCCTGCACGCTTCTGTTAATACCCACTCACCAAGAGCGTCTATTAAACCAGAATTTTCTGCAACTGAAATAAAATCATTAGGCGATATTAGACCCTTTTCCGGATGACTCCATCTTACAAGAGCTTCCACGCCAACAAATTGACCGGTTTCTAAGTCTACTTTTGGCTGATAAACAAGAATAAATTGATTACCGTTTTTTAAAGCCTTTCGTAAATCAGCCTCTAGTGTATTTTTTTCACGCGAACTAAGCACTAATGTCTCAGAACTAACACAACAACCATTTCGTCCATTTTCTTTAACATAATACAATGCCACGTCTGCTGCATTTAATAAGTCAGAAACACTTTTTCCATGCTCAGGGAAAATTGCTATACCTATTGATGAACCAATATTTGCTTTGCACTCCCTAATATTAAATTCCCTATTTATCACCCGGACTATATTGCATGCAATTCTCTCAGCATTATCTCTGCTCTCGATATTAACTAATAAAACTGCAAATTCATCACCTCCAAGGCGAGCAACAGTATCACCATCTCTTACACAACCATTAATACGTGCCAAAGCCTGCTTTAACAAATCATCTCCAGCTGCATGACCAAAAGTGTCATTTACTTTATTAAATCTATCCAAATCTATCAACAAAAGTGCATGCATTTGCTTATCGCGAATATTATTAGAAATTACAAGCCTCATATTCTGCTCTAAAACTAACCTGTTAGGAGCACGCGTTAATGGATCCTGCATACTTACTTTACGAAGCCGATCTGCATATTGTCGCTCCATGTTAATGTCGTGTAGTGACCATGCTAACCCATTTTTTTCATCTTTTGAAATAATTGGCTTAATACTTACATAAACAATGCTAAATGCACCGTTTTTTCTTCTTATTTTTAAATCTCCTCGCCATTCTCCGGCTTGACTTAAAGCAACCTGCATTCCTCTGTAGAATTCCTCATCATAACAATCAAACATATCATTTTGAAGAATCGCAAAACTTCTTCCAATAACATCACCTTCTTCAAATCCGGTTACATGTTTAAACGCCTCATTAACCTCTTCAATAATCCAATTTTTACAAGTAAAAATAATTGCATCACTACTACCTTCAATTACAGCTTTATACACTAGTCTTTTATCCTCTTCCCTCTTCCGAACAATTACGCTAGCTAAAACATTTACTATATCTGACAAAAACTGCATTTCTTCTTCATTTTGTTTATGACCGGCATCTAAATATAAACAAAGCACTCCAAGTAATTCATCATTACATACTATTGATAAACAATAATGACCATGCTCATCAATGCCATCAAAAAAAATTGAGTGATCATGATCTATAGAATCTTTATATATACTAGAACGATTTTTAGCTGCCTTGCCACACAAACATTGACCAATATTAATGCTTGCGCACTCTTTAACCAATTCAGTATCTAAATCAGTCCATGCAACTAAACGAAGTACTTCATTTTCACGATCAAAAAGAAAAATTGCTCCTTTATGAGTTAGCTTTAACCAATTTTCTGCAAGTATTATTTTTAGAGTATTATCTAGAATATCATTAAGAGGCAATTCTGAAATACATTCTTTTAACACACGACTGACTGCTTCTGTTTTTTTTAATGACTCCTGCTGATGCTTTGTATTATCTAATTGCAATTTTTTTAAATCATCCCATTTTTTTTCAATCTCTCCATAAAGAGATGGTAACTCTTCTTTTACAATTTCGTATTTTTTTGCTTCCACCATGGTACAACTCCTTCAGAGCTAGCTATTAATATTCAAATTATTTGTCAATGACCAACCCATCCAGTCTAACACAAAATTATAATATTTCAAGAAGAAGACTAACTCATTGACGATCATTTTATATAAAAAAAATCTGCCCTTTATTTAGCAGAAATTATATTTACAATATCCTTCTATATCCTTCTATATATGTTCAAATGATTTTTTCGAGTAATAACAATAGCTTGATTTGAATTCTTAGGATTAATAAGTAATTGATCAAATGACATGGCCCGACCTTCTACCTCCTTTTCCCAATACACAGTAAAAGGCTTATCTCCCATAGCCAAAATCTGTACATTTATGCCATCAAAATACCTATCAACCAGCATTTTTTCGCTCAAAAGAACACCTCTAACCAATTCCCAGTCTTTAAGCTCAGCAACCACAACGATTCTCCTAAAAAAGTAATATTAATTAATAAAATACCATATTTTTTAATAAATGCAATACCGGCGCGTATATTTATCTTATTATTCTAATTTACGCCCCTTCTAAGGCAAATAATAATCTAACAGCCAAAGAAAGTGCTAATGTGAAAAATATGGCTCCAACAAAACATTTTGATAAAAATGGATTTTTCCTAAGTTCCGGTGAACAAGTTTTATCTGAGCATGACTTGCAATACCCTTTAAATTCCATATAAAACTGTGTCCAAGCAAAAATAGTACCTCCAGCTAAAACTAATACAAGTATGTATATTGTTGTATTTACATTAAGCATAATTAAAATTTAATATTATTTAAATATAATACCGCAAAAATCATAAAAAAGAAATTTAGCAAAACAAACACAGGGCTTTAAAAAATGTGGACTGAACACTATCAGGTTCAAACCGCTAATTCTATTAATATACTAGAAAAAATGTATCAAGCAGTCAAGGCTGTTTGTTAATGTTCCCTATGATATTTGTTATTTTTTTAGAACTATTATATACTTCTTTATATGACACAGACTAAAAACAAAATTAAAAAATTAAAAGCTTTAAATAAAAGACTTAATAAAACTCTAGAGATTTTGAAGCAAGTAAATAAAAATGCTTATGACAAAAGGAGAATTTGAGCCAATTTTTCAAAGTTTTAAAGAAGTTGCTGAATTAGATATAGAGGGGCAAGAAAAACAAGAACTTATTGAAGTTGTATTGCTAGAAAGTAGAGAGATTTTAGAAGCAGTGAGCCAAGAAATTGCCAGCATGGATAGCGATTATTTTTCTTTAGATAGTTATTATGAAATTCAAGAAATAATCTTAGAATATCAAACCTTGCTTTCAAGTCTGGGTGTAGAAAATGAAAAAATTAATAATTTGCTTTTAGGTTTAATGGATTTATTAAATGAGAAAAATCCAATCGCACAAGTTGCCAACAAAAATCAAGGCAATGTTTTAATTCATTCTTCGGATATACAAAGTTTAGATAATTTATTAGACTTACAATCAGAAACTGCTGAAATTTGCACTACCGCTGGTTCTCTAAGAGAAAAAGGAGATGTTTTTATACCAAAGAAAAAGGCAATACATGCCGGTATAATATTTAATCCAGCCGAAGCCAAAACTTGGTTTTCTAGGGATGTTGGCTCAAGAAGACAAAGAGGAAAAAGAGTTTTAGAAGATAGATTTTTTCAATTCCAATGTGCCTCAATGAATGAGGCTCTTAAAAAGAAGATAAACGGACGCAGAGTAGAAGCTTGGATTGATGCTAAAAAAAGCAATCCTATTGCTTTACTTGTTATTGACAATGAACAAGAGGAACGAATTTTGGCTTTATCAAGACAATCCAACCTTCCAGTTGTTTATAATTCTCAGCTCTATGAATAAATATTCTAATTTACAACAATCCCTAACCACCCATTGCCACCGCTTCCAAGAAGAAAGCCAGCTATACAAGCTATTTGAAATAATTTTTGACTATGTAGAGGAAATAGAAAAATCACCAAAGCTAAAAAAATGGCTAGATGAAGAATTAAGAAAAAAATACCAGGCAAACGATAAAATATTAGAAAGCAGAGAAAAAGGAACTAGCACCAAAGAAGAGCGAGAACAGCTTTTTGTTTTTAGCGTTTATACTAATATTTGGCATGTTTACGGATATTTCAAATCAATCCATGACGCATTAGTTTATCAGAAACAAGGAAAAACACTAAAAGAATGGATAGCTAAAAACAAAAAAGCAAAACACGGCGATTTAACTTTAGACGGATTTCTTGTCTTAGACAATTACCCAGACTTGCTGGATAAAATGAATAAAAATTGGAAATTAGGGCTTGTGCAAGATTTAAGAAAAATAAATAATCAAATATTTGCTTTTTTAGATGAACAAGCCAAAAAAGAAGAAGCCCAAAAACCAAAGCAAAGCGAAGAAAACAAAGAAGATAACACAGAAAGCAACACGCCAAAAGAAGAAAAAGTCAAACCTAGCGATACGCAAAATCAATCATCAAATATAGATTACAGTTTTGACAAAGCAAATCTGATTGGCTGGTTTAATTTTGCCGGACAAGAGTTAAATTTTTCCGGCAGAGTAGCAGTAATTTTTTACTTTTTCTATGCTTCAAATAAAATAGACGATACAGAATACAAAACCTATCACGATTTTAAAAATCATATCAAAGAACAAAACATAAAAGTCGGCATTAATTCAGTAGAGTAGGAGGAGGATGTTAATCCTCCGTCCCCTCATCGAACCGTACGTGCG